>NZ_WFLL01000046.1:0-45364 GCF_009208755.1 Janthinobacterium sp. FT14W | reverse complement strand
CGGCGCTGGCGCGGCAACGGCCTCGGCAGCGGCTTCCGGGGCGTCGGCCACGGCTTTCAGGGCCGGCTTGGCGCGGGTTTTCTTGGCCGCTGGCGCAGCTTCAGCAGCATCGCCAGCAGCGGCGACAGGCGCATCGGCGGCCACGTCGGCTTTCGTGCGGCGCTTCGGTTTGGCAGCGACGGTGTCGCCGGCAGCGGCGGCAGCGGCCGCATCAGCTTCGATCTGGGCCTTGGTGCGGCGCTTGGGCTTGGCAACGACGGCTTCGTCGCTGGCGGTTACTGTCTCGGGTGTGTTCGGATTATTCATTCTTCGTTTCTTGGCTGTGCTGACCTGGCGCAGCGTCAACCGTTAGTTCTGGCGCAGGGTCGTGAGTGTAGGCTTCGTCCGAGGGCGAAGCATCGGGGCCGGCATCAAGGCTTGCTGTCACATCTACATCTGTCACAGCCGTATTGCTACCTGCACCAAGCTGGTGGGCAAGCTCATTGCTTGCTTTATCAAAATTTTCCTGCAGGGCCGCTTCCAGGGCTTCGAGCCCATTGCCCTGCATCTCGCTGATTTGCTGCAACGGCGGCAGCTGGGACAGCGAATGCAAACCCAGGTCATCCAAAAACTGCTTGGTGGTGGCCAGCAAGGCCGGCCGTCCCACCACGTCGCGGTAGCCGATGGCATCGACCCAGCCGCGGTCTTCCAGCATCTTGATCGTCTGCGAATTGACGGCAACGCCGCGAATCTCTTCGATATCGCCGCGCGTCACCGGCTGGCGGTAGGCGATGATGGCCAGGGTTTCCAGGGTCGCCCGCGAATACTTGGGCGGCCGCTCGGGCGTCATGCGATCGAGATACATCTTCATTTCCGGGCGGCTTTGAAAGCGCCAGCCCGAGGCCAGACTGACGATCTCGATGCCGCGCCCTTCCCACTCCTGCCGCAACTCTTCCAGCAATTGCTTGATCGTGTCGGCACCGACGCCGACACCGCGCACGCGACCATTCTCGTCCGCATCGACGAACAGCTTTTTCAGGCTGTGGATCGTCAGCGATTCACGAGCGCACAGCAACGCGGTTTCGAGGACTTTTTTAGCCTCAATTGTATTCATAGCAATTCTGTGCGGATGTGTGTTGCAATTCGTATGCAGAGAAAGAAATCAAAAACGTTCATTTCAACGTAACAGATGGCAGACATCATGATGACGCCGTGCTGGGTTACTAGTTGAGGCTGTTTTTCCGACGCCTTGGCCGATGCGCGCAAAGCGGGACTAAAGCGGATGCAGTGAAAGTCCTGCCATCCATGGTGCTGGCCTTAAATAACCAGCAATGAAACGAACTCCGGAGCAGCTGCTTCTCCCGTGGCGGCCAAACAGCCAGACCGGAGAGCGACAGTCGTCGTTTCATCCAACGATGCCAATTGTACCTGATAAAAAGCGGAAAAGCGCAAAACCGGGTAAAACACGCGTTTTACCCGGTCCTGGCGCGACACATCGCCCGCTCCCCGCATCACAGGGAGGCGAGTTTCTCCGAGAGAATGGCCGATGCGCCCAGGAAAGCTGGGTACTGCGCCGTGATGACGAAGGTGGGCACTTGCGACACATAATTGGCGAAGCGGCCCTTGCGTTCGAAACGGGCGCGGAAGCCGGAGCGGTCGAAGCGCGCGCCCAGGCGTGGCACGATGCCGCCGCCTATATAGATACCGCCCAGCGCGCCCAGGGTGACGGCGACGTTGCCCGCCACCGTGCCCAGCATGCAGCAGAACGCTTCGATGACGTCGTCGCACAGCTGCGATTCGCCGGCCAGCGCGCGGCGCGTGATCTCCGCCGCCGGCAAGTCTTCGGCCGGCACGCCCGCGCGGTCGGCCAGCGCGCGGTAGATCAGTTCCAGGCCATCGCCGGAAATCAGGCGTTCGGCCGAGACGTGTTCATATTCGCGCCAGGCAAATTGCAGAATGCTCACTTCCACTTCGTTGAACGGCGCAAAGCTGACGTGGCCGCCTTCGCTTTGCAGGGCGATCCAGCCGCCGTGCGACGGAATCAGGCCCGACACGCCCAGGCCCGTGCCGGCGCCGATCAAACCGATGGCCGTGTTCGGACGGGCCGTGCCCGCGCCGATCTGATGCTTCTGCTCGCTCGACAGCTGCGGCAAGGCGCGCGCCAGGGCCGTGAAATCGTTGACCACGTCCAGGGTCGTGAAACCGCACTCTTCGCGCATGGCGCGGATCGAGAACGACCAGTGATGGTTCGTCATGCTGAGGAAATCGCCGTCGACCGGGTTGGCGATGGCGATCATGGCATGGCGTACGGCTTGTCCGCCCGCGGCAGCGATGTGCGGCAGGGCCAGGTAGGCTTGCAGGGCGGCTGACAGGCTCGGGTAATCGGCACAGGGCAGCACTTCCACCAGGGTGATGTGGCCGGCGGCCACTTCCAGGGCGAAACGGGCATTCGTGCCGCCCACGTCGGCCAGCAGGCGCGGTCCATCGGCAAAGGCGGAAGTCGGCAGTACGGGTGTAGACGAAGCGCTCATGATTTTAAATGATGAAGTGGGACGCATGGGACGCCAAGCTTAAAGGATGAATGCGCCCGGAGGCAAGCAAAGTTTGTAGTTTAAGTACATCAAAACAAGCCTTTATTGGTAGTTCCACTCCAAATGCAACAGGCAAGGCCAAAGTTGCTCATAAACAATGATTTATAGTAAGCACTTGCACTCGGCGGGCACACGAAAACCATGCTGCACAGCAGCAGAAATCGCCTTGAAAGCAAAGTATGCCGGAGTTTGCGCAAAGCCGCTTTATCCGTGGCGGTGCGGCTGTCGCGCTGCCGTCCGGTCAGCCCGGCGATGGTGTTTTCGTATTATTACTACCGGTTTTTACTGCGGCTTTTTACTGCCGGCCTGGCGTGCCGGCGGCAGTGCGGATCAGGAGGGCAAGCCTTCGCCCAGCAGGCTGGCGGGCGCCGGCTGGTCCGAGCGGTAGGCGGCATTCCACGCATCGAGGCCGCCATGCAGTGGCTTGGCCCGGTGAAAGCCGTGCTGGTGCAGCAGCTTGGCCACCTGCGCGGCCGTCACGTCGTTGGGACAGCTGCAATACACGATGATGTGGCGGTCCTTGTCCATGGCGATCATGGCCGGCACCGGTTCCTTGCCATTGAAGAACAAGGCGCCCGGCACGGCCGGTTCCAGCGCCTGCGCCGTGGCACTGCGCGCGTCGACCATCAGCGGTTCTTCGCCCTGCTCGATCAGGTCCAGCAATTCATCGATGCCGATGCGCTCGATCTGCAAGGCCTGGCGGAAACGCCGGCGCTCGAGGAATTTGTACAGCAGGAACAGGCCCAGCAAGGTGGCCAGCATCAGCAAGGCCGTACTGCCCATGGTGCTGAGCAAGTCGAGCACCTGCTGCACGCTGGCATGGAAAATCACGCCGACGACGATGCCCGTGCCGCTCCACAGCAAGGCGCCCAGGCCCGCGTACAGGAAAAACTGGCCCGGCGGCGTGCCCAGCGCGCCCGACATGGGCGCGGCCACGGTATTGAATCCCGGCACGAACTTGGAGACGACCAGGGCTTTCGGGCCCCAGCGCTTGAATTTGTCTTCCGTCTGGCTGACGCAGTAATCGGGCGACAGCGAGATGCGGCACAGCAGCCGCAGGATGCGCTTGCCGAAATGGCGGCCCGCGCGGAACCACGTGAAGTCGCTGATCAGGCAGGCGCCCAGCGCGGCGGCCAGCACCAGTCCCCCATTCATGTCGCCGTCGACGGCCAGCGCCCCCGCCACCACGAGGATGGGAAAGGCGGGAATCGGCAGGCCGAGCTGCTCCACCAGCACGATGCCAAAGACAATCAGCACACCGTAATGTTCGAGCAGGTAAATGAGGTTGGGCATGGGCGCTATCTTACCGCAAAAGCGTGTTTATATTTGCACGCCCTTCGGGATGGCGCTCAGCAAGGTACGCGTGTACGGATGCACGGGATTGCGGTACAGCTCATCCGAATCGGCCAGCTCCACCACCTGCCCCTTGTGCATCACCATCACCTGGTCGGCGATGTATTTCACCACCGATAAATCGTGCGAAATGAAGATGTAGGACAGGCCGAATTCATCCTGCAGATCCTGCAGCAGGTTCAGCACCTGCGCCTGCACGGACACGTCCAGCGCCGACACGGATTCGTCGCACACCAGAATTTCCGGC
Organism: Janthinobacterium sp. FT14W; assembly: GCF_009208755.1. NCBI lineage: Bacteria > Pseudomonadati > Pseudomonadota > Betaproteobacteria > Burkholderiales > Oxalobacteraceae > Janthinobacterium > Janthinobacterium sp. FT14W. The sequence continues at coordinate 41,194 of NZ_WFLL01000046.1, read as the reverse complement.
TGCATGGTCAGGCAGCGGGCAATGGCGATGCGCTGCCGCTGGCCGCCGGAAAACTCGTGCGGATAGCGGTGGAAAGCCTGCTCCGGCAAGCCCACCTTGTCCAGCAGCCAGTAGGCCTTGGCGATGCGCTCCTTGTCGTCGGCGCCGATCTTGTGGATGCGCATAGGCTCGAGCAAGATCTGTCCCACCGTAAAGCGGGGGTTCAGCGAAGCGTACGGATTCTGGAAGATGATCTGGATGCGGCGCTTATACGGCAGGTATTCCCTGTTCGGCATGGCGATCAGGTCCTTGCCGTGGAACATGGCCGTGCCGCCCGTCGCCTGGTGCAAGCGCAGCAGGGTCAGGCCCACCGTCGTCTTGCCGGAACCGGATTCGCCCACCACGCCCAGGGTCTTGCCACGCGGCAAAGTAAACGACACATCCTTGACGGCCTGGAATTCGCGCTTGCCGAACAGGCCTTCGCGCGTATAAAAGCTCTTGCTCAAGTTATTCACCACCAGCACGGGCTCGTCGCCCGGGCTGTAGCCGCGCGTGCGCTGCTTTACCTCGACGCCGGGGCCGGCCTTGCCTTCCATATAATCGGCGATGACGGGCAAACGCCACGGCCGCTCGTCCAGGGACGGGCGGCAATGCAGCAGGGCCTTGGTATAACTGTCCTGCGGCGCTTCGAAGACCTGGCGCACCTCGCCCGTCTCGCGCACTTCGCCGTGGCGCATGACGATCACCTGGTCGGCAATTTCGCCCACCAGGCCCAGGTCGTGGGTAATGAACAGCACGGACATCTGGTGCTTCTTTTGCAGCGCCGCGATCAGGTCCATGATCTGCTTCTGGATCGTCACGTCCAGCGCCGTCGTCGGCTCGTCCGCAATCAGCAGCTTCGGTTCGCAGGCAATCGCCATGGCGATCATCACGCGCTGCTGCTGGCCGCCCGACATCTGGCTCGGGTAGGCGTCGATCTTCGTGGCCGGGTCGGGTATGCCCACTTCCTCGAGCAGTTCCAGGGTGCGGGCCCGCGCCTGCTTGCGGTTCATGCCCATGTGCTGGCGCAGCACTTCGGCGATCTGGAAACCCACCGTAAACACGGGGTTCAAGGACGACATCGGCTCCTGGAAGATCATCGAGATATCCTTGCCGCACATGGTGCGCCGCTCGGCGATAGACAGGTCCAGCAAATTGCGTCCGCCGAAATGGATGCTGGACCCGGGATCGATAATGGTGTTATCCGGCGGCAGCAAGCCCATCACGGCCAGGGAGCTGACGGACTTGCCGCTGCCCGATTCGCCCACCAGCGCGACGGTGCTGTTGCGCGGCACGTTGAACGAGATGCCCTTGACGGCTTCGAACGTGGTCTTCTTGTCCAGGCGGAAAGTGACGCGCAGGTCGCGCACTTCCAACAGGTTATTCTGGTCCATGAGCAACTCCTATTTCACTTTGGGGTCGAGCGCATCGCGCAAGGCATCGGTAAACAGCGAGAACGCCGTCACCAGCACGGCCATCGCCGTGGCGGCGGCCGTCAGCTGCCACCATTTGCCCAGGATCAGTTCATTTTGTGCCTCGTTGAGCATGCTGCCCCACGACACGGTACCCACCGGCACACCAAAGCCCAGGAAGCTCAGGATCACTTCCGCCTTGATGAAGCCCACCACCAGAATCGACATCTGCACCAGCGCCACGTGGCTCACATTGGGGAAGATGTGCGAGAACATCTTGCGCCAGTGCGTAGCGCCGATGGCATCGGCCGCCATCACGTATTCGCGCGCCTTGTGCTTGATGTATTCGGCGCGGATCAAACGGTACGGTCCCGTCCAGCCCGTCAACCCCAGGATCAGCACGATGGTCAGCACGCCCTTCTGCTGCAGCACGGCCGCCACAGTCAAGATCATCAGGATCGACGGAATCGACGTGAAGATGCTGTAGAACCAGTTGAAGAAGTCATCGACCATGCCGCCGAAGTAGCCGGACACGGCGCCAAACAGCGTGCCCAGCACGACGGCCAGCAAGGCTGCCACCAGGCCCACCACGATCGACGTTTCGCCGCCCTTGATGGTTTTCTGGAGGATGTCATGGCCCCACTTGTCGGCGCCGAACGGCAGTGTCGCCGCCTTGTGCGTGACGAGTTTCCTGGCCTTGCCCATGCCGGCGCGCAAGGCCGTCAAGTCGTCGGCCAGCGGGTCCGCCACGCCATACATGTCCACGCCGGCGGACGGATCGCTTTTCAACTCGGCGCGCAATTCGGCGATATCGTCGGCCAGCGGATCGAGCACGTTGACGGGTGTGGGCGCGCTGCGCTCGTCGGCCAGGGGAATGGCCCCGTCGCCGGCCGCGGCCGCGTCCTTGTCGGCGCCGACGAAGGTGGGCGGCGCATAGCTGACGGCCACTTCATCTTCCCAGTTCGCCGCCACCAGGCCGCTGGCGGACGCCAGCACCAGCAGGAAAAACGCGCCGACCACGGCCAGCGATACCATTGCAATCTTGTCGCCGCGCAAACGGCGCCACGCCAGGGCCCACAGGCCGGGCGAAGTATGAGGTTTCGACATCATCTCTTTCTACTTCAGTTGTACGCGAGGGTCGACCGCCTGGTACAGCAGGTCGGTGAGCAGGTTGAAGAGCATGGTGGCGGCGGCAACATACACGGTGATCGCCTTGATCACCGGAAAGTCGCTGCGCTCGACAGCCAGGATCACTTCACGCCCGATGCCGGGGATGCCGAAGAAGCGCTCGAGCAGGAAAGCGCCGATCAGCAGGGCCGGCAAGTTCGACATCACATAGGTAATGATGGGAATGGCGGCGTTGCGCAGCACGTGCACCCACATGATGCGGCCCTCCTTCAAGCCCTTGGCGCGCGCCGTGCGCACGTAATCCTGGTTCGCCTCGTCCAGCACGAAGGTGCGGAACAGGCGCAGGGTGGGTGCGATGGACACGGCCAGGCCGATCAGGATGGGCAAGGTGGAATAGCGCAGCAGGTTTTCCCAGAAGCTGTCGCCCCAGCCCTGCACGGGGAACAGGCCCAATTTATACGCGAAGCCGTACTGGAAGACGATGATGTAGACGAGGATGGAAATCGACATGCCCACCGTGCAGGCGATCATGACGGCGCGGTCCGTCAGCGAACCGCGCACGAAGGCGATGGCCAGCGCCAGCGCCACGCCGAAAAACGTTTCCAGCACGGTCAGCGGGATCAGCACCATCATGGACGGCCCCAGGCGCGAAGTGATGATGTGCGACACGGTTTCGCCCGTGGCCCAGCTTTGGCCGAAGTCAAAGGTGACGATCTGCTTGATAAAGATCCACAGCTGCACGTAGTACGGCTGGTCGACGCCCAGCTGGCGGCGGATGTTGGCGATGCTTTCCGCGCTAGACATCTTGCCGGCCAGGATGTAGGCGGGGTCGCCGCCCACCCAGTTGAACAGGATAAACACCAGCAAGACCACGCCCAGCATGGTGGGCAGCATCTGCCACAAGCGGCGCAGGATATAAGCGAACATAATGATTCCTTGTTGTTATAAGCGCTGCTTATTTATTGGCCGAGGCCGCAGGGGCTGGCGCGGCAACCACGGGTGCCCCCGTGCTGTCGATATCCATGTACGCCCATTCCTGGAACAGGATCGGGTGCTTCTTGTAGCCGAGCACCGACTTTTGCGCCAGCATGTTGCGGTAGCGCGCATAGCCGATCAGGGCGCCCGCATTCACTTCCAGGCGGCGCGCCATCTTGTGGAACAGCTCGTCGCGCTCGGGGCTGGCCGGCATGGCCTGGCTGGCCGCGTACCATTTATCGTATTCCGGGTCCTGGTAGCAGCCGTTGTTGTTCTGGTGCGTGTTCGGGCCATAGAACAGCTGCATGAAATTGTCGCCGTCCGGATAGTCGGCCAGCCATGGCGCCGTGCGCGTCTGCATCTTGCACTGCTTTTCCGTTTTTAAGATATCGGAAAAGATCATGCGGTCGTTTTCCATGCGGATGCCCAGCGAGTTGTAGGTCTTGCGCCACATTTCCGCCTGCAGCACGCCGTTCGCCTCGTTGCGCGAAGCGTAGCGGATCAGCAAAGGCTTGCCGTCAGGCAGAGTGCGCCAGCCATCGGCGCCCTTCTTGTAGCCGAATTTATCGAGCAATTTGTTGGCCAGCACGGGATCGTATTGCAGCAGGCTCTTGTAGTGCGGATCGTAGCCGACGACGCCGGGCGGGATCGGATAGTCGAGGCGCTTGGCCTGGCCATTCCAGATGATGCGGATTTCTTCATCGATATTGTGCGCCATGGCAATGGCGCGGCGCAGCGCGATCTTTTCCTTGCTGAAGCCGCCGAGGGTGGGGTCTTCCATGTTCCAGTAGTAATAGCTGATCTCCGGGTCCAGCAGGCGCGACAGTTGCACGCCCTTCTCCGCCAGCTCGGGACGCAGCTTGCCGTTGAGCAGTGCTTTCGGCGCCAGCGGACCGTCGAGCCAGAACACGTCCGTGCCGCCGCTCTGGAAGGACAGCCAGCGCGACTGGTCTTCGATCATCACGGAAATTTCGATGCGGTCGATGGCGGGTATGCGCTTGCCCTGCATCTGGCGCACGATGCGCTGGTCGTCCGGGTCGTCGCCGGCCAGGAAATTCCACGTCTCGGGCAAGTGCTGCGGGTTGCGGTTCAGGACGATGCGGTTGCCGCGCGTCCATTCGCCCAAGGTGTAGTAGCCGGTACCCACGGGATTCGAGCCCACTTCGCCCTTCACGTCGCCATACTTGTCCACCACTTCACGCGCCACGGCGGCCGTCGGCACGTAGGCGAGGATCATGGGGAAATTGAAATCCGTCTTGGTCAGCGAGATGCGCAGGGTGTACGGGTCGAGGATTTCCAGGCCGGCCACTTTCTTGCTGTAATCGAGCTTGTTCGACTTGGCCGCGTCCTTCGCCAGGTCGTCCAGGCCCACCACCTTGCCTTCGAACAGCCAGCTGTGCGGCGAAGCCAGGCGCGGGTCGAACAGGCGCTTCCACGAATACACATAATCGGCCATCGTCAGTTCGCGGCGCTTGCCGCCGAACGCGGCGTCGGGCGTGTACAGGATGCCTTTTTTCAGGCGGATGGTGTAGGTCTTGCCGTCGGCGGACACTTCCGGCATGGCGGCCGCCGCGCCGGGCACCACCTTGACGGGGCGCGCCAGGTAATCGTAGGTGTACAGGGTGTCGAAGACGGCCTGCGTGATGTGGTTCGAATACAGGTCGCGCGCGGTAGCGGGATCGAAGCCCGTCTCGGCGGCCGGCAGGATATAGCGCAAGGTTTTGACCGGCGCGGCAGGGGCGGCATCCGCAGCAACGGCAGTGGCCGCCAGCGGCAGGGTGGCCAGGCAGGCGAGCAGCGCCACGCGCCGCATCCATGGTGACTTCATGTAATACCCTTCATCTCGATTATCTGTCGCACCGTATTGGTGCGCTTGTACTGGCTTCCCCCTGGGATACAGGATTCCACCGCCAAAACCAGTCCATCCTCGCAAGATCTATGCCTTGTTTTCCGCCAGTCGCGCCGCTGTCCTGGCGAGCTGGAAAAAGGCGTAACGATAACGCATATTCTGTTCGCCGGGCAAAAAGCCGCAGCATGCGCGCAACGCGCGGCAAGGATCGCTCGCGGCGTTGCGAACATTTTCCGCAACGCAACATAGCTGGATCGGCGCCGCAAAAAAACGTATTGGTAGAAACCCTTACGTCCACGAATGAGCGCCATTTCAATACGCCGGCGGAAAGCATATATCGCAGCGCAGCATTGAAAAAAAGCCATTTTTAAAACATCGCAACATAGCAAAAAACACTGTTGTTTCCATGTTGAAATGTCACATCCCGGCGTTGACAAGCTTTCTCGGCAAGTGGTCTTATCAGTCACGGCAACTCACAGTCTGCCGTTTGATCCACAGCGATTGCCGACGCAGCAATCTTTTTTAGCCTAGCGAGGTTGTGTCGCAAACCGGCCAGCCGAACTTACTTTCGGAGTTTTGAGAATGATGATGGAAACAGTTATGTCCCGCTCCGTACGCCTGATCTTTTCAGGTAGCGTAGCAGCGGTCAGCCTTGGCATGATGGCTGTGCCGGCAATGGCGCAAGATGCCAATGTACAACGTGTGGAAATTACCGGATCGAGCATCAAACGAGCCACGGCCGAGACCGCGTCACCGGTACAGCTCATCACCCGCGACGACCTGATGAAATCGGGCAAGGCCACCGTGGCCGAATACCTGCAAACCCTGACCGCCGATGGCGCGGGCTCTTTGCCGACGGGTTTCGGCAACGGCTTTGCGGCCGGTTCCACGGCCATCTCGCTGCGCGGCCTGGGCGCCACATCGACCCTGGTCTTGCTGAACGGCCGCCGCATGGCGCCATTCGCGCGTGCCGATGACGGCCAGAAAAGCTTCACCGACCTGTCGACGGTGCCGATGCAGATCGTCGAGCGCATCGAGATCCTCAAAGATGGCGCCTCGTCCACCTACGGCGCCGACGCCATCGCCGGCGTCGTCAACATCATCCTGCGCAAGGACTTCGAAGGCCTGACCCTGAAAGGCGACACGGGCATCTCCGGCGACAGCGACGCCAAGCAGCACCGCGCCTCGCTGACCTTCGGCAAGGGCAACCTGGACACGGACAAATACAACTTTGTCGTCAATGCCGAATACACCAAATCGGACATGCTGATGAACAATGAGCGCTCCGGCCGCAAATGGATAGGCAAGGCCGACCTGCGTCCGTATGGCTACGCCATCAACACCCAGTTCGCCGGCGGCTACATCAACGGCACCAACGATGCGAATGCGGCGCCCACGGGCCTGATCCGCGACCCCGTCACCAACAACTATGTGTCGCTGCCCGGCTGCTCCAGCTTGTCCGTGTCTTCACCGCAAGATCCGAAGGGCGGCTGTCTGTGGCACCACGACCAGTTCCGCTCGATGCAGCCGAAGATCGAATCGGTCAACCTGTACACGCGCGGCACCTGGCAAGTCAATGCCGACACCCAGGTGTATGCGGAAGCGGGCTACTCGAAGCGCGACACGGCGTTTACGCTGATACCGCCATCGGTCACGCCCACCATCGCCTTCCCGCCCAACGCCACCAGCCCGACCGGCGTCATCAACTACGGTTCTGGCGCCGGCACCACCATCGTGCTGGCCGCCAACCATCCGCAAAATCCCTATGGCGTGCCCGTGCGCGTGCGCTACCAGGCCTTCGACGTGGGCGCCAGCACGCGCCAGGCCAACAATGAGTTCAACCGCATCGTGCTCGGCGTCAAGGGCAATGCCATGGGCTGGGACTACGATGCCGGCTACACGCATTCGGAATCGAAGCTGCACCTCGATTACAGCAACATGCTGAACATGGCCGTCGTCAAGGATGCCCTGGGCAATCCGAACAGCAAATATTTCCCGTACTACATCGGCGCACAGGCAAACAAGAATCCGGCCTCGCTGTACGCGGCCATGGTGACCAACGCCACGTCCGACTCCACCACCAAGCTCGACATCATCGACTTCAAGGCGTCGCGCGAACTGATGCAATTGCCGGGCGGCGCCCTGGGCCTGGCCGTGGGTGCGGAACACCGACGCGACAAGCTCGACAATCCATCGTTGTCGGGTACGGAAAACGGTTCCATCAACTCCAGCTATGTGGCCGCCAAGGGCGACAGCAAAGTCTCGGCCGTCTTCCTGGAAGTGCTGGCGCCCGTGATCAAGACGGTGGAATTGTCCGGCGCCTTGCGTTACGACAAATATGACCGTTTCTCGTCGACCACGCCGAAACTGGGCGCCAAGTGGACGCCCGTCAAGACCTTCGCCGTGCGCGGCACGTACTCGGAAGGCTTCCGCGCACCGGGCCCTGCTGAAAGCAATGCGAATTCGCAATCGACGGGCACCTCGACCGTCAGCGATCCCGTGCGCTGCCCCGGTGGCAAGCAATTGCCTGGCGCCAATGCCAGCGACTGCGAACTGCAAGTGGCGGCCGTCAAGATCGGCGACCCGAACCTGAAACCGGAAAAATCCAAGGGCTACACCCTGGGCATCGTGTGGGATCCGTTCAACGATACCAGCCTGTCGCTGGACGGCTGGAAGATCAAGCGTGAAAACGAGATCAATCCCCTGCCGTACAACGAAGCGGCCGCCCTGCCGACAGCCATCCGTGCCGACAACAACCTGACCATCAACGGCGTCGTCACGCCGAACACGGGCACCCTGCTGATCACCAAGGCGCCGTACCGCAACTCCAGCTACACGGAGATCAAGGGCATCGACCTGGACGTCAAGCAACGGGTGCGCCTGGGCGACTACGGCCGCGCCACGTTCGGCCTGACCTGGACCCACATCGCTTCGTGGGTGCGGGCCGAGTCGGCCACCGTGCGCTACCAGTTTGCCGGCACGCACGGCAACTGCGATACGTCGAACTGCGCCGGCACGCCGAAGGACAAGATCAATGTCACCGGCTCGTGGGACCTGGGCAACTGGAATGTCAGCGGCGTGCTGAACTACCGTTCGGATATGAAAAATATCAAGTTCGAAGGCGACCCTTGCGCCTCCAAACTGGCGAACGGCACCCCGGCGCCGAACGGTTGCAAGCTGGCTTCGTTCACCACGCTCGACCTGTCGACCCGTTGGAACTACAGCAAGCAGTTGCAACTGTTTGCCTCGATCAACAACGTGACCGACAAGATCGCGCCGCTCGACCCGCTGACCTACGGCGGCATGAGCTACAACCCGATGGACGCCAGCGGCGCCATCGGCCGCTACTTCAAACTGGGCGCCAGCTACAAGTTCTTCTAAGCGTCCGCCCAGGCTGCCAAGCGCAGCCTGAGTATCGGCAAGGCCAGGTCACTATCGCCTTGCCATCCCCCCAGCGCCCGTTGCACTGCAACGGGCGTTTTTATTTTGCCCGCGAGGGTGGAGATAGCGGCCGCGTCAAAAATGGGGCACAAAATGCACCTTCTTTGTTCTAAATCAGTACCCATGATGCACTGCGTTGTTTAGGCACACAAACCTGTTTGCCATGTTGACAAGGACTTTTACAGCTCATTACAGTGGATCGCTTGAAAAGATATCAATACTTTTCAATGTTCTCGGTGCGCCAACCAGCGCAGCCGTTCTTGCCCTTCTAGCCAACCGCTTTTCCAGGAGTCTTGAACATGATCAGAGAAAGACGCTTGTCCCGTTCCATCCGTTTGATCTGCGCCAGCGGACTCGCCGCCGGCTTGCTCAGCCAGCAGGTGCTGGCGCAAGAAGTCAGCGACACCAGCATGCAGCGCGTCGAAGTCACCGGTTCCTCCATCAAGCGCCTCGTCTCGGAAACGGCCACGCCGCTGTCCATCTTCAAGGCCGAGGATTTTGCAAAACAGGGCCTGACGACGGCCCAGGAAGTGCTCGGCAAGATCCCCTCGAATTCCTCCAGCATGGGCAGCGGCAATGCCGTCGGCGGCAATACCAGCGGCTTGCCCACGGGCGGCCAGGCCAGCGCCGACTTGCGGGGCCTGGGCGGCGACAAGACCCTGGTGCTGCTCAACGGCCGGCGCATCGCCAACCATCCGTATGACGGTGCCAGCGTCGACCTGAACATCATTCCCATCGCCGCCCTGGAGCGCGTCGAAGTGCTGCGCGACGGCGCCTCGGCCATCTACGGCACGGACGCCATCGGCGGCGTCATCAACTTCATCACGAAGCGCTCCGTCAACGTCACGAATATCACCGCCGAGGCCGTCGCTCCCGAACACAAGGGCGGCGGCGAGCACCGCATCAACCTGTCGACGGGCTTCGGCAAGCTCGACACGGACGGCTACAACCTGTTCGGCGTGCTCGACTACCACAAGCAAAATGTGCTGACCTCGCAAGACCGCGCTTTTTCGGCAACGGGCATCGTCCCCGCGCGGGGCCTGTCCATTACCAGCGGCACGACCTTCCCCGGCAACTACTTCGATGCGGCGGCCAACGGCGGCAAGGGCCTGGCCGGCAATCCGTACGCGGCCAGCGGCTGCCTGCCGCCCCTGTCGGTGCCGGCCGTGCCGGCAAACGGCACCTGCCGCCAGGACTACACGCGGCAGATCGACGACTTGCCGGCGCAGGAACAGGTCGCCTTCTTCGGCAAGGGCGCCTTCAAGCTCGGTGGCGGCCACCTGGCCACGGTGGAATACCTGCATTCGGAAAACAAGGTCAAGGCGCGCACGGCGCCGCCGCCGCAAACGGGTTTGATCTTGCCCAATACCAGCAAATATTATCCGGGCAACGCGGGCGGCGTGCCGGCCCAGCCCGGCTTGTCGGGCCAGCCCCTGAGCGTGAACTGGCGTCCCGTCGAGGCTGGGCAGCGGCAGATCGATTCGGACGGCAAGGCGGACCGCCTGGTGCTGGCCCTGGAAGGCGAACTGGCCGGCTGGGATTACAAGACGGGGCTGAGCCATGCGATCAGCAAGTCGTCGGAGCAATTCACCAACGGCTATGTGCAGGATGCGGGTTTTGCCGCTGGCGTGCTGAACGGCATCCTCAACCCGTTCGGCGTGCAGGATGCGGCCGGCAAGGCTTACCTCGCCGGCACGGCCCTGCGCGGCGAGGTGCAGAACGCCAAGGTCACCACCACGGGCTTCGACATCAAGGGCAGCCGCGAGCTGATGCAGCTGGCCGGCGGCCCGCTGGCCATCGCGCTCGGTGGCGAAGTGCGGCGCGAAAAGGCCGACTTCAATGTCAACCGCGACATCGCCGGCCAGGCCGCCAGTTCCGGCTTGTCCGGCTCGCTGTCGAAAAATGGTTCGCGCACGATCCAGGCCGTCTTCGGCGAAGTCAACTTGCCGCTGATCAAAGACCTGGAAGTACAGCTGGCCGCCCGTTTCGACCATTACAGCGACGTGGGCAGCACCACCAATCCCAAGCTGGCCCTGCGCTACCAGGCCAGCAGCGCGCTGGTGCTGCGCGGCTCGGCCAGCACGGGTTTCCGCGCGCCCACGCTGTTCGAGAAAAATGCGCCACCGTCGAAGAACGACACCAACGATTCCTACGACGACCCGATTTTGTGCCCCGGCGGCGTGCCGCAGCCGGGCGCCAATCCCCTGCGCGATTGCGACTTGCAACAGTTCAAGCTGCAAGGCGGCAATGAGAAGCTGAAACCGGAAAAATCCACTACCTTCGCCGTCGGCCTCGTGCTCGAGCCGATCAAGGAAGTCACGGTCGCCATCGATTACTGGAACATTCACCTGAAGGACAAGATTTCCTCCTTGCCCGAACAATCCATCTACGGCAACTACGAAAAATACAAGGCCTTGTTCCTGCGCAATCCCGACGGTTCACCCTACGCCATCCTGGACTTGAACGACAACCTCGGCGAAGTGAAAACCGACGGCATCGACGTCAGCCTGAATGCGCGCCTGGGCCGTGGCGCGTATGGCGATTTCAGCGTATCGGTCGACGGCACGTGGACCCACAAGTATGACTACCAGAACGAGCGCGGCGGCCAATTCATCGCCAACGTGGGCCGCTATGCGGACAACAATCCCGTGTTCCGCTGGAAACATACGGCGGCGCTGAACTGGCGCATGGGCAACTGGGGCGCCACCGTGTCGCAATCGTTCAAGTCCGGCTACACGGATCAGAACCAGGTGGAGCCGCAGTACCGCCACGACGTGCCGTCCTACAGCCTGCTGAACGTGTCGGGCAGCTACGCGTGGCAAGGCTTGCTGCTGACGGCGGGCGTGAAAAACCTGTTCGACAAGGAACCACCGTTCTCGAACCAGGGCACCTTGTTCCAGAAAGGCTATGACCCGCGCTACACGGACCCGATCGGGCGCGCCTGGTACTTGCGCGGCAGCTATACGTTTTAAGGGGAAATGGCGGGAAACGACATCAGACAGGCAGCACTGGCAAGCATTTGCCAGCGGTAGCAAGGGCGGCGCCATCAGCGATGATGTGCGCCGTTTTATTTTACGCATCTGAGCACCGCTGACAAGGGTTCACGATATTTTATTACTGAAGGATTACAAAAAAAGCAGGAAATTGTTGCATTTCGTCCAAAAAATCCGCACGAAATTGACAATCTGAATCGTGAATGTTTTGATGAGGGCCCCGAAAATTTACAGAATTTTTGTTGGCGGATTTGTAAAAGGGCAAATAAATTGTTAGTAAGCAACAAGTTATTTCAAAATAATTGCCGCCTTTATCACAATAACAAGGAATTTCAGATAATGATAGAAAATGTAATATCGCGGTCGCTGCGCCTGATGTTTGCTGGCGGCATGGCCCTGAGCATGCACGCCGCGTATGCGCAAGAAACAACAGATGGCACCATGCAACGCGTGGAAGTCACGGGTTCGAGCATCAAGCGCATCGCTTCCGAAGCGTCGCTGCCCGTGCAGTCGTTCAACCAGAAAGACATCAAGAAAACGGGCGTCACCACGGTTACCGATTTCATCCAGCAAATTCCTGCGATGCAGGGCTTCTCCGTGGCCGCCGATTCGGTTGGCGGCGGCGGCGGCGGCGTCACCACGGCCTCGATCCACGATATCGGCGCAGCCTACACGCTGGTGCTGCTGAACGGCCGTCGTATTGCCCCATCCAATTCGGGCACCACCATCGACCTGAACTCGATCCCCCTGTCGGCCATCGAGCGCGTGGAAGTGCTGACGGACGGCGCATCGGCCCTGTACGGCGCCGACGCCATCGCCGGCGTGGTCAACTTCATCCTGAAAAAAGGCGCATCGCCGCTGGAAATCAACGCCAAGTACTCGCGTCCCGAAGAAAAAGGCGGCGCCAGCAATTCGATTTCGATCAGCAAGGGCTTCGGCGATATCGACGAAGACGGCTACAGCATCTTCGTGTCGGCCAGCCATGACGAACAAAAATCGCTGAAAGCATCGCAGCGCAGCTTCGCTAAAAGCGGCATCATCAATTTCAACGATCCGAAGACCGGCCAGGCACTGCAATTCATCAATGGCTCGTCGCGCTCGGCGCCAGGCAATGCCACTGTCGATTACAACCGCACCGATCCGGTGACCGGCGCAGTCGTCATCAATCCGAAAACGGGCAAGCCCTTCGTCGACAACGTCAACCTGAATCCATATGCGCTGGCCCATGGCGGCAAGTGCGCCGCCAGCAACATGGACTTCTATGGCGACGGCAACTGCTACTTCGATTCGCCATCGACCATCGAAATCAATCCCGAATCGAAGCGCGACGCCATCTTCAGCTCGGGTACCGTCAAGCTGGGCAAGACCGGCTTCCAGGGTTTCTATGACCTGGCCTACACGGAAGCGCGCGTCATCGCCAGCATCGCACCGTACCCCGCCGACTTTTCCGTCGACGTCGGCTCGCCCCTGTTCAACAAATACCTGGCGCCGAACCTGACGCCGGCGCAACTGGCCAACGCCACGGGCGCCGTCGCCAAATACCGCCTGTCGGAAATGGGCAACCGCGTGTACGACTATGGCACCAAGGCCACGCATATCGTCGCCGGTGTCGACGGCAATGCATTCGGCTGGGATATCAACTCGGCCGTGACGTACTCGAAAAACAAGCAGACGCAGGAATATGTCAGCGGCTTCCCCCTGGCCGACAAGTTCGACGCGCAAGTCGCGGCCGGCAATATCGACCCGTTTGCCTACCCGGTGGGCTCCATGCCTGACGCCATGCGCCAGGCCCTGCTGGGCACGGGTTTCAGCGGCACCTACAACACGCAAACCGTGGAAATGAAGGGCATCGACGGCCGCGCTTCGCGTCCCGTGTTTTCGCTGCCGGGCGGCACGGCCATGCTGGGCGTGGGCGCCGACTACCGCAACACCTCGTACAAGGTGCAACAGGCGGACGTCGCCAAGCAGGCGCAAATCCTGTTTGACAACCAGCAAGTCGACAGCGAATACGCACGCGACAACGCTGGCGCGTATGCCGAACTGATGCTGCCAATCTCGAAAAAACTGGAAATGACGGGTTCGCTGCGTTATGACCAGATCGGCGCCATCGATGACAAGCTGACGGGCAAGACGGTAGGCAAGAAAGAAAACGCCACCACCTGGAAAATCAGCGGCAAGTACTCGGCGACCAAAAACGTGATGTTCCGCGCTGCTGCCGGCACCGGCTTCCGCGCCGCCAGCATGCAGGAAATCGCCGGCCCGCTGGAAGACTGGGGCGTCACCGGTGGTAACTACCAATGCCCGCTGACGGCAGCGAACGGCATGGGCGGCCATCCGCTGGCCAGCTATTGCGACGGCGTGGTACGCCAGCAATTCGAAGCCTTCCAGGGCGGCAATCCTGACCTGAAGCCGGAAACATCGAAGCAATGGAGCATCGGCACCGTGTTCGAGCCGATCGACAGCCTGTCGATGTCGTTCGACCTGTGGAACGTGCAGATCAACGACCAGGTGACGTCGGTTTCCGAAGGCTTGATCTTCAACAATCCAGCCAAGTATGCCGACCTGTTCACCACCAAGCACATCAGCTCGACGGGCAAGGACGTGCTGGCCGTCAAACTGCTGCCGATCAACATCGGCAAAGTGGAAAACCGCGGTATCGACTACGATTTCACCCACAAGATGAAGCTGCTGGACGGCCGCCTGACGAGCCGCCTGATGGGTACCTATCTGCTGCGCTCGCGCTACACGACGCCAGGCACCAACGATCAATGGGAAACCAGCCTGAATCGCTACGGTTCGAACGACAAGGTCAGCTTCCGCAACATCATCCGCGCCACCAGCACGTATGAGACAGCCAAGTTCACGCATACGCTGAGCGCCAGCTACCGCAACGGCTATACGGACAAGGAACAGACGGCCGACGATTGCGCCGTGATCGTGGCCGGCAGCCCTGGCGAATGCTATGGCATCCAGCTGGAAGTGCCGAGCTACACCACCTTCGACTTCCAGACGGCTTACCGTCCGATGAAGAACGTGGAAATCACGGGCGGCATCTTGAACATGTTCGACCGCAATCCGCCGTTCACCCTGCGTAACACGGGTTCGCATCAAGTGGGCTACAACCCATCGTACTCGAGCGCCCTGGGCCGCCAGTTCTACCTGAGCGGTTCCTACAAGTTCTAAGCTGATTACATCGGCTGAAAACTGAAAAAGCCCGGAAAGCTTAGCTTTCCGGGCTTTTTTTCATGCTGCGCGCCACTTTATTCCGCGTCGCCCTGCAAGCGGCGCTGCCTGACGGCCGCCGCCAGGTTTTCCAGCACGGCCACGCTGGCGCTCCAGTCGATGCAGCCGTCCGTGACGGACTGGCCATAGATCAATTCCTTGCCCGGGATCAAATCCTGGCGCCCCGCCACCAGGTGCGACTCCACCATCACGCCAACGATGCGGCCATCGCCGCCTGCCACCTGGCTGGCGATGTCGGCGCACACGGGGATCTGGTTTTCCGGCTTTTTCGAGCTGTTCGCATGCGAGGCGTCGATCATCAGGCGTGCCGCCAGGCCCTGCGCCGCGATGGCCTTGCATGCTTCGTCCACGCTGGCCGCGTCATAGTTGGGGGTTTTACCGCCACGCAGGATGATGTGGCAGTCTTCGTTGCCGTTGGTCGAGACGATAGCCGAGTGGCCGCCCTTCGTGACGGACAGGAAATGGTGCGGCTGCGAGGCGGCCTTGATGGCTTCCACGGCGATTTTCACATTGCCATCCGTGCCATTCTTGAAGCCGACCGGACACGACAGTCCCGACGCCAGCTCGCGGTGCACCTGCGACTCCGTCGTGCGCGCGCCGATGGCACCCCAGCTGATCAGGTCGGCGATGTATTGCGGGCTGATGACGTCGAGGAACTCGGTGCCGGCAGGCAAGCCCAGCTCATTGATATCGCGCAGCAGTTCACGCGCCATGCGCAGGCCATCGTTGATGCGGAAGCTGTTGTCCATGTACGGATCATTGATCAGCCCCTTCCAGCCCACCGTGGTGCGCGGCTTCTCGAAGTACACGCGCATGACGATTTCCAGTTCGCCGGCGAAACGCGCGCGCTCCTTGACCAGCAGGTGCGCATATTCCATGGCCGCCTTCGTATCGTGGATGGAGCAGGGGCCGATCACCACCATCAGGCGGTCGTCCTGGCCGTGCAGGATACGGTGCAGGGCAATACGGGCGCTGGCAGCGGTCTGTTCGGCTTGCTCCGAGCAGGCAAATTCGCGGATCAGGTGGGACGGCGGAGTCAATTCCTTCATTTCGCGAATACGCAAATCATCGGTGCGGGGCATTATTTTCTCCAAAATTTAAGGAAGGGTAAAACATCTGGGTAAAAAAAAACCGCCATCGGTGGCGGTTTTTTAGAATTTGCTGGGATCTCGTTTTGCTGCTACGTGAACCGACCGCTACTCCACCGCCTTTGGGTTGGAATTGCTAAAGTAAAAATAGGCGGTAAAAAAGTGGCGAGCGAACATGCGAGTCATCCGTAAGTGATGAACGACTATAAACCTAAATTGCAAGGGTTGGCAAGCATATTTGTCGGCAAAGCCGCATGGCGCTGCCGTTTCACACTGTACAACACGCAAAAAAGCATAAAAAGTTGCGCGCCGTGACTCCCGCTGCACCGCTGCATCCGGGCGCCACCGCTGTGCCCGTCGTGGCAACCACGCCACGCCAGCCATTCTATCGACGACAAGCGGCACACTCTTTGATCTAGATCTAATCCCGGCGTCGCCGCACGGACAAAACTCGAGGACGTATCGCTGCCCTTTGACCGCCTGACCTTTCCGGAGAACCGCATGATCCTTACCCCCCCCTTACCGTCCGCTACCTTTTCACCACCCAGACTGGGTCTGGCACTGGCCAGTGCGCTGCTGAGTCTACCCGTCCTGGCGCAAGACGCCGCACCCATTGCGCGCGTGGAAATCACCGGCTCGAACATCCGCCGCGCGCAGGCAGAAACGGCTTCGGCCGTGCAAACCCTGAGCGCGGCCGACATCGAAAAGTCGGGCAAGTCCAGCGTGGCCGAACTGCTGCAAACCCTGGCCGTCGACAACCAGGGCTCCGTCCCCACCACCTTCGGCAACGGCTTTGCGGCGGGCGCCTCCGGCGTGTCGCTGCGGGGGCTGGGCACGGCGTCGACCCTGGTGCTGCTGAACGGGCGCCGCGTGGCGCCGTATGGCCTGGCGGACGATGGCCAGAAGGTGTTCGCCGACCTGAACATCATTCCCCTGGAAGCGGTGGAACGGGTGGAAATCCTCAAGGATGGCGCCTCGGCCATCTACGGTTCCGACGCCATCGCCGGCGTGGTCAACGTGATCCTGCGGCGCGACTACCAGGGCACGGCCATCAAGGGCAATTACGGCAAGACGAAAGACTGGGACGGGCGCGACGCGCGCGCCGCCATCACGCACGGCTTCGGCGACATCGACGCCGACCGCTACAACGTGCTGCTGAACCTCGAGTACAGCGAAAAGGCCGCCATCTGGAACCGCGACCGGGCCGGGCGGGGCGCCGTCGGCCGCAGCGACTTGCGCGACCTGGGCTTCAGCGCGCAGGAAACCCTCGGCGGCACGGGCGCCATCACCACCAACAACGCGGCCGGCAGCGCCGTCAACGGCAACGTGCGCAACCCCGCCACGCTCGACTACTACAACCGCGGCAACCTGGCCGGCGTGGGTTTTACGCGCACCTTCCCCGGCGCCGCCTGCGGCAACTTCACCACGCATCCGCAGGGCGACCCGGGCGGCGGCTGCCTGACGGACGCGGCGCAGCAATACGGCCAGATCCAGCCCAAGCAAAAGAACATCAATTTCTTCGGCCGCGCCGCCTGGCAACTGACGCCCGCCCTGCAGACGTATGCCGAACTGAACTTGTATCACAGCGAATCGAATTCCGTCACCACGCCCTCGACCGTCAGCGGCTCGGTAGGTTTTCCGGGCGGTCCCGTCAGCAACGCGGGCGTGGCCCTGGGCGCCGCGCATCCGGACAACCCGTATTTCGGCACGGCGGCACGGCTGCGCTACCTGGCGGCCGACGTGGGTCCCCGCACGTCGGAAGTCGATTCCACCTTCACCCGCTTTGTCGCCGGCATCAAGGGTAGCGTGGCGGGCTGGGATATCGACAGCGCGCTGCTGTATTCGCAGAACAAGGTCTCGAACGACCAGGGCGGCTACCTGCAGCGCGACGTGGCGTTCGCCCTGCTCAACCCCACCGCTGCCAACGTGGCCGCTGCCAGCCTGAACCCCGCGTATGCGGCCTTGCCGGCCGGCAGCCTGTGGCGCATCGCGGAAAACGCGGGCCTCAATTCGGCCGCGCTGTATGCGGCCCTGTCGCCGCGCATCTCGAACGATGCCAAGACGCACATCGCGCAGATCGACTTCAAGGCCAGCCGCGAAGTGGCCAAGCTCGACGGCGGCGGCCTGGGCGTGGCCGTGGGCGCCGAATTCCGCCATGAAGCGACGGAACTCAAACCCACGACGGGTACGGAACGGGGCAATATCATCGGCCTCGGCTATTCCGCCTACAAGGGCAGCCGCAACGCCTCGGCCATCTATGCCGAAGTGCTGGCGCCCGTGCTGACCACCGTGGAGCTGTCGGCTGCCCTGCGCGCCGACCATTTCACCGATGTGGGCAATTCCTACACGCCGAAAGTGGGCGTGAAATGGACGCCGGTGCGCGAACTGGCCCTGCGCGGCACCTTCGCCAAAGGCTTCCGCGCGCCCAGCGCAGCGGAAAACGGCGTGGGCGGCCTGGCCGCGTTCTCCACGGCCAGCGATCCCCTGCGCTGCGCGCTGGGCGTGACCGCCGCTTGCGATCCGGCCTCCATCGCCGTCATCACCTCGCCCAATCCGAAGCTGTCGCCCGAGCGTTCGCGCAGCTATTCCGTGGGCGCCGTGTGGGACCCGCTGCCGCGCACCAGCATTTCCCTCGACCTGTGGCAAATCCGCCGCAAGAATGAAATCAACCAGGAGCAAACGGACACGGCCATTGCCGAAGGCCATGTGGCGCGCGACCCGTCAACGGCCACGGGCATCGCCGGCGATCCGGGCGCCATTACCGCCGTACTGGCCAATTATGTGAATTCGGCACAGACGACGGTGCGCGGCGTCGATATCGACGCCCGCCAGCGCTTCAACCTGGGCAACGACTATGGCAACCTGGTGTTCGACCTGAAGTGGACGCATTTGTACAAATGGCTGCGCACGGAACAGGACGGCACGCAGCGCGATTTCGCCGGCACGCATGGCAATTGCGATGTATCAAACTGCATGGGCACGCCAGCTGACCGCGTCAACCTGGGCGCCACCTGGGAACGCCAGAACTGGCGCGTCACGGCCAACGTCAACTACCGCGCCCACCTCGACAATGTGCGGTTCAAGAACAATCCCGACGGCTGCGCCACGCACTTCGCCAACGGCACGGATGCGCCGCGCGGCTGCCGCATCGCCTCGTTCACCTCGGTCGACCTGACGGCCCGCTGGCTGGCCACGCCCAAGCTGGAAGTATTTGCTACGGTGCAAAACCTGTTCGACAAGATCGCGCCGCTCGACCCGCTCACGTATGGCGCCACGGGCTACAACCCGCTCGATTACGCGGGCGCGGCAGGACGGTTTTTCAGTGCGGGGGTGAAGTACAAGTTCTGAGAAATCCAGCAGCCGTGTCGGCACGGCCGGTGCTGTTGGCGTACTGGTGGTGTCGGGTGACGCGCTTTGCGCTAACCCGACCTACGCGAGCGCCATGTCAGAAAAAAGTAGGTCGGATTAGCCCGGAGGGCGTAATCCGACAATCGCGCTGGCCTCACAGTGTCCGAAAAATCAGGCAGTCCCGCCGACCGTGATGCCATCAAGGCGCAGGGTCGGTTGGCCCACGCCCACAGGCACGCTCTGTCCCTCCTTGCCGCACACGCCCACGCCCGAATCGAGGCGCATGTCGTTGCCGATCATGGAGACGCGGTTCAGCACGTCCGGGCCATTGCCGATCAGGGTGGCGCCCTTCACCGGGTAGCTGAGCTTGCCGTTTTCGATCATGTACGCTTCGCTGGCCGAGAAGACAAACTTGCCGTTGGTAATATCCACCTGGCCACCGCCGAAGTTGACGGCATACAAGCCGTTCTTCACGGAGGCAAGGATTTCACCGGGGTCCCGGTCGCCGCCCAGCATATAGGTATTCGTCATGCGCGGCATGGGCAGGTGGGCGAACGATTCGCGGCGCGCATTGCCCGTCACGGGCATCTTCATCAGGCGCGCATTCATGGTGTCCTGGATATAGCCTTTCAGGATGCCGTCCTCGATCAGGGTCGTGCATTGCGTGGGGTTGCCCTCGTCGTCGATATTGAGCGAACCGCGCCGGCCAGCCAGGGTACCGTCGTCGACCACGGTGACACCCCTGGCCGCCACGCGCTCGCCGATGCGTCCGGAAAACGCGGACGAGCCCTTGCGGTTGAAATCGCCCTCTAGGCCATGGCCGATGGCTTCGTGCAGCAGGATGCCGGGCCAGCCCGGTCCCAGCACGATGGTCATGGGGCCGGCCGGCGCGGGGCGCGCTTCCAGGTTGAGCAACGCGGAATTGACGGCGTCCGCCGCATATTGTTCCAGCACGGCATCACTGAAATAGTCATAGCTGAAACGCCCGCCGCCACCGGCCGAGCCCGTTTCGCGGCGGCCATTCTGTTCCGCGATCACGGTGAGCGACACGCGTACCAGCGGACGGATGTCGGCCGCCAGCACGCCGTCGCTGCGCAGCACCAGCACCACGTCGTATTCGCCGGCCAGCCCTGCCATCACTTGCACCACCCTGGGATCTTTCGCCCGCGCCATCTTTTCCATGCGCTCGAGCAGTCCTACCTTGGCCGTGGCATCCAGCGAGGCGAGCGGATCGTTGGGCAGGTACAGCGAGCGCCCGCCCTGCGCCAGCATCTGGCCCGCGATCTTGACTTTGCCGGCCCCTGCGCGCGCGATGGTGCGCGTGGCCGCGGCCGCATCCAGCAGGGCACGCTCGGAAATCTCGTCGGAATACGCAAAGGCCGTCTTGTCGCCGGACACGGCGCGCACGCCCACGCCCTGGTCGATGGAAAAGCTGCCCGTCTTGACGATGCCCTCTTCCAGGCTCCAGCCTTCGCTCTTGGTCGACTGGAAATACAGGTCCGCGTAATCGACCTTGTGCGTAAACATCGTGCCCAGGGCTTTCAACAGCTTGTCCTCG
Organism: Janthinobacterium sp. FT14W; assembly: GCF_009208755.1. Taxonomy (NCBI): domain Bacteria; kingdom Pseudomonadati; phylum Pseudomonadota; class Betaproteobacteria; order Burkholderiales; family Oxalobacteraceae; genus Janthinobacterium; species Janthinobacterium sp. FT14W. The sequence goes on along the minus strand of NZ_WFLL01000046.1, from coordinate 20,141 downwards.
TCCAGGCCGAACGGCGTGAGCAGGATATCGCGCGCCACGGCCAGGCTCGACAGATTGGGTTCAAATGGGATCATGACTTTACACTCGCTAATGATATTCAACGCATTCTCGGTACCTGACAGCAGCTTATGCCAGGCACCCTCACATGGTGCGGTGCGCCAGGGCTGGCAAGGATTCGCGCACGCCGGCCAGGAACACCAGGTCGATCTCGCCGCTCACCACGCCCTCGCCTTCGGGCAACACGGCTTTCACTTCGCCCCACGGGTCGATCAGCATGCTGTGGCCCCAGGTACGCCGGCCGTTCGGATGCAAGCCGCCCTGCGCCGAGGCCAGCACATAGCACTGGTTTTCGATGGCGCGCGCGCGCAGCAGCACTTCCCAGTGGGCGCTGCCCGTCGTGTGGGTAAACGCGGCCGGCACGACGATCAGCGCACAATCGCCCATGGCGCGGTACAGTTCGGGAAAGCGCAAGTCGTAGCAGATGGACAGGCCGACCCGGCCGAACGGCGTCTCGATCGAGCGCACCTGCGCGCCCGGCACGATGGTGCGCGATTCGTTATAGGACTCGGTGCCGCGCGTAAAACCGAACAGGTGGATCTTGTCGTAGCGGCCGGCCGGCTGGCCCTGCGGGTTGTACACCAGGGTCGTGTTGAGGACCTTGCCCTCCTGGCCCGAGATCAGGGGCAAGGTGCCGCCGATCAGCCAGACGCCGTGCTGGCGCGCCATCTGCGCCATGCCATCCTGGATGGGCCCGCTACCGGGCTGTTCCGCATGGGCCAGCTTGTCCGTTTCCCGCTCGCCCATGATGGCCCAGTATTCGGGCAGCACCACCAGCTGCGCGCCGCCGGCGGCCGCCTGCGCCACCAGGCGCCGCGCCGTGGCCAGGTTGTCTGCCACGGATGGCGAGGAAATCATTTGTACTGCTGCGACTGTATGCATCATTTACCCCTACCTTCAAGCGCACGGCGAGCTGACTGTGCGGCACTTATTTAGCGACAGCATCCTGCGCCGCCGCTGCAGCGGCAGGCACGGCGACAGGCTCCAATTTACCACCATCAAGCTTGGTCACGACGGGCGACTTCCACGGGCCGGCGATCTGCATGTGGTAAGTGAGCGCCTTCATCACGGGGGCGCGCAGGAACAATTGCGCCAGGAAACTCCCCAGGCCGATGACGGGGTTGACGGCCAGCGCATACACGAGCGGCCCCGTGCCCAGGTTAAATTCCGGAATCACCACCACGTGCAGATTCGTCGTCTCATTGGCGATGTCGGCCGTGCCATCCATCAGCACGGTCGCCGCCACGCCGTGCATCTTGAGGTTATCGGTGGTCACCACGCCGTGCTTGATGCTGGCATTGGCCGTGATGCCGTCAAAGGCCAGGCCTTCGGAAAACACGTCGTGGAAATCGAGTTTCAGCAAGCGGGGCAAGGCTTGCAGGCTGAGCACGCCCAACAACTTGGCCGCGCCCGGGTCCTGCTTGAGGAACTGGCCCGACTCCACATTCATCTCGATCTGCCCCGACAACGTGGGAATGTCGAGCGAATACGGCAAGCCATTCCAGGCGATGTCGCCGCTCAGGCGTCCCTTGCCGCGGCGCACCGTATCGGCAAAGCCAAAGCGGTCCAGCAGCTTGCCCGCATCGACGATATCGAGGCCGAAACGCAGGCTGGTCGTGCTTTGCCCATCCTTGATCACCCATTTGCCATTGCCGCTCAGCGCGCCATCGGGATTCGACAGTTGCAGCTTGCCCACGCGCCACTCGCGCCCGCCCGCCGCCATGGTGTTATAGGCCTGCAATTCCAGCCGGCCTATCTTCTTGTTGAACAGTTCAAATTGCTCGGCCACGATATCGAGCGAGGGGATGGACTGGGCGCCGCTCTTGCCTTCCAGCAAATTCTTCACGTCGTTGGCGGCCGATTCCGGAATGATCAGCGACGACAGGCGCGCCGTCATCTTGCCCAGGCCGGACGGCGTTTCCAGCCACGTCACATAGCCCGACACTTGTTTCGCGTCGATATTGGCTTGCCACACATCTTTTTGATGCGTGGCGCCCACGACCACGTTCTCCAGCTTGCGCTCGCCCAGCATCAGTTCGCTGGCGCGGGCCGCCATCATGTCCGGCACCACATATTGCGCGATATCGGGCGCGTCGTCGGCGCTGCCGCCCGCTTCGGCCGGCGCCGCGGCGCTGCCGGCGATTTCGCTGCCGGCCGCAATCCAGCTGTCCACGTCCAGGGTTTTCATGTTCACGTTGAGCATCATGCCGCTGTCCGGCTCCGGCGCCGGCACGTTCACGCCGATGCCGCCGCGCACCAGGCGCCAGGCGTCCTTGCCCTGCTTCTGGCGCTGGTAGCGCGCAGCGATGCCGGCCCCCAGCGCGATGCGGATATCGTCCGTGCGCAGGCCGGCCCCGTTCGCCGCATTGCCCGTCAAGGTGAATTTCACGGGCAGGCTGTCGCCGGCCGTTTTTTTCAGGGGCGCGGGGAAATCCAGGCCCAGACCCGTCAGCGGCGATTCGACATTGACGATCACCTGGTGGTCGCGCGCCGTGATCAGGCCGTTGTAGCGCGCGCCGCCGCTCAAATGTTTCGCCAGGCGCTGCAGCACGGGCGCCGGATAGGTCTTGCGCAAGCCATCGATGGTCATGTTGCCGGCGATTTTCACCTGGATGGAACTGTCCGGCTGCGTGCCGCCCGAGATGGCCAGCGGCCCGCCCAGCAGGTTGCCGTTCAAGCCATTCAGGTTGACGCCTTTTTCGTTGAACTCGATCTTGCCCTGCGTGCCCAGCACGGGCGGCATGTCGTGGAACAGCACCACGTCATTGCCCGCCAGCTGCAAACTGCCCTGCACGGTCGATTCCAGCATGCGCTCGATCGGCAAGTGCAATTTGAGGGCCAGCTTGGCGTTGCCCGTCGCCGTCGTTTCATCCGTGAAATGCTCGATCCAGCCCAGCACGGGACTGGCCGTCACGTACTTGAGGAATTCCTGCATGGGGCCGGCCGCGTTGCCGTCGATGTCGAGCAAGGTGTCGAACACGGTCAGGTCGGGAATCACGGCTTTGACGTTCGTCAATGCCACGCCGCCCGTGGTGGCCGTGTCGCCGCGGATTTCCATGCGCGCGCGCTCGAAAATGAAACTGCCCTTGATCTTTTCCGCCTGCGGCCACAGCGGCGCCTTGCCCGCCAGCGGGCCGCTTTCCGCAAATTCGCCGGGCGCATAATTCAAGGTGCCATTCTCGATCTTGCCCGCCACGCGGAAATCGCCGCGGTTGCGCTGGGCCGGGGTGTCGGCCTTGAAGGGGAAATGTTCGAGCTCGCCGCGCAGGCGCAGGCTGACGTCGTGCGCCATGCCGCCTTCCAGCGCGCCCGTCAGCCAGTGGCGCAGATGCTCGGGCGTTTGCAGGGGCAGATAGCGGCCGATGGTATTGATCTGGAAATTGTCTATCGTGCCCGTCAAGTCGACCTGGCCCAGGTTCTTGCCATCGAGCGGCATGCGGTGCGTGCCCTGCAAGGTAACGCGCAAGCCCTGCTGATCGAAGTCCAGCTTGTCCAGTTCGACTTGCAGCATGTTTTCCGCTTCGAAGGTCCAGCGCGCCTGCATGGCGAATTGTTCGAACGGCAAGGCCGGCTCGCTCAGATACGAGGGGAACTGCAGCACCAGGTCTTGCGCGTCGATATTGATGCTGCCGCCCTTGTCATTGGCGTCGATGCTGCCCGTCAGGTGGTCGAAGCCGGGAATGGCCGGTGCGGCCGCCTGGCCGGCGCTGGCCGCCGTCTTTGCCACGGCCAGGCGCGCGGGCTGCGCATTCAGGCCCAGATCGATGAGCTTGCCACGCAGACGGTAGCTGGCCGGCGCGGCCATCTCGCCTTCCCATTGCGCTGAGAAATCCTGCAAGCGCCCGCGCGGCGCCAGGGCGTCGAGGCGCTGGCGCTGCTGCTCGCCCAGCGGCAGCTTGTCGGCCAGCGCGGCCAGGGTTTGCAAGTCGAGGGATTTGGCCGCGATTTCCGTACGCGACGGTTTGCGTTTAGTGGCAGCAACAAAGCGTTCGGACAAGGTCGTGGGCGGCAGGCTCAGGCCATCGCGTGTTTCCACCGCGAAATTCGTCAACTCCACCTGGTGCCCATACGCGCCAAAGGTTGGCTTGCCGTCCGGTACCTGCGCCGACAGCTCTTCCTTGGCCGAAATGCGTCCGCTGACGGACAGCAGGTCGAGCGGGGCGATATGCTGGCCCAGCTGGGCCTGCACATCCGTCAAGCCCACATCGGCCGTGAAGCCAGCCAGGCGCGCATGATCCAGGTTCAGCCAGGCGCGCAAGGCGCCCTTGCCCTGGCTCAGCTCGAACGGATAATCAAGGTAGCGGCGCCAGGCGGCCAGGTCGGCGCTTTTCAGGTCCGCGTACAGCTCGCCCTTCCACATCGACACATCGGAGATGCGCTTGCTGAAAGGCGGATGCGTGAAGTGAGCGCGCACATCGATGGGCGCGGCCAGGCTGGCGGGCGGCGTGGCCTGCAAACCCAGGCGGTGGCTGCGCCAGTGGTTGCGCAGCAGCAAGTTGACCTGGCTTAAGGCCAGCTCCGGCGTGCCGCGCGCTTCGTCCGTCCAGCGCACCTTGCCGTCGCGGATGATGATCTCATGCTGCGACAGCAGCCAGTCGGCGCCCTTGCCGTCGCTGCCCTGGCTGCTGTCGGCCAGCACGCCGGCAACATACAGCTTGCCATCCTTGCTGCGCCGCACGTCCAGGTCGGGCCGCATGATTTCCAGGGTGTCGAAGCGCACGGAACCGAACACGCTCCACCACGACAAGGTGGCCGATACGCTCGGCAGGCTCAGCGCCTGGCGCCCCGCCTGGTCGCGCAGGGTCACGTCGCCCAGGAAGAGATTCGGGCGCACGCCATGCCAGGAGGCATAGATACGCGCGATACTGACGGGATTGCCCAGCGCGCGGCTGGCCGCCCGCTCGATATCGCCTTTGTAGTAATCGATATTGGGCAGGATGGCGTAGCGCAGGAATAAGAACAGCACGGCGAAGGCGAAATACGCGAGCAGCACCAGTTTGATGGCAAAACCCAGCACATGGTGGGTGGCCAGGTTGGCCATGCGATAGGCGGCACGCAGCCGCTGCCAGCGCAGGGCCAGTGGCACATGTTCTGTCACGCTTGCTTCTGGCGGTTTTTGCATCAATAAGCTAATAAACTGGCCCGGCGTCAAATAATGGCAAAAATCGTCTGCATTCGTGGTGCGCGCCTGCATCCTTGCGCTTGCGTCGGAGCAAAGCCTCCCTTACCATCGTCCGGAAGAGCACGCACTGCCGGCGGCATTCGCGCCAGCGGCACAATTTTACCGCATCCCCCGCCGTTCGCAGCCAAGTTAAACAAGAACATGCACGCAGCATCCACGAGACCCTTACCGATACCATGAGCACACAGCCTTTGATCTCCGCCTCCCGTTTCTACCAGCGCTGGCTGAATGCCGCCCCCGAGCGCGCCGCGCAGGTGGCGCAACTGGTGCGCGCGCCGCTGGACGGGCTCGATTTTGCCGCCGCGCTGCTTGAGCAGGCGAACGCCGCCACGCCGCCGCTGCCGGCCGAGCGGGCCATGCGCCGCCTGCGCAACCTGCTCGTCTGCGGCCTGATCGCCCGCGATCTGGAAGGCCAGGCGGACTTGAACGAAGTCGTCACGGCCATGACGGGCTTTGCCGATTTCACCATCCGCACGCATGTGGACGCCATCATGGCCGAGATGGTGGCCCTGCACGGCATGCCCATCGGCGAAGAATCGGGCGAGGAACAGGCCTTGATGGTGTTGGCGATGGGCAAGCAGGGCGGCGGCGAGCTGAACGTCTCGTCCGATATCGACCTGATCTTTGTCTACCCGGAAGACGGCGACACGCAAGCGACCTTGCCGGGCCAGCGCAGCCTGTCCAACCACGAGTTTTTCATTCGCATGGGCAAGAAACTGATTGCCGCCCTGGCCGAGATCACGCAGGACGGCTTTACGTTCCGCGTGGACATGGCCTTGCGTCCGAACGGCAATTCCGGCCCGCTGGCTGCCAGCCTGGGCATGGTGGAGCAATACCTGATCGTGCAAGGCCGCGAATGGGAACGCTATGCCTGGGTCAAGGCGCGCGCCGTGACGGGCAAACCCGAGGATATCGCTGCGCTCGACGCCATCGTGCGCCCCTTCGTCTTCCGCCGCTACCTCGATTTCGGCGTCATCGACGCCATCCGCACCATGCACGGCCAGATCCGCGCCGAGGTCAACCGCCAGGAGCGTTTGCACCCGGACCGCAGCAACAACGTCAAGCTGGGGCGCGGCGGCATCCGCGAAATCGAATTCCTTGCGCAAGTATTTCAATTGATACGGGGCGGGCGCGACGCCGACCTGCGCGAGCGTTCCACGCGCGCCACCCTGCGCACGGTGGCAGATAAAGGGCTATTGGAACCGGCCATCGTGGAACAGTTGCTGGGTTCCTACACTTTCCTGCGCAACCTCGAACACCGGCTGCAATACCTGGACGATGCGCAAACCCACACCCTGCCCGCGAACGAGGCCGACCGCCTGACCGTGGCGCAGATGATGGGCCTGCCCGACACGCCCACCCTGCTGGCCCAGCTGGAAGCGCACCGCGTATTTGTCGCCGGCCAGTTCGACGAGATGTTCAGCGACAAGAGCAGCGGCGCGCCGCCCGCCGACACGGGCATCGACCCGCAGACGTCGAACGACTGCGCCGCGTCCGACCAGCAGGAAGCCATCGAAGCCCGCTTTGCCGCGCTGGGTTTCCATGAGCCTGCCGCCTGCGCGCGGCGTTTGCTGGCCACGTGGCAGGCGCCGCGCTTGCAATCGTTGCCGGAGGCGAGCCGCACGCGTTTAGTGGCCCTCGTCAATTCCGCCCTGCCCCTGATTACCGATTGCTCCGTTTCCAACGGCAACGCCAGCCAGCTGGCCACCCTGGGCCGGCTGCTCGATTTCCTCGAAGCCATCGCGCGCCGCTCGGCCTATCTGTCGCTGCTGACGGAGTATCCGCACACGCTCGAGCGCGTCGTGCGCATGGTGTGCGCCAGCGGCTGGGCCGCCACCTTCCTCACGCAGCACCCGATCCTGCTCGACGAACTGCTCGATGAGCGCATCCGCAACACGGTGCCGGACCCGGCCGCGCTGGCGCTGGACCTGCAGCGCCAGCTCGACGACGCGCCCGGCGACACGGAGCGGCAAATGGATATCCTGCGCGAGACACACCATGCACAGCTGTTCCAGTGCCTGGCGCAAGACCTGGCGGGCGACCTGAGCGTGGAAAAACTGGCCGACTACCTGTCGCAGCTGGCCGACATCATCGTCGCCGCCACCGTGCAAGCCGTCTGGCAAACCTTGCCCGCGCGCCACCGCGAAGTGCCGAAATTTGCCGTCATCGCATATGGCAAGCTGGGCGGCAAGGAACTGGGCTATGTGTCCGACCTGGACGTCATTTTCCTGTTCGACGACGACGACCAGGAAGCACCCGGCCTGTACGCGAAGCTGGCGCAGCGTTTCATCACCTGGATGACCTCGCACACCTCGGCCGGCATTTTGTTCGACATCGACATCGCCCTGCGCCCCGATGGCGCCTCGGGCATGCTGGTCTCCAGCGTGCAGGCATTCGAGCGCTACCAGGGCAGCGCGGCCTGGGTGTGGGAGCACCAGGCGCTCACGCGCGCGCGCTTTTGCGCGGGCGACGCCACCATCGGCAAGCACTTCGAGCGCATCCGCGACACGATCCTGCGCAAGGAACGGCCGGAAAACGGCCCGCTCAAGGGCGAAGTGGTGGCCATGCGCAAGAAAATGCTGGACGCCCACCCGCCCCGCCCCGGCAGCTTCGACTTGAAACAGGACCCGGGCGGCATGATCGATATCGAGTTCATGGTGCAATACCTGGTGCTGCAGCACGCAGCGCAGTATCCGCAGCTGACAGCCAACTCGGGCAATATCGCCCTGCTGCGCCTGTGCGGCGAACTGGGACTGATCGACGCGCAGCTGGCCGCCCTGGTGGCCGACGCCTACCGCGCGCTGCGCAAGCTGCAGCACCAGCTGCGCCTGCAAGGACAGGACCTGGCGCGGGTGGAACCGGAAAGAGTGCGCGTGCATGCGGACAATGTCATGCGCCTGTGGCAAGCCATCTTCGGCGCCGCAGTCTGAGGCCGGACCGGACATGCCGCTCCATTACCTGTCCCGCCTGAGCGGCGCGGCGCGCGATACGCAAGCCAACCTGCAACTGGGCTGCGTGCTGGCGCTGGTGGCCGGCGCCGTGAATGCGGGCGGCTTTCTCGCCATCGGCGGCTATACCTCGCACATGACGGGCATCGTCTCCGGCATGGCCGATGACCTGGCGCTCGGCAATATCACGCTGGCGCTGGCCGCGCTGGGCGCCTGGCTGGCTTTCGTCAGCGGCGCGGCCGTGACGGCCATCATGGTGAACTGGGGCAAGCGGCGCCGCTTGCACAGCCAGTTTGCCGCCAGCCTGCTGCTGGAAGCGGCCCTGTTATTGCTGTTCGGCCTGACGGGCAATTACCTGGCGGCCATGCCCGACGTGCTGGGCCCCGTCACCATCTTGCTGTTGTGCTTTGTCATGGGCTTGCAAAATGCCATCATCACCAAGATTTCAGGCGCCGTCATCCGCACCACCCACGTGACGGGCCTGTCGACCGATATCGGCATCGAACTGGGCAAGATGGCGTATTACAACCGGCGCGCCTTGCCGGACCGCGTGGTCAAGGTGAACCGGGGCAAGCTCCGGACGCACAGCCTGCTGATCGCCTGCTTCTTCATCGGCGGCGTCAGCGGCGCACTGGCCTTCAAGCACATCGGCTTTCCTGCCGCCACCATCATCCTCGCCGGCGTGCTGACCCTGCTGTCCGGCGTGCCCGTGCTGCGCGACTTGCGCCTGCTGTGGCGCTTCTACCGGCGCCGCCTGCGCACCTTGCGTCAGTAGAAATATTTTTCTTTATGGCAATTATTAACTGGTTTTAATGCTAATATTTTTCTGCATCCGGCGGGCCGACCAAGCCCGGCTGGATGGTCTTTTGATTCGACACCCTACCGTTGTCCAATGATGAAAGCGAGAAAAATGATGTCCATTAAAAAAGCCCTGTTTGTCTTTGCCATCGCCGCCGGCGCCGCCGCTTCATTCTCCAGCACGGCCGCCGTGCGCGCATGGATTCCGTCGGATAACTGCGACTACATCCTCAATATGTGCTACCAGGGCGTCGAGGCATCGTGCGAACAGTGGCGCAATCAGTGCGAACCGAAGGAATAAGCGGGCAAGGGACGAAAAAAAACGCCCCGGAGGGCGTTTTTTCATGCGGTCAAAGAATTACTTGGCCGACATCAGTGCAACGGTGGTGTCGAGCATGCGGTTCGAGAAACCCCACTCGTTGTCGTACCACGACGACACTTTCACCAGGCGGCCCGACACTTTGGTCAGGGTCGAATCGAAGTTCGACGAAGCGGGGTTGTGGTTGAAGTCGATCGATACCAGCGGTTCGGTCTGGTACGTCAGGATGCCTTCCAGGGCGCCTTCCGAAGCGGCTTTCATCAGCGCGTTGACTTCTTCCACGGTGGTGTCGCGCTTGGCGATGAAGGACAGGTCGACCAGCGACACGTTGATGGTCGGCACGCGGATGGCGAAGCCGTCCAGTTTGCCATTCAGCTCAGGCAGGACCAGGCCAACGGCGGCGGCGGCGCCCGTCTTGGTCGGGATCATGCTCATGGTGGCCGAACGGGCGCGGCGCAGGTCTTCATGCATCACGTCGGACAGCACCTGGTCATTGGTGTAGGCGTGCACGGTGGTCATCAGGCCCGTTTCGATGCCGATGGCGTCGTTGAGCGGCTTGACCAGCGGTGCCAGGCAGTTGGTGGTGCACGATGCGTTCGAGATGACGGTATCCGTGGCTTTCAGCACGGAATGGTTCACGCCGAACACGACGGTAGCATCGACGTCCTTGCCGCCTGGTGCCGAGATGATGACTTTTTTCGCGCCGCCCTTCAAGTGAGCCGAAGCTTTCTCTTTGGTGGTGAAGAAGCCCGTGCACTCGAGCACGACGTCCACGCCCAGCTCGCCCCATGGGATTTCAGCGGGATTGCGCTGTGCGAATACGCGGATCGGATCGCCATTGACGATCATGTTGTCGCCTTCGACGGTAACCGTGCCAGGGAACTTGCCGTGCGCGGTGTCGTAGCGGGTCAGGTGGGCGTTCGATTTGGCATCGCCCAGGTCGTTGATGGCAACGATCTGGATATCCTGTTTCTTGCCGCCTTCGTAGAAAGCGCGCAACACATTACGGCCGATGCGGCCGTAGCCGTTGATTGCAACTTTGATCGTCATACTCTGCTCCTGATTGAATAGAAAGTACTAAGCACATTAAAAAAATCTGCTCGCCGCCGCGCCCATCTGCGGAGCGCTGGCGGCGGAAACGAGTAGGCCGATTAGCCGGCGATGACGGCTTTGACCTTGGCCACGACGTTGTCGACCGTGAAGCCGAAGTGCTTGAACAGCACGCCGGCCGGAGCCGATTCGCCAAACGTGTCGATACCGACCACGGCACCTTCCAGGCCCACGTATTTGTACCAGAAGCTGGTCACGCCCGCTTCGATGGCCACGCGCGGCAAGCCCTTCGTCAGCACGCTGGCCTTGTAGGCGGCGTCCTGGCGGTCATACACGTCGGTCGACGGCATCGACACCACGCGCACGGCGATGCCTTCCGAAGCGAGCGCGCTGGCGGCGGCCACGGCCAGTTCCACTTCGGAACCGGTGGCGATCAGGATCGCCTTGGCGTCAAGCACGTCATTCAGCACATAGCCGCCGCGGAAGATGTTCTCGATCTGTTCGGCGCTGCGCTCCTGGTACGGCAGGTTCTGGCGCGAGAAGATCAGGGTCGACGGACCATCCTTGCGGCGCACGGCGGCGCCCCAGGCAGCAGCCGACTCGACGGTGTCGCACGGACGCCAGTTGTCCAGGTTCGGGATCAGACGCATCGACGAGACGTGCTCGACCGATTGGTGCGTCGGGCCGTCTTCGCCCAGGCCGATCGAATCGTGGGTGAACACGAAGATCGAACGCAGTTTCATCAGGGCCGCCATGCGCAGCGCATTGCGGCTGTAGTCGGAGAACGTGAGGAACGTGGCGCCGAACGGGATGTAGCCGCCGTGCAAGGTGATGCCGTTCATGATGGCGCTCATGCCGAATTCGCGCACGCCGTAGTTGATATGGTTGCCAGGCTGGCCCGAACGCACGGCCACGCACTCTTTCCAGTTGGTCAGGTTCGAACCGGTCAGGTCGGCCGAGCCGCCCAGGAATTCCGGCAGGGACGACGCCAGCGCCTGGATGGCGTTCTGGCTGGCCTTGCGGGTGGCGATGTTTTCTTTCTTCTCGACGCAGGAAGCGATGGCGGCGCTCAACGCCGCTTCGAATGCCTGTGGCAGGTCGCCCTGCATGCGGCGGCTCAGTTCCGCGGCTTGCTGCGGGAATTCGCGGCCATAGGCGGCGAAACGCTCGTTCCAGTCCGCTTCCAGCAGGGCGCCTTGTTTCTTGGCATCCCAGGCTGCGTACACGTCGGCCGGCATCTCGAACGGGGCGGCATCCCAGCCGATGTATTCGCGTACGGCAGCGATTTCCTTGTCGCCCAGCGCGGCACCGTGGACCTTGTCGCCGCCCTGCAGGTTCGGCGAACCCTTGCCGATGATGGTCTTGCAGCAGATCAAGGTTGGTTTCGATGCGGTCTTGGCGGCGGCGATGGCGGCAGCCACGGCGGCGACATCGTGGCCGTCGACGGCGCGGATGACGTTCCAGCCGTACGCTTCGAAGCGGGCCGGGGTGTCGTCCGTGAACCAGCCTTCGACTTTGCCGTCGATGGAAATGCCGTTGTCATCGTACAGGGCGATCAGCTTGTTCAAGCCCAGAGTGCCGGCCAGCGCGCACACTTCGTGCGAAATACCTTCCATCAGGCAACCATCGCCGACGAAGGCGTAGGTGTAGTGATTGACGATGTCGTGGCCAGGCTGGTTGAATTCAGCAGCCAGCAGTTGCTCCGACAGGGCCATGCCGACGGCGTTGGCGATGCCCTGGCCCAGCGGGCCGGTGGTCGTTTCCACGCCTGGCGTGATATCGACTTCCGGGTGGCCCGGGGTTTTCGAATGCATCTGGCGGAAGGCCTTGATGTCATCCATCGACAGGTCGTAGCCCGTCAGGTGCAGCAGCGCGTAGTGCAGCATGGAGCCGTGGCCGTTCGACAACAGGAAACGGTCGCGGTTCTGCCATTTTGGATTCGCGGGATTGTGGCGATAGTGACCACTCCACAGGGCAACTGCGATCTCGGCCATGCCCATCGGCATGCCTGGATGGCCGGAATTGGCCTTTTGTACAGCATCCATTGCCAGTGCGCGGATCGCATTGGCCATTTTGGTAGTCGGGAGCGTAGTTGTCATGATGGTATGGGTCAGTCGCGAGTTTGGAATTCGTTTGCAACAGCGCGGACAGGGAAGCCGGCTGCTTTCTGTAGTCGACTATTTTACCAGACTGGGGGGCCGCAAATTAGAATTGCGGCGTACCGGCCCGCCAAATGGCTATACTTTGACCTCTTTCCCATCCATATTTCGCTCAATCTAGGATTTGCATGCCGCGTTTTTTCTGCCCCCAGCCGCTCGTCGCCGGCACCACCGTCTCCCTGCCGGAGGCTGTCGCCCACCATATCCAGGTCGTGCGCCTGGCGCCGGGCGACCTCATCACCCTGTTCAATGGCGAAGGCGGCGAAGTGCAGGCCAGCCTGGTGGCGGTGGCCAAGCGCAGCGTGACGGCGCAGATACAGGCGCACGTGGCGCGCGAGGCGGAACTGCCCTACGCCGTGACTCTGGCGCAGGCGCTGCCGGAAGCGTCGAAAATGGACTGGATCATCGAAAAAGCCATCGAACTGGGCGCGGCCGGCATCGTGCCGCTGTCGGCGCAACGCTGCGTGGTGCGCCTGTCCGCCGAACGGGCCGAGAAGAAACTGGCTCATTGGCAAGCCATCATCGTTTCCGCCTCGGAACAGTGTGGCCGCAACCGCCTGGCGCAGCTGGCGCCGTTACAGGATTTCAATCACTGGAGCAGCCAGCAAGATTTATCGAATAACAACAACAAGCGCATCATTCTGACGCCGCGCGCGCAGCAGTCGCTGGCCGACTGGGCCCGTCACCAGCCGCCGCAGGCGATCACCGTGATGGTGGGACCGGAAGGCGGATTTTCGGAAGCGGAAGAAAAGGCGGCCATGGCCGCCGGCGCCATCGGCTTGTCCATGGGACCGCGCATCCTGCGCACGGAAACGGCGGGCCTGACGGCGCTGGCCACGCTGGGCGCCTTGTGGGGCGGGATGTAATCAGCAGCTTGCAAGGCACGGCCTTGCCCCTTCATCCACGGGAACACTCCCACGGCTGAGGATGACAGGGCCATAAAAAAAACCGCCGGCTTGCACCGGCGGTTTTTTCATGCTTGCCTTGCCCATTCACATGAGCAAGGCCTCTCCAAGTCGATTAAAACTTGTAGTTGTACTCTGCGGTCAGTTTCACAGCGCGTGGAGCGGTGTAGCTGATGACGCGGCCGTACGTTTGGCTGACGTTGTAGTTACCACGAGCAACGTTGTAGGTTTCGTCGATGGTTTGTGCCGTTTGTTTGTTAAACACGTTAAACACATCCACTTTCAAAGCCAGGCCGTTGATTTGCTCTGGACGGTAGGTCACGTTGGCATCGAAACGCACATCCCATGGCAATTTGCCGAAGGTGCCGCGTGGCGCTTCCTTGCCATCGCAGTAGAAGTAGACCGAACCGTAGTTCGCTACGTCTGCTGGCAGGTCAGGACGGTTACCGAAGCAGCTGCGTGGACGACCGGAAGCGATCAGAGCATTGCCGCCGACGCTGATCTGATTGGTCAGCTCATAGAAACCGAAGGCTTTGATCTGATGGGTACGGTTGTTTGGCAGCAAGCCATCCGCGCCGATCATCAGTTCCTTGTTATCCCAGCTCGAAGTTGCAGCCACGTCAGTTTGTGCATTGTCCGAACGGGTTTGACCTTCGGTGTTACCCGTGCTGCGCGACCACGTGTAGTTGATACGGCCATACCAGCCGTTGCGCATCGGATGTTCCGCAAACAGATCGAGTGCCGTGTACGTACGCTTGGCTTTATCGAAACCGATATCGGCAGCTTTCAGGTCAACGCGGGTGTAGTTCGATTGCGTACCAGCGAAATCGACCCAGAAGCTGTTGTCTTCGCCTGGATTGAACGAAGCGCAGTTAAAGCCGCCGTAGTTCGACGTATCGATGCCTTTGGCGGCAGCGAAAGCATAGATCTGACGGTCATCGCAGAAGTCATCGATCGTTTGACGCAGCTTACGATAGGTCACTTTAGCGCCGAAATTCAGACTAGGCGAGTAGGCTTTCTCGAAACCGACCGTCAGTTCATCCTGGTACGTAGGCTTGATATCGATCGCGCTCAGGGTCTTGACATCTTTCGATTGGCCCAGTTCGTTGTTCGTCGAGAACTCAGGCGTCAGAGCCGTCAGACCCGTCGGACGACCGTACTGATCGGTACCGGTATAGGTGTAATACTGGTTGGTGAACAACGAGCGGCTCGCACCACGCACAGCCAAGTGGGTCGGGATTTGCACGGCGTAACGACCAACGCTACCGTACACTTTCAACGATGCATCACCGTTCACGTCCCAGGCAGCAGCCAGACGTGGAGACAGCTGGTTCTTGATTTCCAAGAAGGTTTCGCCGTCACCGTTTTTGTTTTTAAACGATTCGCTGCGCAGGCCAACAGTTACCAACAGGTCTTTCGTTGCCTGGTAGCGGTCTTCGATGTACTGAGCCGACTGATCCGAGAACGCGTTGGTCAGCGTGTTGTACAGCGTGCTGCCAACATAGTAACCCTGGGTACCCAGGCCGCCGCCGCTGGCCACCGGCACGCGATAGCCGCCGCCGAAGTTGGTCGCTACCAGTGGATTGGCAACCTTGCCGTAGGTCCACAGACCGCCACCAGCTTGCACATCACCCGCATTCACGGACGACAGCTTGTTGTTGTCCAAGCCGCCACGGATCGTGTGCTTGCCCAGTTTGTATTCCAAGTCGATACGCGACGACTTGATCTTGCTTTGCGCATCATTACCAGGAATCACGCCGCTCAGCACTTGCGGGCTGGAATAGTTCAGGCCAGGTACGCGGGCGTTCGAAGGCGCGGTGATCGCAAAGATATCCGCAGGAGCGCTGCCGACTGCATCAAAGCGGTTCTTGTTCTTGGTTTTGCTTTCGCCATACACGGCGGTAACAGTCAGGTCATCGGTCAGATTACCCGTGTAGCGCAGAATTTGCGATTCGGCGCCGACGTTAGGCGAGAACGTTGCATCATTTGTATAGTGCTGCGATGCCGTTTGCGCGCCGCGCAGAGCCGTTGCGTAGTCGTATGCGTACAGTTGGCGGTCCGACTTGCCTTCATCACCCAGGAAGGTGGCTTCCAGGCGATGATTGTCCGTGATGTTCCAGTCGAACTTGGCGATGTAGCGGTCGATCGTATCCTGGTTCGATGCAAAGCCGGTGGCCGCATTCGACGCCGAGGTACGGGTGCCGTTGATGCGTTCCCAGTCGGTTTTCTTGGTTTCGATCGCAGTGAACATGAACAGCTTGTCCTTGATGATCGGACCACCGACGTAAGCACCGTAGGTCTTTTCAGTCTTGCTGTTTTCCGAGTTGCGACGGAACAGGGTGCCATCGGTCGTTGCATTTTCCGGACGGCCCGTTACCGGGTAGTAGCTGTCGCGATATTTCGCGCGCAGATTGTCCGGCTCGATACTGACGCTGGCGCCAAATTCCCAATTATTGGTACCGCTCTTGGTCGTGATATTGACCACGCCGCCAACGGAACGGCCGAACTCGGCGCCGAAGCCGCCGGTCAGGATCTGTGCCTGGGCAATCGCGCCGAAAGGCAGTTCCGATGCGCCCAGCTGTGTCAGTGGGTTGGTAACAGGGAAACCATTGATGTAGTACGCATTTTCAGACGCGCCGCCACCACCGAAGGAAGCACCGGCCGCGTAGCGCGAGTCGGCACGGGTGGTGTTTGGTGCCAGCTGAATAATCGCTGCAACGTTTTGCGCGATAGGCAGACGGGCCAGTTCTTTGGCGGTAAAGGTCGCGCCATTGTTGGAGCTGGACACGTCGATACGGTTGCGGCGGCCGGTCACTTGAACCGCTTGCACGCCGGAGGCAGCCGTTGCGGTGACAAACGATGCATCCACACCCTGGCCAACCAGAACATCGACTTCGACCGTTTTGCTGACTTGGCCATCACGTACCAGTTCCACTTTGTAGTGGCCTGGAGGCAAGGCGGTGGCGAAATAGCGGCCCGATGCGTCTGGCACCACGGTACGCTTGGCGCCCGTGTCCGTATTCAGCAGAACAACCGTGCTGCCAGCGGCGGCTTCGACGTTACCGTAGATGTTACCGGCAGCGTTCGATTGAGCCATGGCTGCAGGAACCACGGCAGCGGTCAGGGTGGCCGCACTAAACGCGATGGACAGCGCGCGTACTAAAACAGTTTTTCTAAACATGTGGTTTCCTAATTATTATATTAAGTGTTATGGGGTACCTCTGATAGAGAGACCCGACAAAGTTAAGCACTAAATCATGTTCAATACGTTTTTTATTTCCGGTTTTAGTTTTCAATTAATTTCACTCTCAACCCACACTGATAGCGCAGATCCCCAAACGAATTGTTTTTAGAAAAAAATCATTCGCTTAAGCAATACATAAAACCATATTGGCCGCGTTAGTGTCAATACAATAGCTTCTGGTTTGTGCGTAAAAGCAACAACTCGCAAGGGGCTGTTTTGACAGGAAGAGGTGTCTGAAATGGAGCATATGCGCACCATTTTGGTGCAATGCAAAATAAAGAATATGTATATACGAAAAACCAACTTCAGCTCGCGCCCAATCATGGGCTTTGAGGCGTTTTTGCCTTGTCAAAATGCACCGAAGTGGCAGCGCAACATAGGGGCAGGCAGACCGTGGATGGGCGCGATGGCGCCGGTGGAAAAGCAGGAGGGGGACAGAAGCGGAGATCTTGACGTTGCAACAATACAACATTCTCTCGGATCTACGCTTCTGGTTTCATGCGGAAAGGTGCGGGTTCTTATTTCTTGTATGAAGTCGTGAAAATATTATGTTCCAAATCTCTTCTTGTCGTCTCCAATACCCGGATTTCATTATCCGAGTTTATTTTATCCTGCACCAGCTTCTTATCGTATGCGGCAGCATATGATTCGGTCGATTTTTTCCAGGCGCTGCTCTCATTGGAAATGCCCTGCTCTATCGCTGCCGCTTCCGTCAAGATATTACCGTAGACTTTATTAATCAAGGCAGCGGAACGGGTAAATTCATCATTATTCATCAGCTTGAGAATTTCCGGCTTGATGGTTTTATCTGCGGCAGCAACGCTACGCAAATTAACGATAAAACGCCCGTAACATTCGGTCCAGGTATTTATCTTGGCATTCACTTTGCGAATATCTTCATTGCTGGTCGATTGCGCGGGAATTTGAGGGCGCTCGCAACCGTAGCGGGAATACGCGGCGCTACCGCCGTCAAAGTTCGTCGTGTAGTAGGCGATGTCGGCGTGATGGGCCTTGCGCTCCTGCACCAGCGCCAGCGACGCGGCAGCTTCCGGATGCCCTTTCGCGGCAGCCTGCTTCAGCCAGTAAGCGGCCTTTTCCGTATCCTCGGCCGTTCCTTCGCCAAAGCCGTACATTTCACCGAGCTGCAGCTGAGCATTCACATTCCCGGCCTCGGCTAATTTATTAAAAATCTGAAAGGATTTGTAAAAATCCTTGTTATCCCATAATTTCTGCGCATCGCTCAATTCATCCGCTTGCGCAGCGCCGAACCCGGCCAGCAACAACATGACTAAAGTTATTTTTTTCATCTTCACGCCCGTTAAGAAAATTAGAGACTCAAACCCTGGCTGATCACTTGAGGACGCTTGCCACCGGATCAGTGCGGTGCGCGCGTATCAGCAGTTAATGCTAAGACACAATTTATTATTTTGCAATTTGTAATTTTCTTGAAAATTACCCAAAAAGACATTTTCCAGCGTGCCTACAGAGTGCCACACAGCAACAAAGAGGAGCTGAAAAATATGCACTGGCGCAGATTTTGTTGCAAAAAAATTACATTCACTCCAAGCCACATTGTCATTTCCACCAAAAAATCGTTGACAATCCTCCCGTTATCATCGTTGTCCATTGCCGATAGCCCGGGGAGTCCGGGTAAAATAGCGCCTTGCCACACCACACGCATTCACCATGGGGCCTAGACAGCCCCCAACCTCGGACCCACCATTATGTTGCGACTCAACGAAGTAAAACTCCCCCTCGAACACGACGAAGCGGCCCTGCCCGCCGCCATCCTGGCGCGCCTGGGCATCGATACCGCCGATTTGCTCGGCTTTACCGTCTTCAAGCGCAGCTATGACGCGCGCAAGCGCAGCGCTGTGGTGTTGATTTACTCCCTGCATGTCGAGATCAAGAACGAAGCGGCCGTGCTGGCGCGCCTCAGCCACGACATCCACCTGATGCCCGCGCCCGATACCGACTACAAATTCGTTGCCGGCGGCGAACAGCTGGCCGGCCACACGAACGAACCGCGCCCCATCGTCATCGGCACGGGCCCGTGCGGCCTGTTCGTGGCGCTGATCCTGGCACAGATGGGCTTGCGCCCCCTGATCCTCGAGCGGGGCAAGCAGGTGCGCGAACGCACGGTCGACACCTTCGGCTTCTGGCGCAAGCGCGAGCTGAACCCGGAGTCGAACGTGCAGTTCGGCGAAGGCGGCGCCGGCACCTTTTCGGATGGCAAGCTGTACAGCCAGATCAAGGATCCCAAGCACTACGGCCGCAAGGTATTGACGGAATTCGTCAAGGCCGGTGCGCCCGAGGAAATCATGTATGTGAGCAAGCCGCACATCGGCACCTTCCGCCTGGTCAAGATGGTGGAAGAAATGCGCGCCAATATCGAGCGGCTGGGCGGCGAATACCGCTTCAGCAGCAAAGTGGTCGATCTCGACATCGTGCCAGGCGCCGATGGCGGCCAGGTGCGCGGCGTGGTGCTGGACAATGGCGAAACCATCGCCAGCAACCACGTCGTGCTGGCCATCGGCCACAGCGCGCGCGACACCTTTGAGATGCTGCACCGCCGCGGCGTGTACATCGAGGCGAAACCGTTCTCGATCGGTTTCCGCGTGGAACACCCGCAGTCCCTGATCGACAGCTGCCGCTTCGGCCCCAGCGCCGGCCACCCTATCCTGGGCGCGGCCGACTACAAGCTCGTGCATCACGCCAGCAACGGCCGCTCCGTCTACAGCTTCTGCATGTGCCCGGGCGGCACGGTGGTGGCGGCCGCCTCCGAACCGGGCCGCCTGGTGACGAACGGCATGAGCCAGTACTCGCGCAACGAGCGCAACGCCAACAGCGCCATCGTCGTCGGCATCACGCCGGCCGACTATCCGGGTGACCCGCTGGCCGGCATCGCCCTGCAGCGCGAACTGGAAGAGCGGGCGTTCGCCCTGGGCGGCGGCAACTACGATGCGCCAGGGCAGTTAGTCGGCGACTTCGTGGCGGGCCGCGCCTCGACGGAATTCGGCAGCGTGGTGCCGTCGTACAAGCCGGCCGTGCACCTGACGGACCTGGCGCCATCCTTGCCCGAATATGCGATCACGGCCCTGCGTGAAGCGTTTCCTGCATTCAACAAGCAGATCAAGGGCTACTACAAGGCCGACGCCGTGCTGACGGGCGTGGAAACGCGCACCTCGTCGCCGATCCGCATCAAGCGCCGCGACGACGACCTGCAAAGCCTGAACACGCGCGGCCTGTTCCCCGCCGGCGAAGGCGCCGGCTATGCGGGCGGCATCCTGTCGGCCGCCGTCGACGGCATCAAGGTTGCCGAAGCGGTGGCCTTGTCGATGGCGGCGCGCCGCTAGGTGTGAAGTTGCAAGAGGTTATTCGGACTAGATCCGAGCCGTGACATCGGGGCCTTGCCAGCAATGCCCTGATGCGGCCGGTGCCAGTTGTAGTGATGATTCCATTCCTTGAGCATGTGGGCA
>NZ_WFLL01000045.1:0-45399 GCF_009208755.1 Janthinobacterium sp. FT14W | reverse complement strand
CGTGGCGCGCCTGCCGCCGGCCCAGCGCGGGCGCATGGTGCTGCTGGTCGACGATGACGACAACTGCCGCAAGCTGCTGGCCGGCCTGCTGGCGCCGCTGGGCTTCCAGCTGCAGGAGGCGGCGGGCGGCGCGCAGGCGCAAGCGATGCTGGCGGCGCAGCGCTACGACATGGTGCTTAGCGACTGGCGCATGCCGGACATGGATGGCCTGGCGCTGACGCGCTGGCTGCGCGCGCAGACGGCGCTGGCGCAACCGCGGCTGGTGATCATGACCGCCTCCGCCTTCGAGGAAGAAAAGCAGGAGGCGCTGGCGGCCGGCGCCGACGGCTTCCTGCGCAAGCCGATCGAGCAGGAGCACCTGTTCGCCATGCTGGAGCAGCAACTGGGCGTGCGCTTCCAGCGCACGGCCGCCGCCGCGCCGCGCGTGCCGGCGGCCGTCTTTGACCTGCAGCAGGCGCTGGGCCAGCTGGGCGCGGCCGAACGGCAGGCGCTGCTCGCGTCGGTGCAGGCTCTCGACTTGCGGCGCAGCGCCATCGTGCTGGCCGGCGTGGCGACCAGCCTGCCGCAGCTGGCCGCGCATATCGCCGCCATGCTGGAACAGCACCAGTATCAGCCCCTGTGCGCCTTGCTGGCGCAGCTGGCCGGCGAGCCGCAGGGCGAAGACGCATGACGATGCATGCACCCGAAGGCGAGCGCCTGGGCGGCGTGTCCATCGTGCTGGCCGTCAGCGTGGCCCTGACCTTTGTCGTCACCGTGCTGCTGCTGGTGTTTGCCGTGTTGTTCTATGAGTCCGAACGGGAGCAGCGCTGGCAGCAGCTGCACCGCAGCCTGGCCGTGAGCGCCGACCAGCTGGCCGTGGCCATTGAACTGCCCTTGTGGAATCTCGATGAAAAGCAGATGCAGGCCATCATGCGCAGCATGCTGGGCAAGCGCGAGCTGGTGGCCAGTTCCCTCACGCCGGGCATCGGCAGGGAAGCGCTGGTCCTGCGCCGCAATGGGGACGGCGCCATCGGCAGCTTTTCCTCGCTGTCCGCCGAACCCGACTGGCTGGTGCAGCGGCGCCCCGTGACGATAGGCGGGCAAGTCATCGGCAGCGTTGCCGTGTACGCGACGCCGGCCCTGCTGCATGCGCAGCTGCAGCAGCGCGCGCTGGGCATCGGCGCCATGATCGTGGCGCTCGACGTGATCCTGGTGGCCAGCATCTGGCTGCTCATGTGGTGTCTGATGCTCAAGCCCCTGAAGGCGATCGGCCAGTACGCGGCAGGCGTCAAGGCGGGGCAGGGCGAAGCGTTCGGCACGCCGCCGAAAGCGTGGTTCCTGGGCGAGCTGCGCACCCTGTACCGCTCCATCCGCGACATGGTGGCGCTGCTCGACAGCCGCTACCGCGCCCTGCAGCGCAGCGAGGAGCGCGTGCAGATGGCCACGGGCGCGGCCAGCATCGGCATCTGGGACTGGAACGTCTGCAGCGACGCACTGCAGTGGGATGAGCAGATGTACGCGCAGTTCAAGGCCGATGCGGACCGCGGCATGTCGCCGGCGGCGATCTGGCGTGCGGCGCTGATGCCGGACGACGTGCCGGCCGCCAAGCAGGCCCTGCGCGCCGCGCTGGGCGCCGGCCAGGCATTCACGCACGAATACCGCATCCTGTGGCCCGATGGCACCGTACGCTATATCAAGGCCGATGCCGTGATCTTCCGCGACGGGCTGGGCCAGCCCATGCGCCTGGTGGGCTCCAACTACGACATCACGGCGCACCGCGAAGCCGAACTGGAATTGCTGCGCCACCGCCACCACCTGGAAGAGCTGGTGGCCGAGCGCACGAGCGCCTTGTCGGTGGCCGTCAGCCAGGCGCAGGCGGCAAACCGCGCCAAGAGCACCTTCCTGGCGAACATGAGTCATGAACTGCGCACGCCCCTGAATTCCGTGATCGGCTTTTCGCGCCTGATGGCTGCCTCGCCCAACATGCAGGACGATGAAAAGCGCAACCTGGCCATCATCCACCGCTCCGGCAATCATTTGCTCACCCTGATCAATGAAATCCTCGAACTGTCGAAGGGCGAGGCGGGGCGTCTGCAGGCGCAGACGGCCGTGGTGGCGCTGGCGCCCCTGCTGCAGGAAGTGATGGACATGCTGGGCATGCGCGCCGAGCAGCAGGGCCTGGCCCTGCGTCTCGATTGCGCGGACCTGCCGGCGGCGGTGCTGCTGGACGCGACGCGCCTGCGCCAGGTGCTGCTGAACCTGATGTCGAACGCCGTCAAGTTTGCCGGCAGCGGCAAGGTCACCTTGCGCGTGCGCGGCGAGCGGCGCGGCGGCGATCAATGGATGCTGTCGTTCGCCGTCAGCGATACGGGCATCGGCATCGCCGCGGAAGACCAGCAGCGCATCTTCGAGCCTTTCGTGCAGGCCGACAGCGCGGGACCGAAGGATGGCACCGGCCTGGGCCTGGCCATTTCGCGCGAATTCGTGCAGCTGATGAAAGGCGAGCTGACGGTGGCGTCCCTGCCGGGGCAGGGCGCCACCTTCCGTTTCAGCATACCCGCGCAGGCGGCGCTGGCGCCCGTGCCGGCGCCCGTGCCGCCGTCCATGCCGGCGCTGGCGCAGGCGCCGCCGGCGCTGCAGGCGACGGACCTGCAGCTGCTGGCTCCGGACGAGCGCGCGGCCTTGCTGGTGGCGCTGCGCGAATTGAACCTGGCCAGGGTGGCCCTGCTGCTGGCGGCCCTGCCTGCGGCGGCGGCGCCCTTGCTGGCGCCGCTGCAGGCCATGCTCGACCAGCATCAGTACCGGCAGCTGTGCGTCTTGCTGGAGGACGAAGGCGCATTGGCGCACACGTGAAAGTGTGGGCTGACAACATCGGATTCGATGAAAAGACGGCCAAAATGCCGTCGATGGATGGTGCTAAATTGCAATAAAGATTATGATGATAGTACGTAGTTCATCGCAAAGAAATGTCTTGTCCAGCGCGGCAACCGACCGCCGCGCCTCATCCAAAGCTGAGAGAACTGCTACATGCACCGCGATTTTTCCGAAGTGAATGCTAAGGGCGAAGTACTGATCGTTGAAGATACGCCCGCTTCGCTGAAGCTGTTGAGTGATTTGCTGGGCGGCGCCGGCTATGCGGTGCGCCAGGCGCCGAACGGCGAACTGGCCCTGTGGACGGCCCAGGCGCGCCCGCCGGAGCTGATCCTGCTCGACGTGCGCATGCCGGGCCTCGACGGCTTTGAAGTGTGCCGCCGCCTGAAGGAAATTCCCTCGCTGCGCCAGGTGCCCGTGATCTTCCTGTCGGCCCAGTACGATACGGACGACAAGGTGCGCGGCTTTGCGCTGGGCGCCGTCGACTTCATCGCCAAACCGTTCCAGGCCGAGGAAATCCTGGCCCGCACCGATGCGCACGTGCGCCTGGCGCGGGCGCAGCTGCAGCTGGCGCAGGAGCGCGCCAACCTGGAGCGGCGCGTGGCCGAACGCACGGCCGAACTGGAGCAGGTGGCCAGCACCCTGGCGCGCGAAGTGCAGATCCGCCGCGCCAACGAGGAGTTGCTGCGCCTTTCCGGCCAGGTCTTCGAGGCCACCCAGGACGCCATCCTGATCACGGATTCGGCCGGCGTCATCGTCACGGCCAATCCCGCTTTTACGCGCATTACCGGCTACGCGGCGCAGGAAGTGGTGGGCACGGACATCATGCGCCTGCACGCCGAATACACGGGCGAAGCGGTGCTGCTGGCCATGCGCCAGGGCCTGCGCAGCAGCGGCTGCTGGTCGGGCGAAGTACAGACGCGGCGCAAGAGCGGCGACACCTATCCCTGCCTGCTCAGCGTCTCCACCGTGCACGGCCCCGACGGCGCCGTCGTCAACTACGTGGGCGTCTTCCTCGATATCAGCGAGCGCAAGGCCGAGCAGCACCTGATCGATTTCCTTTCCTACCACGATGCGCTGACGGGCTTGCCGAACCGCGTGCTGCTGCGCGAACGCTTCGAGCAGGCGCGCGCGAACGCCGTGCGCGACGGCCAGCAGGTGGTGCTGATGTGCCTGGACCTGGACCGCTTCAAGAATATCAACGATTCGCACGGCCAGGCCGTGGGCGACAAGGCGCTGCAGGTGGTGGCGCGCTTCCTGTCCGGCTGCGTGCGCGAAGGCGACACGGTGGTGCGCCAGGGCGGCGACGAATTCCAGATCCTGCTGCAGGACGACGCGCTGCTGGGGCGCACCCTGGGGCTGGCGCAAACCATCCTGGCCGGCTTGCGCGAAGAGCTCAGCGTCGACGGCGAACGCCTGGCGCTGACCACCAGCATCGGCATCGCCATGTGCCCGGCCGACGGCGACAGCCTCGATGACGTGCTGCGCCACGCCGACACGGCCCTGGTGCGCGCCAAGGAAATGGGGCGCGACCACTACGCCTTCTTCACGGAGCGCATGGGCAGCGATATCCGCGCCCGCCTGGCCATGCAGCAGCAGCTGCGCGGCGCCATCGGCCGCGACGAATTCGAAGTGCACTACCAGCCGCAGATGTGCTTGCGCACGGGCGCCATGCTGGGCGCGGAAGCCCTGCTGCGCTGGGATAATCCCGTGCTGGGCAAGGTGCCGCCCGGCCTGTTCATCGCGCTGGCCGAGGAATACGGCCTGATCACGGCCATCGGCGAATGGGTGCTGGAAAGCGTGTGCGCGCAGATCCGCGCCTGGCACGACGCGGGACTGGGCAGCATCAAGGTGGCCGTCAACCTGTCGGGCAAGCAGTTCGCGCAGGACCGCACGGTGCCGTTCGTCGAAGCGGCCCTGCGCAAATACGGCATCGCACCCGCCTGCCTGGGCATCGAGATCACGGAAAGCACGGTGATGGGCGATCCGGACAAGGCGGTGGCGGCCCTCACGCGCCTGAAGGATATCGGCGTGGGTATCTCGCTCGACGACTTCGGCACGGGCTATTCCAGCCTGGGCTACCTGAAGCGCTTCCCCATCGACGTGCTGAAGATCGACAAATCGTTCGTCGACGATGTCACCACCAGCAGCAGCGACGCGGCCATCGCCCGCTCCGTCATCTCGCTGGCGCACAACCTGGACATGCGTGTCATCGCCGAAGGCGTGGAAACGCGCGAACAGGTCGACTTCCTGACGGAGCATGGCTGCGACGAAATGCAGGGCTATTATTTCAGCCGGCCCCTGGCCGCCGACGCCTTGACGGCGCTGCTGCGCGAACGGCGCACCCTGGCCGTCGCCTAGACGCGCACCGCGCCGCGGCGTGCACGCATGGCTGCACCATGCTGGTGCGCCTGCCGCGTGACGGTGCGCGATTCTCACCTTTTCCCCGTGTAGCGCTGGCACATATCCTGCTTTGTCTGTCGTATCTTCATACGATTGCGACGCATGCCAGACAGCACCCATTCCATCCTGCCTCCCGGCGCCGGCGCGCATAGCGCCTGGCACGCGCAGCTGCGCCTGGGCTTTGCCTGGCACGATGGCGTCAGCCGCCTGGTCGAGCGCGCGCACAGCGGCCCCCTGCGCGTGCAAAAGCCCTTGTATCCGGAAGGCAATGCCGTCTGCCACGCCATCATCATCCACCCGCCCGGCGGCGTGGTGGGCGGCGACCAGCTGGCCGTCGACGCCACGGCGGGCGAGGGCGCGCACGCCTTGCTCACTTCCCCGGGCGCCGCCAAATGGTACCGCGCGAACGGCCACGTCTCGGGCCAGCACATCGTGCTGCGCGCGGGCAGCGGCGCCGCCATCGAGTGGCTGCCGCAGGAAAGCATCTTCTTCGACCAGGCTTGCGTGCGCCTGCGCCATGAGGTGGAACTGGCGGCGGACGCGGGCTACATCGGCTGCGACATCGTCTGCCTGGGCCGCAGCGCCTCGGGCGAAATTTTCAACACCGGCAGCATCAGCCAGCAGGTGCAGATACGCCGCGGCGGCAAGCTGCTGTGGTGGGAGCAGGGCGTGCTGGCCGCCGGCGGCGCGTTGATGGCCAGCCCCCTGGGATTGGCGGGCCACACCGTATGCGCCACCCTGATCGCCGTCGGCCGCCCCCTGGCGCCCGCCGTGCTGGCGGCCCTGCGCGAGATCGCCGTGCCGGCCGGCGCCCTGTTTGGCGCCACGCAGATGAAATCGCTGGTGGCGGTGCGCCTGCTGTGCGACGACAGCGAGGCGGCGCGCCGCGTCATGCTGGCCGCCTGGCAGCTGCTGCGCCCCGCCGCGCTGGGGCGTGCCGCCGTCGTGCCCCGCATCTGGAACACTTAGCATCTGGAACACTTAATCAGGAAAGAAGCGCAAGGAAAACCATGGACCTGACTCCCCGCGAAAAAGACAAGCTGCTCATTTTTACGGCCGCGCTGCTGGCCGAACGGCGCCTGGCGCGCGGCTTGAAACTCAATTATCCGGAAGCGGTGGCCCTGATCAGCGCCGCCATCATGGAAGGCGCGCGCGATGGGAAATCCGTGGCGCAGCTGATGTCGGACGGGACGAAAATACTGTCGCGCGCCGACGTCATGGACGGCATCGCCGAGATGATCCCCGATATCCAGGTGGAGGCGACCTTCCCCGATGGCAGCAAGCTGGTGACCGTGCACCACCCGATACCGTAGTTTTTTTGACCGCCCAGGGCGCCACCCGCACCCTGGCTGCTTTTTGCGCCAGCGACCCGCCGGCAAGCGTAACGCGATCCTTGAAGGAGCCCCTCATGACACCAGGCGAATACAAATTGGAAGAAGGCGAAATCAGCCTCAATGCGGGCCGCGCCACGGCCACCGTGGTGGTGGCCAACCGGGGCGACCGGCCCATCCAGGTGGGCTCGCATTTCCACTTTTTCGAGGTCAACCCGGCGCTGGCCTTCGAGCGCTGGCGCGCCTACGGCATGCGCCTGAACATCACGGCCGGCACGGCCGTGCGCTTCGAACCGGGCCAGCAGCGCACGGTGGAACTGGTGGCGCTGGCGGGCGAGCGCAAGGTCTACGGCTTCAATGGCGAAGTGA
Source organism: Janthinobacterium sp. FT14W (assembly GCF_009208755.1). NCBI lineage: Bacteria > Pseudomonadati > Pseudomonadota > Betaproteobacteria > Burkholderiales > Oxalobacteraceae > Janthinobacterium > Janthinobacterium sp. FT14W. The sequence goes on along the minus strand of NZ_WFLL01000045.1, from coordinate 38,446 downwards.
TGGGCGAACTGCAAGACACTCCACCGGGAAAGGATTGAGATGGCCAGCATTCCCCGCAGCGCATATGCCGAGATGTTCGGCCCCACCACGGGCGACCGCATCCGCCTGGCCGACACGGAACTGTTCATCGAGATCGAGCATGACTATGCGATCTACGGCGAAGAGGTGAAGTTCGGCGGCGGCAAGGTGATCCGCGACGGCATGGGCCAGTCGCAGCGCTGCGCGGCCGAGGTGATGGATACCGTGATCACGAATGCCGTCATCCTCGACCACTGGGGCATCGTGAAGGCGGACATCGGCCTGAAGAACGGCCTGATTTTCGGCATCGGCAAGGCGGGCAACCCGGACATCCAGCCGGGCGTGACCCTGGCCATCGGCGGCGCCACCGAGATCATCGCCGGCGAAGGCATGATCGTCACGGCCGGCGGCGTCGACACGCACATCCACTTCATCTGCCCGCAGCAGATCGAGGAAGCCCTGATGAGCGGCGTGACCACCATGCTGGGCGGCGGCACGGGGCCGGCCGTGGGCACGGCCGCCACCACGTGCACGCCGGGACCGTGGCATCTGCACGCCATGCTGGCGGCGGCCGATGCCTTTCCCATGAACCTGGGCTTCATGGGCAAAGGCAACGTCAGCCTGCCGCTGCCCCTGGAAGAGCAGGTGCGCGCGGGCGCCATCGGTCTGAAACTGCACGAGGACTGGGGCAGCACGCCGGCCGCCATCGACAATTGCCTGTCCGTCGCCGACCGCATGGATATCCAGGTGGCGCTGCACAGCGACACCCTCAACGAGGGCGGCTTCCTTGAGCATACCCTGGCCGCCTTCAAGGACCGCACCATCCACACGTTTCACACGGAAGGGGCGGGCGGCGGCCATGCGCCCGACATCATCGCCGCCGTGGGCCAGTCCAACGTACTGCCCTCGTCGACGAATCCCACGCGCCCGTTCACCGTCAACACGCTCGACGAGCACCTGGACATGCTGATGGTGTGCCACCACCTGGACCCGGCCATTGCGGAAGACGTGGCCTTTGCCGAATCGCGCATCCGCCGCGAAACCATCGCCGCGGAAGACATCCTGCACGATATCGGCGCCATTTCCATGATGTCGTCCGATTCGCAAGCCATGGGCAGGGTGGGCGAAGTGATCATGCGCACCTGGCAGACGGCGCACAAGATGAAGGTGCAGCGGGGCGCGCTGGCGCCCGACACGGCACGCAGCGACAACTTCCGCGCCAAACGCTACATCGCCAAGTACACGATCAACCCCGCCATCACGCACGGGATATCGCACGTGGTGGGCTCCATCGAGGCGGGCAAGATCGCCGACATCGTGCTGTGGAAACCGGCCTTCTTCGGCGTCAAGCCGTCGATGATTTTAAAAGGCGGCATGATCGCCGCCGCGCAGATGGGCGACCCGAACGCGTCCATTCCCACGCCCCAGCCCGTGCACTACCGCATGATGTTCGGCGCCTTCGGCGGCGGCCTGAAAAAGTCGTTTACGTTTGTGTCGCAGGCAGCCTACGAGCTCGATATCGGCCACCAGCTCAAACTGAACAAATCCCTCATCGCCGTGAAAAACATGCGCGGCTTGCGCAAGGCCGACATGATCCACAACGGCGCCACGCCGCACATGGAAGTGGACCCGGAAACCTATGCCGTGCGCGCCGATGGCCAGCTGCTCGTGTGCGAGGCGGCGTCCGTGCTGCCCATGGCGCAGCGCTATTTTCTATTTTAGGCAGGAGACAAGCATGCTCACATTGCATACCAGACTGGCGGCTGACGATCCGCGCGCCGCCGTTGCCCAACTCGTGCTGCCCTACGACCAGCGCGAAAAATGCCGGCTGCGCGCCGTGCTGTCGAATGGCGAGGACGTGGCCGTGTTCACCGTGCGCGGCACGGTGCTGCGCGACGGCGAGCGCATGACGGGACCGGAAGGACAGGTGGTGCAGATCGTCGCCGCGCGCGAACCGACCTACCTGGTGCGCTGCCTCGATGCGCATACCCTGCTGCGCTGCGCTTTCCACCTGGGGAACCGCCACACGCAGGCGCAGGTGGGCAACGGTTTTCTACGCATCCGCAAGGACGTGGTGTTGAAGGAAATGCTGGAGGGCTTGCAGGCGACGGTGACGGAAGAAAGCGCGCCGTTCGAGCCCGAGGCGGGCGCGTATGGCGGCGGCCATGGCCACCACGACGGCCACGGCCAGCACTTGCTGGCGCCCGTGCCGCTGCGGCAGAAAATCCACCGTCCCAGTGATACGCCAGGCGCCGCATGATGCAGGCGTCGGCCCTGCTGCATCTGCTGCAGTTCGCCAGCCCGGCCTTGCCGATCGGCGCCTACAGCTATTCGCAGGGGCTGGAGGCGGCGCTGGAATCGGGCCTGGTGACGGATGCAGCCACGGCGCGCGACTGGATCGCCCAGCATCTGGCGCAAGTGGTGGCGCGCTGGGAAGCGCCGCTGTGCTGGCGCTTGATGCAGGCGTTCGCAGCGCAGGACCTGGGCGCCGTGCAGCGCTGGAGCGAGCGCTTCATCGCTTCGCGCGACACGGCGGAATTTCGCGCCGAAACCATCCAGATGGGCTATTCGCTGAGCAAATTGCTGGCCGAACTGGACGTAGCCGACGGCGTCCTGATCGACATGCTGCAGGGCCAGCCGGAAGTGGCGCTGCCCACCGCGTATGCGTGCGCCGTGGCGGCGCTGGCCATCCCGCGCGAAGAGGCGCTGCTGGCCATGCTGTTCGCCTGGGCGGAAAACCAGGTGCTCGTGTGCGTGAAATCCGTGCCGCTGGGGCAGGTGGCGGGCCAGCGCCTGCTGTTGTCGCTGCGGCCCGACCTGGAAGCGGCCGCGCTGACGGCGCAAACGTTGCAAGACGACGAGATGGGCAACTGGGCGCCGGGCCTGTCCTTGCTGTCGATGCGGCACGAAGTGCAGTACAGCCGGCTGTACCGTTCCTGAATAATTTTATGAGAGAGCAAACATGACCTCAATACCATCCAATCCCCTGCGCGTGGGCATCGGCGGGCCCGTCGGCTCGGGCAAGACGGCCCTGTGCGAAATGCTGTGCAAGGGCATGCGCGAGCGCTACGACATGGCCGTCATCACGAATGACATCTATACCAAGGAAGACATGGAAATCCTGCTGCGCGCCGATGCCTTGCCGGCTGAGCGCCTGATGGGCGTGGAGACGGGCGGCTGCCCGCACACGGCCATCCGCGAAGACGCGTCCATCAACCTGGAAGCGATCGCGCGCATGCAGGCCGATTTTCCGAATCTCGACCTGATCCTGGTCGAATCGGGCGGGGACAATCTGGCCGCCACCTTCAGCCCGGAACTGTCGGACCTGACGATTTACGTGATCGACGTGGCGGGTGGCGAAAAAATCCCGCGCAAGGGCGGGCCCGGCATCACGCGCTCGGATTTGCTCATCATCAATAAGACGGACCTGGCACCGTATGTGGGTGCCAACCTCGACATCATGGCGCAGGATGCGAAACGCATGCGCGGCGAACGTCCGTTCGTGTTGACCAATCTGCGCAGCGGCGACGGCGTGCAGGTCGTGATCGATTTTATCCGCGAGCAAGGTTTGCTCGACCAACCAGGCAAGGAGTTGCAATGAACGCAAGATTGATGACGAAAACGGCCGCCCTAGCCACGCTGTGCCTGCTGGCCTTGCCTGCCATGGCGCACCCCGGCCACGGCGAGAGTGCCGGCTTCCTGGCCGGTTTCGCCCATCCGTTCACGGGCATTGACCATTTGCTGGCCATGCTGGGCGTGGGCATCTGGGGCGGACAGCAGCGGCGCGGCCTGGCCCAGCCCGCCACCTTTCTCGGCATGATGCTGCTGGGCGCGCTGGCCGGCATGGCGGGCTTGCGCGTTCCCGGGCTGGAAACGGGGATTGCCGCCACGGTGGCGCTGGTGGGGCTGGCCATCGCGCTGGCGCTGGCCGTGCCGAACTGGCTGGGCATGCTGCTCGTGGGCGTGTTTGCACTCGCGCATGGCAATGCGCATGGCCGGGAATTGCCGGCCGCTTCGGCCGCGTGCGGCTTCCTGCTGGCGTCGGCCATGCTGCTGTTTGCGGGACGTTTCGTCGGCCAGGTATTGGCCGAGCGCGTGCTGCGCCTGGCCGGCGTGGCCTTGACGGCCGCCGGCGTGGTGCTGATGGGGATGAATTAAGCGCCGGGGCGCTTCTCGGACAGCACGATGGGCGCCGCCTTTTCCGGGTGCAAGCCCTGGTGGCCCGCATACACGGCGGCGATGGCGGCCATGTCGGCCTCCTTGTCGCCCGTCAAATAGAGATGGTCGACGACGCCCAGCACCTTGTTCGGGTAGTCTATGTACACCAGCAACAGCGGTACCTTGGCGGCCAGGGCCAGGTGATAAAAGCCGCTTTTCCAGTTCGGACGGTAGCTGCGCGTCGCTTCCGGCGTGATGGCCAGCCAGTACCAGTCGGCGGCCAGCATGCGTTCGGCCTGGCGCTGGATCGTGCCGCTGGTGGTGCTGCGGTCGACGGGTTCGCCGCCCAGGTAGCGCAGCACCTTGCCCATGGGGCCGCGGAACAGGGAATCCTTGGCCAGCCAGCGGAACGGCAAGGACAGCGCCCATTTGCCGAACAGGCCCACCATGAAATCCCAGTTCGACGTGTGCGGATAGACGACGGCGATGCCGCGCGGTCCCGGCAGGGGACGGAAGCGCATGCGCCAGCCAAACAGATGCAGCACGCGCAGCGCGCAGCGCTGGTGCCAGGTCGGCAAGTCGCCCGCTTGTACAAATAAATCGTCCATTGATACCCTTCAGTGACACTGTTCTTAATGGGATGGCGCTGGTGGCCATTTTCCTTGAAGCAAAAATTCTGCGCAGGCATTCTATACGGGGCTGGCGGTGGCGACAAGCAGCCGAGGCCGCTATTCATGCGGTGTCGGGGCGAGTGCTGCTGCTATTTTAACCATGCTTGCGCACTGTGTCGGGCACTAAATGCTCCCAATGCGGTCAAAACTTGATGCAGTGCTGATCCACCAGACATGGAGCCGTGGCATGAAAAACAGTAGCGAGGATGTGGCTGAAGAGTATGTCCGAACGGACACAGTGATGGCCGAGCTCGTCGAGCGGGGCGTGGCGTTTCATCACGCCCTGGGCAGGACGGTGGCGACGGCCTACCTGCGCGAGCATGCCGTGCCGGCCGACGTGATACGCCGTGTCTTCAGCAGCGTGCAGGCGCGCCGTCCGGCCCGGCCGGCACGGCGCCGATGGCGCTGAAGGGCAGGGAGCGGCGCCCAACATACGGCGGCGGGCACCGCACCACGCAGTTTGCTGCGTCGATGCCGTGGCGCCCGCCGCCTGGGGGATGCGCAGCCAGCTGCTGCCCGCGGCGCTGTCGCCTTGAGCGCTGCCTTTGGGCGCTGTTGCTGAAGCCGGAGCCTGAGCTTAGGCTTGGGCCGCCAGTGCCGGATAGTCCGTGTAGCCGGCAGCATCGGGCGCGTACAGGGTGTCCGCATTCAGCGGATTCAATGGCGCGTCGCTATGCAGGCGGATGGGCAGGTCGGGGTTGGCGATGAACCACAGGCCAAAGGCCACGGCGTCCGCTTCGCCCTTGGCCAGCAGGGTTTCGGCCGCTGCCTTGTCCATTTTCTCGTTGGCAATGTAGACGCCGCCGAATTCCTGTTTCAGGTAGGGCCCCAGGCGGTCTTCGCCCAGCGCTTCGCGCGCGCAGATGAAGGCGATGCCGCGCTTGCCCAGCTCGCGTGCCACATAGCCGAAAGTGGCGCGCGGGTCGGAATCGCCCATGTCGTGCGCATCGCGGCGCGGTGCCAGGTGCATGCCCACCTTGTCGGCGCCCCAGACTTCGATGCACGCGTCCGTCACTTCCAGCATCAGGCGGGCGCGGTTTTCAATCGAACCGCCGTAGTTGTCGGTGCGCAAGTTGGTGCTGTCTTGCAGGAACTGGTCAAGCAGGTAGCCGTTGGCGCCGTGGATTTCCACGCCGTCGAAGCCCGCTTTTTTTGCATTCTCGGCGCCCAGGCGGTAGGCTGCCACGATGCCGGGAATCTCTTCCGTATCGAGCGCGCGCGGCGTGACGAATTCCTGTTTCGGGCGCACCAGGCTCACGTGGCCGGCCGGCTTGACGGCGCTGGGCGCCACGGGCAAGTCGCCATCGAGGAAGACGGGCGCGGAAATGCGGCCCACATGCCACAGCTGCAGCACGATCAGGCCGCCCGCGTCATGCACGGCCTTGGTGATCTGTTTCCAGCCTTCCACCTGTTCTTCGGACCAGATGCCGGGCGTGTCGGCATAGCCCACGCCCTGTGGCGTAACGGCCGTCGCTTCCGAGATGATCATGCCGGCCGACGCGCGCTGCGTGTAGTACTCGGCCATGAGGGCGTTGGGCACGCGGCCCGGGTTGCCGGCGCGCGAACGCGTCAGCGGCGCCATGATGATGCGGTTTTTCAGTTGCAGGCTGCCAATGGTGATGGGATCGAATAAAGTTGCCATGATTATCATTTCCTTGTAGGTGCCGGTCGGGCGGCGTTGAGACGGGAGGTGCTTACAAACCTTGCTGCATGTGTTCGAGGAAGGCCTGGATGGTGGCTTCATTGCGGCTGAAGAAACTCCATTGCCCCACTTTTGTTGCTGAAATCAGGCCCGCTTTTTGCAGGCTGGCCAGGTGCGCCGACACCGTCGATTGCGACAGATTCAGGCGGCGGTCGATCAGGCCGGCGCACACGCCCAGGTGCAGCGGGTGGTCCTGTTCCTGAAAGTGCTGCTCCGGCTCTTTCAGCCATTGCAAAATCTGCCGGCGTACCGGGTTGGCCAGCGCCTTGTGGATGGCGTCGATATCCATGTTGTTTCTCCTGAACATACAATTCGCTTTTCAACGATGTATATATCGTGATTCTTAAATTCTAATATCGTAATTTTACGATATAAATGAAAAGCGTGCTGGCGGCCCCTGTTTTGGGGTGAAGTCAGGCGGGAAGGGGGGTGCGCTGCAGCACGGCCGGGCCCGTCAACACGATGCGCACCAGGTCCACCTGGCGCTGGGCGCCGGCCTTGGCGGTGGCGCTCTTGATCTGCGTGCGCGCCGTGTGGATGGAAATGCGCTGGCGATCGGCGTATTCCTGCAAGGAATAGCCGTTGACGAGCGCTTCCGTCAGGCGCGCCTCGGCCACCGTCATGCCGTAGAAATTGCGCAGGGTGGCCGCCAGCGAGGTGATCAGGTCGCTGCTGTCGCTGAGGAAAACGGCGATGGCGCTGGCCGCGCCGAACGGGCTGTGCCAGGACGGCAGGGGCGTGACGCGCAGGCGCAGCTGTTCGCCCGTCAATCCGTTCAGCTTGAGTACGCCGCCGGGGCCGCCTGCTGCTGCCGTGCCCGTTTGCGCAGCCTCGTGCAGCAGGCGCCGCAGCGCACCGTTGTCCGCTTCGCGCGGGCAATACAGGGGCGCGCCTTCGCGCAGCTGCAGCAGCCGTGTGGCAGCCGTCATGGCCAGCGCCCGTTCGTTGGCGTACAGCAATTGCGACGTGGCATCCAGCAGCAGCACGCCAAACGGCAGCAGTTCCAGTACCTGGGTGGAACTCTGGGACAGCATTTCCAGCCGGCGCAGCTTGCGCTGCAGGGAAAAAGCCGTTTGCAGGTGCGGCATCAGCGTGCGGATCAGCGCCAGCTCGCCCCCGTCGTAGGCGCCGGCCTGTTCGCGGCGCACCACGGTGACATTCGTGGAGCGCTCGGCGCGCAGCTCGACGATGGCCGCCGCCGTATAAAAGATCTCCTGCGGGCGCAGCCAGTCCGTCCAGTATTCGGTTTTCTTCAGGCAATGGTCGGGAAACAGCATGGAGCCGGTGACGACGGCGCCTTCGCGGTGCAGGGTGGCGTCTTCCAGCCACACATTGCGCGCGCCGTAATAACCGGCAAAGCTGGCAAGGGCGTGCGCTTCGAAGCCATAGGTGGCGGCCAGGCCGCTGCCCGGCAGCTGGACGTCGACCGAGCGGTTGCTGAAATCATTGGCCCAGATCAAGCCCGCGTGCGATTGCAGCTGTTGCGCAAAGGCGGCCAGGAATTGCGACCAGGCGCCATGCTGCGTGGCCGCGTCGTAGATCAGGGTAATCAGCGCCTGGCTGGCGACGGCGAACGATGGCGTCATAGGCAATCCTCATGGCGGCAAGGGACAAGACAAAGGGGGCCGCGGCGGCGGCCATCCTCCTTAACGCGATTCCAGCCAGCTCTTGCCGCCCGCCGTGCACGTGCTGAGGCTGGCGTACTGGCTCACATAGTTATAACCGCTGCCGCAGCCGCCTTCGCCGGATTTGACGGGGCCGTAGCAAGCACCTTCATAGCTGAGCTTACCATTGACGTTCGTGCTTTTGACGCAGAAATTGTAGTTGCTTGCCGTGCTGTTGTTGGGCAAGGTGGTGCCATTGTTCTGGCCGCAACCGAGTTCCTTGCTCACGGCGCGCGCGTAGTCGACCATTTTCTGGTAGGTGCCGCTGTAGTAGGTGTCGGCCGTGGTTTTCTGCCCATGTTTGCAGGCGGCCACCACGCTGTCGTAGCCGGAGTCCGCCTGGGCGTAGTTGCCCGATACCTGGATGCCGCAGGCGCTGGCCTGCTTGCGTTCCGCATCGCCGATCAGGTTGCTGTACTGGCAGTTTGCCGACGTGCCGCCGCTGCCGCCGGCACTGCTGGAGCCGCTGCCAGAGCCACTGTCGCTGCCGCCACCGCCGCAGGCGGACAGCATGAGGCAGCCGAGCAAAGTGACGGCAAAGGTGGTTGGATGTGCGTGCATGATTTCCCCTGTGGACGATTACTTGTCACCATGGTGTCTGGTGGTATCTTTTTTATTGCTACAAGGAATTGTATCGGGCATGTTTTTTGGAAACATCACCCATTTGGGGTATGCGCAGGCAGAGGGTGGGACGGCCGGCAGGCCGCCCCGGCAGGATCAGGAAAAGTGGAACAGCAGCAAGGCGATGACGGCGGGCACCGTTTGCAGGTAGAGGATGCGCGTCATGACGGTGAGCGCGCCCCACACGCCGGCCACGGCGATGCATGCCAGGCCGAAGACGGTGAATGCATGGGCGATGGCGGCGTCCGGGTAAAAAAAGCCCAGCGCCAGCGCGGCGACGAGGAAGCCGTTGTAGCAGCCCTGGTTGGACATGGCGGGACGCACGATCTCCGCCTTTTCCTTGGACAGGCCAAAGACCTTGCGTCCGCGCGCATCGAACAGCACGGTTTCCAGCAACACGATGTAGACGTGCAGCAGCAGAATGAGAGCGGTAAGAACCTGGGCCAGAATGTGCATCGTCGCTCCTGAATGGTTGAGATGCAGCGATTATGCGGCCACCAGCATGGTTTTTGGCAACTTTTGAATGGAGTGGCAGCACTAGAAAAATGTGCTTGCGGCAAGAGTTTTCACCCGATGGTATACTTTTCCCTTTGCTCCTGTGGGGACGACCCCGCTCGATGACGGGGCTGCATGGCGGGGACGACCCTGCCGCCTCAGGAGAAGTGTATGGCGTGGATCATTTTGGTATTGGCTGGCTTGCTGGAAATCGGCTGGGCCATCGGCCTCAAATACAGCGCCGGTTTTACCCGCCCCCTGCCATCCGTACTGACCGCCATTTCCATGCTGGGCAGCGTGGTGATGCTGGGCCTGGCCTTGCGCACCTTGCCGCTGGGCACGGCGTACGCGATCTGGACGGGCATCGGCACCGTGGGCACGGCCATTTTCGGCATCATGGTGCTGGGCGAGCCGGCCAGCGCCGCGCGCATCGCCTGCATCGCGCTGATCGTGTCCGGCATCCTGGGCTTGAAGCTGCTCAGCCCGCAGTAAGGCCGTTTTCCTGAAACGCCCTGCGCCGTTGCGCCGTCCTGATCGAACAGGTGGCGGGCGGGCAGGGCGTTGTTGTTTTTACTACCTTGAAAGGACTGTCGCATGAGCCTCGCCATGACGTATTTCTACCTGGCCATCGCCATCATCGCCGAAGTCATCGCCACCAGCGCCTTGAAGGCGTCCGATGGCTTCAGCCGGCTTGTGCCCGGTATCGTCACCGTGATCGGCTACGCCATCGCCTTCTGGTGCTTGTCCCTGACCTTGAAGGTCATTCCTACCGGCATCGTGTACGCGATCTGGTCCGGCGTGGGCATCGTGCTCATTTCCGCCGTGGGCTGGTTCTGGTTCAAGCAAAGCCTGGACACGCCGGCCCTGATCGGCCTGGGGCTGATCATTGCCGGCGTGCTTGTCATCAACCTGTTTTCCAAGTCGGTGGGCCACTAAGAGCCTATCCCAGTAGATGAATACATCCCCCTGCTGGCGCCCCTCAGAAGCGGGGACTGCGTTGAGCGTCGTCGCATGGCTTGCCACGCGTCCTCCTCACGCCTTGTCCGCGCTCCTGGTGAACTACCCGCAGATGACGCTCCCTGCTGGAACAGGCTCCAATCAAAAGCTGCTGGCCACGCGCGCCAGGTAATACCACTCGGCATTGGCTTGCGCGTTGACGTCCGGGAACAGGATGTAGGCGTCGAATTCGGCCGTCACGGGCGTGCCGTCCGCGCGCACGCCGATCTGCTCGCCCTGTTTGACCTTGTCAAAGCTGGACCAGGTCTTGATGAAGCGGTCGTCTGCGTGCAGCTTGTCGTGCACGACGACCATGTTCAGCGCTTCCATGTCGGCATCCGCGATGGCTTGCGGCTGCGGCGCGTCGATGAAGCTCAGGAAGGCAAGCGTGTTCATGATGGCGCGGTAGGCCACGTCCGGCGCGGCCGGGTCCGCGTGCTGGCCGCATTCCAGGGTCAGGGCGTAGCCGCCCGTCGAGCGCATGTATTCCGTCGTGCCCACGCCATAGCGCAAGACCAGGCCCACCTGGTCGCTATTGCCCAGGCGGCGCTGCACGCCCTGGCCGTAGGCATGCAGCCAGCCGTCGACGAAGCGGCGCACGCCCAGGCGGCGCGCCAGCGCGCGTTCCTTGTCTTCATGCTTGAACGGTTGCAGCGGACCATCGTTGTTGCGCGGCCCCACCATGACGAAAGGCTGGCTGTCGGCATTGAACGAGTGCAAGTCCAGCAGCACGTCGTGCTGGCCCAACAGCGGGCACAGCCAGTTGGCGATGCGGTCTTCGAAATCCTGCGGATTGTCGTTCGGGAACAGGTTGCGGTTCAGGTTGCGGTCGCCGCTGCGCACGCCCTTGGCGTAGGCCAGCGGATTGGTGATGGGCACGAAGGTGACGCTGCCGGCGAGAATCGAGAGGGCGCCGCTGTCGAGTTCAGCCATCACGCGGTGGATGCCCTTGGTGCCGCAGGTTTCATTGCCGTGCACGGCGCCCGTGACGATCAGGCGCGGGCCGCTGCCCTGGCCCGTGTAGTTGATGGACTTGAAGTGGAGTGCGCTGCTCATGCTGGACATATCCTATGCTGTTGCGGGAGGGAAAAGCGGGGTCGGCATATTTTAGCGGGATTCGCGGCAGGCGCCCGCAAAAATGTGGCCATGCCGCCCTCTGGCGTGGCATGATCGGCGCCACCGTTGTTTTCCCTTGCTGATATCCATGCCGTCTTCCCCATCTTCCCCGCGCCTGTCCGGCCTCGATACCTTGCGCGCGCTGGCCATCGTGCTCGTCTTCATGAATCATTATTTGCTGTTCGTCAGCGACGGCGGGGCATTCGGCTTCTGGGGAGAGATCGGCTGGACGGGCGTGGACCTGTTCTTTGCCCTCAGCGGCTATTTGATCGGCAACCAGATCTTTGCCGCCCTGCGCAGCGCGCACGGCTTTTCCCTGCCGCGTTTCTATGCGCGCCGCTTCCTGCGCACCTTGCCCAATTTCTATGTCGTGCTGGCCCTGTATTATTTGTGGCCCGCGTTTCGCGGCGACAGCGCGCTGCTGCCGCTGTGGAAATTCCTGACGTTTACGCAAAACATCAACCTGACGCCGGGCACGGCGTTTTCCCATGCCTGGTCCTTGTGCGTGGAAGAGCAGTGCTACGTGCTGCTGCCCGCCGTGGCGCTGCTGATTGCCGCCTGCCGCAAGTCGCTGCTGTGGGCGTGGCTGGCCGTGGCCGCCAGCTTTATCGTGGGCATGCTGCTGCGCGCCTATCTGTGGGAGGAATATGTGCACGTGCCGCGCGGCGGCCTCGGCTATTACAGGTACATTTATTACGCCTCGTGGTGCCGCTTCGACGAGCTGGTGGCGGGCGTGGCGCTGGCGCTGCTGAAAAACTACCACCCGGCCGCGTGGGCGCGCCTCACGTCGCAGGGCAACCGCACCTTGCTGGCGGGAATGGCCGGGACGGCGCTGATGTTTTATGTGTTTCTGACCGATCACTATGGCTATGGGGTGACGGTATTCGGCTATCCTGCCCTGGCTGCTAGTTTTGCCTTGCTGCTGGTGGCCGCGCTGAGTCCTGCCAGTCTGCTGTACCGGGTGCGCGTGCCGGGCACGGCCAGCCTGGCCCTGTGGTCGTATGCGATTTATTTGCTGCACAAGCAATTGTGCATCGTGCTGCGTCCCGTGCTGCAGGATCTTGGCTACGGGCCGGACAGCCTGCCTGCCATGCTGGTCATGATTATTCTCAGCATCGCCACGGGCTGGCTCTTATATAGCGTGGTGGAAACGCCATTCATGCGCTGGCGGGCGCGCCATGTGCCCGCCAATCATGCGTGAAGACTACATGTCGATCACGTCGAGCCCCCGTGGCGTGCCTACCAGCAATTCCAGGATGGCATGCACGCGCAGGTTCGTGTCTTCCTGTTCCGTGTTGTAGATCAGGGTGCGCAAGCCGGGCACGGCTTCCGTGATGTGCTCGCTGGCGTAGGCATTGATCAGCAACAACACCAGGTCCGTGGCTCCCGCGCCGGGCTGGCGCCGCAGCCGGTCGTGGATCACGTTCAGCAGCGCGCGCTGCATGCGCGGCGTGGGATTGGCGATATAGGCGAAGACGCTCGGCGTGTTGACGATGGCCGCGCAGATGCGCCGTTCCATCTCGTCGGGTTTGACGTCGGAAGCGATATCGAAGTACGCCGCATTCCAGCGCGTGCGCGCATACGGATGGCCGGGCGGGAAAGAGTCGGCCGTTTCGAAACCGCAGACGCGGCTCAGGGCTTTCAGCCAGGCTAATAAGGTGGAGTTCATGCCCCGATTCTAGCGGCATTCCAGGTGTCCCGGGCCCACTCCATATAAAGGAGGCTGACGCCCGGAGAAATGATTAAAGTTTCCTGCAAAACAGCCCTTGTCATTCTGGGAAAGCCTCTCTATAATGCTGGTCTTCGGGGCGGTTAGTTCAGCTGGTTAGAATACTTGGTCGACATCCAAGGGGTCGGGGATTCGAATTCCTCACCGCCCACCAGAATTTTGCAGTAGATGGTTTTTAAGCTGGCGCAAGCCGCAAGCGGTCATTTGAAATACAATGATCAACAAAAGTTTTACGGGCGGTTAGTTCAGCTGGTTAGAATACTTGGTCGACATCCAAGGGGTCGGGGATTCGAATTCCTCACCGCCCACCAGAATGCAGTTAGAGAGAAAGGTAAAACCGGTTATGACACCGCGAACTACTACCAAGCTTTGGGAGTGACGCTAGTCGAACGGGTTTCCTTTGTCTCAAGAAAGTGAAAAACGCGGCTAGTCCGCGTTTTTTTGCGTCTGCGTTTTCCTTTCAGTTATTTTACCCATCACTCATTGCAGTTTTACCTGGCGCCAGCGCCGATATGGAGATCAATATGCTTACAATCCGACTTCCCGATGGTTCCGCCCGTCAATTTGACGGCCCGGTCACCGTGGCCCAGGTTGCGGCCAATATTGGTACCGGCCTGGCCAAGGCTGCTCTGGCGGGCAAGGTCGACGGCAAGCTGGTCGACACCTCCTATCTGATCGAGCAAGACGCGGAACTGGCGATTGTCACGGACAAGGATGCCGATGGTCTGGAAGTGATCCGCCACTCGACGGCCCACTTGCTGGCGTATGCCGTCAAGGAATTGTTCCCGGAAGCACAAGTGACCATCGGTCCCGTGATCGACAATGGCTTTTACTATGACTTCGCCTACAAGCGTCCGTTTACGCCGGAAGATCTGACGGCGATCGAAAAGAAAATGGCCGAACTGGCCAAGAAGGACGAGCAGGTCACGCGCAAGGTTGTGGCCCGCGACGAAGCCATCGAATACTTCAAGGGTATCGGCGAAGCGTACAAGGCTGAGCTGATCGGTTCGATTCCGGCAGACCAGGAAGTGTCGCTGTATTCCGAAGGCAAGTTCACGGACCTGTGCCGCGGCCCCCACGTGCCATCGACGGGCAAGCTGAAAGTGTTCAAGCTGATGAAGCTGGCCGGCGCCTACTGGCGCGGCGACTCGAAAAACGAGATGCTGCAGCGTATCTACGGCACGGCCTGGGCCAGGAAGGAAGACCAGGAGTTGTACCTGCACAACCTGGAAGAGGCGGAAAAGCGCGATCACCGCAAGCTGGGCAAGCAGCTGGACTTCTTCCATTTCCAGGAAGAGGCGCCGGGCCTGATCTTCTGGCATCCGAAAGGCTGGTCGATCTGGCAACAGGTCGAGCAATACATGCGCAATGTCTACCAGGTCAACGGCTACCAGGAAGTCAAGGCGCCGCAAATCCTCGACCGTGGCCTGTGGGAAAAAACCGGTCACTGGGATAATTACCGTGAAAACATGTTCATCACGGAATCGGAAAACCGCGCCTACGCGCTGAAGCCGATGAATTGCCCTGGTCACGTGCAGATTTTTAACAACGGCATGCGCAGCTACCGCGACTTGCCATTGCGCTACGGCGAGTTCGGCCAATGCCACCGCAACGAGCCGTCGGGCGCCTTGCACGGCATGATGCGCGTGCGCGGCTTCACGCAGGATGACGGCCACATCTTCTGTACGGAAGAACAGATCGCCGCCGAAGTGACGGCTTTCCACCAGCAGGCGATGGACGTCTACACGGCCTTCGGTTTTACGAATATCGACGTGAAGCTGGCCTTGCGTCCGGATAGCCGCATCGGCACGGAAGAATCGTGGGACAAGGCGGAAGAATCGCTGCGTTCGGCCCTGCGCGCCTGTGGCGTGGAATGGACGGAATTGCCGGGCGAGGGCGCGTTCTACGGCCCGAAGATCGAATACCACCTGAAAGACAGCCTGGGCCGCGCATGGCAAGTGGGCACGGTGCAGATCGACCCGTCGATGCCGGGCCGTCTGGGTGCCGAATACGTGGCCGTGGACAACACGCGCCAGGTGCCCATCATGCTGCACCGCGCGATCGTGGGTTCGCTGGAACGTTTCATCGGCATCCTGATCGAACACTACGCGGGCGCCATGCCGCTGTGGTTGTCGCCAGTGCAAGTGTCGGTGTTGAATATTTCCGACGCTCAAGCTGATTATGTACAAGAAGTAACAACAAAACTGCGCAAAGCGGGGCTGCGCGTACAGGCTGATTTGCGTAACGAGAAGATTACCTATAAAATACGTGAACATTCCGTACAAAAATTGCCTTACATCTTAGTGATTGGCGACAAAGAGCGGGATGCGAATACAGTGGCCGTGCGGGCGCGGGGCAATGTCGATATGGGCGTCATGTCCGTCGATGCCCTGATAGAGCGACTCAAACATGAAGTCGACACCAAGGCCTGACGAGGAAACTCGCTGCACGACCGTCTTACAAGATTTTTAAAGGAAATTACAATAGCTACTGACAAGTCACATCGCATCAATGGCGAAATCACTGCCCCTGAAATGCGTTTAAGCGGGGTCGATAACGAGCCACTCGGTATCGTAAGTTTGGCTGAAGCCTTCCGCCTGGCGGAAGAGGCAAACGTCGACCTGGTGGAAATTGCGCCTACCGCGCAGCCACCGGTGTGCCGTTTGATGGACTACGGCAAATTTAAGTATTCGGAGCAAAAGAAAGCTCACGAAGCCAAATTGAAGCAAAAGATCATCCTCGTGAAGGAAGTCAAATTCCGTCCGGGGACTGATGATGGTGACTACAATATCAAGTTGCGTAATCTCATCAAGTTCCTTGAAGATGGCGATAAAACCAAGATCACGCTGCGTTTCCGCGGTCGTGAAATGGCGCATCAGGATATTGGCTTCCGCATGCTGGAACGTCTGAAAGCCGACCTGGAGCCGTACGGCCAGGTCGAGCAGTTCCCGAAGATGGAAGGCCGCCAAATGATCATGGTTCTTTCGCCTAAGAAGAAGAAGTAAGTTACAATAGCGTTTTACTGTGGGTGGAAACTGCGCGTGCCAGCATTGGCACGGCGTCAAACCCCAGGCAGAATTTGCGCGGCCCGGCCAGTAATGTCCGGGCCGCGCGAACTGTAGTGGACTCGCATCCGCTGCACAACATGTGAAAGCAGGCATCTAAGCGCAGCGTCGTGTTGCCACCTGCAATCCTGTTATAAATGGAGCTGTCCGTAAGAGGACAGATTGCTATGCCTAAAATGAAGACCAAAAGCTCCGCGAAAAAACGTTTTCGCGTGCGTCCAGGTGGAACAGTCAAGTCGGGTCACGCGTTCAAACGCCACATCCTGACCAAGAAAACCACCAAAAACAAACGTCAGTTGCGCGGTACCCGTAACATCAACGCATCGGATGTCACATCCGTCATGCGCATGATGCCGACTGCTTAATCTCACACTCAATTTAAGGAGTTACTATGCCTAGAGTAAAACGTGGGGTTACAGCTCGTGCCCGTCATAAGAAGATTCTTGTTCAAGCTAAAGGCTACCGTGGTCGCCGCAGCCGTGTATACCGTGTTGCCAAGCAAGCAGTTATGCGCGCTGGCCAATACGCTTACCGCGATCGCCGCAACAAGAAGCGCGTTTTCCGCCGCCTGTGGATCGCCCGTATCAACGCTGCTTCCCGTGAGCATGGCGTAACGTACAGCGTATTCATGAACGGCTTGAAAAAAGCAAATATCGAACTGGACCGTAAAGTCCTGGCCGATATGGCTGTGATGGACAAGCCAGCATTCGCTGCGATTGTCAACGCAGTTAAAGCAAAAATCGCTGCGTAAGCACGGTCATTGCACAGCGTCATCCGCAGGGTGACGTTATAAAGAGCGGGGCAGAGGTGTGAACCTTATGCCCCGTTTCCGTTTTTGATTGTTGGATTTTAGATAACTGAGTCCAGAATTGATGTCCAAAACAGGAAAAGCCGCATGAACTCCCTAGAAGAACTCGTCGTCTCGGCCCAGGCTGACTTTATCGCCGCCGCAGACGCTGCCGCACTTGAAAACGCCAAAGCCCGCTACCTGGGCAAGACTGGCCAGATTACTGAAATGATGAAGGGCCTGGGCAAGCTGGACCCGGACGCGCGCAAGGCGCAGGGCGCCCTGATCAACGCCGTCAAAGTGCAGATCGAGGACGCGCTGACGGCGCGCCGTGACGCGCTGGCCGATGCCCAGATGCAAGGCCGCCTGAACGCCGAAGCGATCGACGTGACCCTGCCAGGCCGTGGCCGCATGCCCGGCGGCATCCATCCCGTGATGCGCACGTGGGAGCGGGTCGAGGAAATCTTCCGCTCCATCGGCTTCGACGTGGCCGACGGCCCCGAAATCGAGAACGACTGGACCAATTTCACGGCGCTCAACAGCCCGGAAAACCACCCAGCCCGTTCCATGCAGGACACGTTCTACATCGATGGCAACGATACCGATGGCAAGCCCTTGCTGCTGCGCACGCACACGAGCCCGATGCAGGTGCGCTATGCGCGCACGCACACGCCGCCGATCAAGGTCATCGCGCCGGGCCGCACCTACCGCGTCGACAGCGATGCCACCCATTCGCCCATGTTCCACCAGGTCGAAGGCCTGTGGATCGCCGAAGACATCAGCTTTGCCGACCTGAAGGGCGTGTACCTGAATTTCGTCAAGGCCTTCTTCGAGACGGACGACCTGCAAGTGCGCTTCCGTCCATCGTACTTCCCGTTTACGGAACCGTCGGCCGAGATCGACATCGCCTTCGGTTCGGGCCCGCTGAAAGGCCGCTGGCTGGAAGTGTCGGGCGCCGGCCAGGTACATCCGACCGTGGTGAAGAACTTCGGCCTCGATCCCGAGAAATTCATCGGTTTTGCTTTCGGCTCCGGCCTGGAACGCTTGACGATGCTGCGTTACGGCATCAACGACCTGCGTCTGTTTTATGAAGGCGACTTGCGTTTCCTGAAGCAGTTCAACTAAGCATTGTTCCGTTTGATTCATGGCGCTTGAGCGCCTGTGCGCTCGCGCTGTGAGCTTTGATCCTTTGAAGGCTTGATTATGCAATTTTCCGAAAACTGGCTCCGTACCATGGTCGATCCGAAGATGACTTCGGACGAACTGGCCCATCTGCTGACCATGTCCGGTCTCGAAGTCGAGGACGTCGATCCTGTCGCCCCGCCGTTCTCGAACGTGGTGGTGGGCCTGGTCCTGGAGATGGAAAAACATCCGAATGCGGACCGCCTGAACGTGTGCCAGGTCGATGTCGGCACGGGCACCATGCTCAACATCGTTTGCGGCGCGCCGAACGTGCGCCCGGGCTTGAAAGTCGTGTGCGCGATGGCGGGTGCCGTGCTGCCCCCTGGCGCCGATGGCAAGCCGTTTGAAATCAAGGTGGGCCAGCTGCGCGGCGTCGAGTCGCAAGGCATGCTGTGCTCCGCGCGCGAATTGAAATTGTCGGAAGAAAACGCCGGCTTGATGGAATTGCCGGACGACGCGCCCATCGGCCAGAATTTCCGCGATTACTTTGCGCTCAACGACTTGAAATTCACCATCAAGTTGACGCCGAACAAGGCGGACTGCCTGTCTGTGCTGGGCGTGGCGCGCGAAGTATCGGCCTTGACGGGCGTGCCCCTGAATGCGCCGCAGTTCCGCACCGTGCCGGTGTCCAGCGACGAAGTGTTGCCAGTAAAAGTCAGCGCGCCGGACCTGTGCGGCCGTTTCACGGGCCGCGTCATCCGCGGCTTGAACGCCAAGGCAGCCACGCCGGACTGGATGAAGCAGCGCCTCGAGCGCAGCGGCCAGCGTCCGCTGTCGGCCCTGGTCGATATTTCCAACTATGTCATGCTGGAACTGGGCCGTCCCAGCCATGTGTTTGACCTGGCGAAGATCCACGGCAGCCTCGACGTGCGTTGGGGCAAGGCGGGCGAGTCCGTCAAGCTGTTGAACGGCAATACCATCGCCGTCGACGAGTGGCTCGGCGTCATTGCCGATGAGCAGGAAATCGAATCGCTGGCCGGCATCATGGGCGGCGACGCCAGTTCCGTTTCGGACGATACGGACAGCATCTACCTGGAAGCGGCCTTCTGGTGGCCGAACGCGATTCAAGGCCGCGCACGCCGCCTGAATTTCTCCACCGATGCGGCGCACCGCTTCGAGCGCGGCGTCGATTTCGCCACCACCGTCGAGCACATCGAGCGCATCACGGCCCTGATCGTGGAAATCTGCGGCACGCCGGCCACCACCGTCGGCCCCGTCGACGACCACGTGGTGAACCTGCCGCAGCGCCAGCCTGTGACGATGCGCACGGCGCGCGCGCAAAAAGTCATCGGCGTGCCGCTCAACGACGAGCTGATCGCCGATATCTTCACGCGCCTGGCCCTGCCATTCACCCTGGCCGACGGCGTGTTTTCCGTGACCTCGCCCAGCTACCGTTTCGACATCGAGATCGAGGAAGACCTGATCGAGGAAGTGGCGCGCGTGTATGGCTTTGAAAACATCCCGACCTTGCCGCCCGTGGCCGCAAACGTGATGCAGATTGCACCGGAAAATACCCGCTCCTTGTTTGCGGTGCGTCATGAGCTGGCCGACCTGGGCTTCCAGGAAGTGGTTAACATGAGCTTTGTCGATACGGCATGGGAGCGCGATTTCTCGGGCAATACAAACCCGATCAAATTGCAGAACCCGATCGCCAGCCAGATGAGCGTGATGCGCTCTTCGCTGATCGGCAGCCTGATCGCCAATGTGCGCTACAACCTGAACCGCAAGACGAACCGCGTGCGCATCTTCGAAGTGGGCGCCATCTACCAGCGCGACGACAGCGTGGAAAACGGTCCCCTGTCGGTGGCAGGTTACGCGCAGCCAAAACGCGTGGCGGCCATGGCCTACGGCGCGGTGGCGGACGAACAGTGGGGCCAGGCTGCACGCACGGTCGACTTCTTCGACGTGAAGGCGGACCTGGAAGCGCTGTTTGCGCCCCTGGTCTTGCGTTTCACCAAGGCAGAGCATCCGGCCCTGCATCCAGGCCGTTCGGCCAACGTGGAACTCGATGGCAAGGTCATCGGTTTCATCGGCGAATTGCACCCGCGCTGGATGCAAAAATACGACCTGCCGCTGGCGCCCGTGCTGTTCGAAGTCGACGCCGCTGCCCTGACGCAACGCATCGTGCCCGTGTACCAGGAAATCTCGAAATTCCCTGGCGCCAGCCGCGACCTGGCCGTCGTCGTCAAGCAATCGGTGGCCGTGCAGGATCTGCTCGACAGCTTCCACGCCGCCGCCAAGGCGAGCCCGGCAGCGCGTATCGTGCAAGCCATTGTTTTATTTGATGAATATCGTGGAAAAGGGCTGGAAGCGGATGAAAAAAGCCTTGCTTTCCGGATTAGCTTGCAAGATACTCAAAACACCCTGCAAGACGATGTCGTCGATGGCCTGATGGCTGTCCTGATCGATGCGGCCAAGCAGGGCCACGACGCGAAATTGCGTTCGTAATTACCGGATCGGCCGTCGCCCAGCGTGACGGCCTTTCCGTCGTCAACCGTAGACGAGCTTGCCATGTGGCGGGCTCGGGCGCACAGAAAAAGGCAGGGCAGGAAAATTAATAATAGCGACGTTGATTCCGCCGTACTGCAATCCGCACTGGCCGCCGATCTGCATCGGGCCATGCTGGTTGCCAAAGTGCGCCAGGAAGCGGAAAAAGATTTACCCACCTTGACCAAGGCTGAGCTGGCCGAACTGTTGTTCGAGCAAGTGGGCCTGAACAAGCGCGAAGCGAAAGATATGGTCGAGACCTTTTTCGACGAGATCCGCAATGCGCTCGAGCGGGGCGAGGCCGTCAAGTTGTCCGGTTTCGGCAATTTCCAGTTGCGCGACAAGCCGCAACGGCCGGGCCGCAATCCGAAGACGGGCGAAGAGATCCCCATCACGGCGCGCCGTGTCGTGACCTTTCATGCGAGCCAGAAGCTGAAAAGCATGGTCGAAGAGACCAGTCCGCTGGCCCGTGCTGCCTGAGTGAGTGGCGATGAACGAGCGCATCAGTAAAACCGAGTTGATCGCCTTGCCGCCCATTCCGGCGAAACGCTATTTCACGATCGGCGAGGTGAGCGAGTTGTGCGGCGTCAAACCGCATGTATTGCGCTACTGGGAGCAGGAGTTTTCCCAGCTCAAGCCGGTCAAACGACGTGGCAACCGCCGTTATTATCAGCACCATGAGGTGCTGTTGATACGCCGCATCCGCGAACTGTTGTACGAGCAGGGCTTTACCATCAGCGGCGCGCGCAACAAGCTCGATAGCCGTGGCGCATCGCATGCCGTCCCCGACGAGCTGCCTGTGCTGCCGGCCTTGCCCGTCTTGCCGCAGGAAGCGCCACTGGACCGCGTGTGGATACGGAACGAATTAATTGCGATTTTAAACTTGCTAAAATAAGATTTGTACCAATATAGGTCGGGTTGTCCGATACGGGCCGACCAGGCTGCATGGGCTTGCCGCCCGGGCGTTGCCGGTAGCGTACGGCGCGTCATATTTTAAATATAATGTTAATGTTGCGTTTTTGTTAGTGACGCTGAACCGGAGCAGCGTTCAGGTTCCGGTAGTCTTTCCCAGGCCAGGAAAATTTAAGGGGAAACAATGATACGCGTTGCCATTTGTGATGATCACCAAATAGTACGAGCTGGATTCAAACAGATTTTTTCGTCGTCAAGCGATTTCAGTGTCGTGGCGGAAGCCGGTACGGGGCGCGAAGCGCTCGATATCGCCCGCCGCGAAATTTGCGATGTGCTGTTGCTCGATATCGCCATGCCCGACCAGAGCGGCATCGATACCCTGCGCACGATACGCCAGGGCCAGCCGGAGTTGCCCGTGCTGATACTGAGCGGCTATCCTGCGCAGCAATATGCATTGAACTTGTTCAAGATGGGCGCGAATGGCTATCTGAACAAGGAATGCGAAGCCGACGAGCTGATGACGGCCGTGCGCACCGTGTTCCAGGGGCGCCGCTACGTCAGCTCCACCGTGGGCGAATTGCTGGCGCAGTCGTTCGACCGCGATACGAACGCGGCCCTGCATACGGAGTTGTCGGACCGCGAATTCCAGGTCTTTTTGCGCCTGGCGCGGGGCGCCACCGTGTCCGATATCGGTGTGGCCTTGTCGCTGAGTATCAAGACGGTGAGTACTTACCGTACGCGCATCATGGAAAAAATGGGCTTGCAATCCAACAGCGACTTGACCTATTACGCAATGAAAAACAATTTGCTTGACTAGCGTAGCGGTGCGATCATGGCAGCATGATCGCGCAGCCAGCTAGCCGGCACAACTTGATGTTGTGCAGTGCAGCAGTCTGTGGCGAGGACTATAATTGGCCGGCGCCGGCGCTTTTTCCCGCGCCGAACCTTGCTAAGGATGCACATCAGGATGTATTTCACCGTTGAACCGGCCCCGAATCACCGCCTGCCCCTCTACAAGACGATCCTGTGCGTAACTTGCGCCTTATTGCTTGTACTCAATGGTTTCAGTCTCTTCCATAATCTGCAGTCGTTGAAGGGCACGAACGCCTTGCTCAGTCAGAGCGCCCGCGTGGCGGACCGCCTGCAGTATTTGAACGTGCTCGTGCTCGATGCGGAAAGCAGCTTGCGCGGCTATTTCATTTCCGGCTCCGAAACGTATCTGGGACCGTCGAAGACGGCTTCCACCGAAATCGAGAATGAATTCAATGAGCTGCAAACCTTGCTTGCGGGCAGTCCCACCCAGCTGAAAAACCTGGGCCAGCTGCAAAGCTTGATCCGTCGCAAGATGTCGATGCTGCAACAGTCGATCGAGGTCTACAAACAGGGCGGGCTGGCCGAGATCGTCAACATTTCGCGCGTGACCGATGACCGCGCCACCATGGATGAAATCCGCCTGCAGGTGGTGATCATGACGCGCGAGCAGAATGAAGCGCTGTCGTCCGGCAGTGCCGCTTTTTATCATGAGTACCAGAAAGCCGTGCTGCTTGGCATCGGCATCAATGCCTTGGCCATCCTCGTGCTGGTCATGTTTTACCAGCTGGTGCGGCGCAGCTTCCAGAACCGCGCGGCCGTCGAGTATGCTTTGCAAAATGCTAACGACACCCTGGAATCGACGGTCAGCAAGCGCACGGAGCAGTTATCCGTGCTGTCGCGCCATTTGATCAGCGTCAACGAAGTCGAAAAGGCGCGCCTGGCGCGCGAGCTGCACGATGAGCTGGGCGCCAATCTGACGTCGATCAGCATGGATCTGGGGGCCGTCACGCAGCAACTGGCGCACACGCAGCCGGAACTGGCGGCACAATTGCGCCGCGCCAAGGCAACCTTGCTGGAAACGGTGGAACTCAAGCGCCGCATCGTCGAAGACCTGCGGCCCAGCCTGCTGGACAACCTGGGCCTGTGCGCCGCCATCGAAAGCTATTGCGAGGATTTTACGCGCATGAGCTCGGTGCGCTGCGATACCGACGTGGCCATCAATATCGACAACCGCGAAGCCACCCTGACGATCGCCCTGTTCCGCATCGTGCAGGAATCGCTGACCAACATCCTCAAATATGCGCGCGCGGGCATGGTCAGCGTGACATTGAAGCGCAACGAGCATGGCCTGGTGCTGCGCGTGATCGACGACGGCATCGGCATCACGGAAGATGCCCTGCAAAAACCCATGTCGCACGGCCTGCTGGGCATGCGCGAGCGGGCCTTGCTGCTGGGCGGTACCCTGACCGTGCGCCAGGGGCCGGAAGGCAAGGGCACTTGCGTGGAAGCCGTGATTCCGCTGCCGCTGACGCCGGAGCCGGAAGATATCGATGCGGATGCCGAGGTGTAATTTTTCTTGAGATAAAAAAATGGCCGGGCATGCAGCCCGGCCATTTTTTTATCCATGCCGCCGGCTTGGCGGCAGCGGCGCAGCAGCGGATCAGCAGCGCGAAACGTCGCGCAGCAGGCGGTCGTATTCCGTCTTGGCGACCTTGTAGCACTCGCCCGCATAGCATTCCAGGCCGGCGCGGTCCAGTACCGTGATATTGCCGCGGCGATAATGGATCAAGCCTTCTTCCTGCAGCTTGCCGGCGGCTGCCGTGATGCTTTCGCGGCGCACGCCCAGCATGATCGAGATCAGTTCTTGCGTCACTTTCAATTCGTTCGATGGCGAACGGTCCAGGCGGTCCAGCAGCCAGCGGCACAGCTTTTGCTCGATCGAGCTGTGGCGGCCGCCGACGGCGTTCTGCGCCATTTGGGCAAACAGGGCATTGGTGTAGCGCATCAGCAGCTGGGGCAGGGCACCGCCTTGATTGAAGGCATCACGCAGGCTTTGCGTCTTCAGGCGGTAGCCGTAGCCGGCGCTTTGCACGACGGCCGTGCACATGGCGCGCTCGCCTGCCAGCAGCGAGGCGCCGGCCACGCCTTCATGGCCGACGACGGCGATTTCCGTCGTGGCGCCGTCTTCCATCACGTACAGCAGCGAAATGATGGCCGTGGTGGGGAAGTAGCTGTATTCCAGGTTGTTACCGTAGGCATACAGTTCCTTGCCGAAAGGCAGTTCCACCAGTTCCAGGTCTTCAAACAGCGATTCGAGTGCGGCGCGCGGCAGGGCGGCCAGCAATTCATTCTGTTGGGCACTGCTGAGGCTAACCCGCGACGCAAGCTTGATTTCCCGTCCGGCCGCCGGCATGGCGCGCGGCAGCAACTGGTTCTTCTGGACCGGGGTGCTAAGTTGAGTATGGCTCATAGTATTCCTCACAGGCTTTTTACATCGGAGTGCGACTGCCGCGTTGCCGGTCGAAAGCCGTGCCGCATCCATCGGATAACAGCGTTTTTTTTCGACCGCGCGGTGCAGATCGCGATGTAGCTACTTTAAAAGCTTATGTAAGTGGCGAACATAAGATTAGCAGTCGCCACTTTGTAGTCTCTTTTGAGGCGGAATTGTAGTCCTAGTCCTACGCGCACACTTTTGACTAGCTAGCCTTGCGCCGTTCTGCGCGATTTTGTGATATGACGCGGGGCTTGTTGGCGCTCCACAGGCCGGCCGGACGCACGCTGGGCAAGCCGTCGCGCACGGTAGCGGCCGGTGTCTGGCGCGCGCCGGGCGCCTCGTGTTCGCCCAGGCGGAAGCGGCTGACGGCCTGCGTCAGCGCCTCGCCTTCCTGGTGCAGGCGCTGCGAACCGGCACGGGCTTCGTCGACCAGGCCCGCGTTCTGGCGCGTCATGTCGTCGATTTGCGCCAGCGCCTGGTTGATGCGGGCGATCTCGCCATTCTGCTCGGCGCCGGCGCTGCTGATGCGTCCGATCACCACGGCGACTTGCTGCACCGCGTCGACGACTTGCCGCATGGTGCTGCCGGCGGCATTCACCAGTTCGCCGCCCGCATCCACGGTGGCCACGGAATCGCCGATCAGGCGCTTGATTTCCAGTGCCGCCTCGTTCGAGCGCTGCGCCAGGCTGCGCACCTCGGATGCCACGACGGCAAAGCCGCGGCCTTGCTCGCCCGCGCGCGCCGCTTCCACGGCCGCGTTCAGGGCCAGGATATTCGTCTGGAAGGCGATGCCGTTGATGACGCCGATGATGTCGACGATCTTGTGCGAGCTGGCCTTGATCGAGGCCATGGTCTCGACCACGGCACCGACGGTCTGGCCGCCGCGCAGGGCCACGTCGGCCGCCGTCGCCACCAGGGTGCGCCCCTGTCCTACGTGGGCTTCGTTGCGGCCCACGGTGGCCGTCAGTTCGCGCATCGAGTCCACGGTGGCGCCCAGGGCGTCCGATTGCGTGGCCGTGTGGCCGGACAGGGCCGCGTTGCCCTGCGCGATATCGGCGCCGGCCGCGGCGATGACGGCCGCGCCGCCGCGGATTTCCTGCACCAGGTTGGCCAGGCCGTGCGTCATGGCGCCGAAGTCGCGTACCAGGTCGCCGATTTCGTCGTGTGCCTGCGAGGTGATGCGCTGCGACAGGTCGCCCGCCGCCGCCGCCCCGACGGCCACGCGCAACTGCGTCACGTCGCGCGCGAAGGCGGCGTAGAAGCCCGCGCACAGGTAGGCGGCGGCCAGCAGTACCAGCAGCATGGCCGCCAGGATCAGGGCGCGGCGCGCCTCGTCGCGGGCGATGCGCTGCGCCAGCAGATCGTGCAGGGCGCTGGCGGAGGCGCCGGACAGCGCGTGCAGGGCGTCGATGGCCTGCATGCCGGCTGCGTGGAATTGCGCGCCCGACGTCTGGTCGTAGGAATTCGTCACTTCATTCTTCGTGCGTTCGAGGAAGGCCAGCGCGGCCGGCACGGCTTTCAGCGCCCCTTGCAGGCTGGCGCGCAGTTCCGGCTTGGCGGCAAGGATTTCGTCGTAGCGGGCCGGCAGGCGTTCCAGTTCGTGGCGCGCGATCAGGGCGTTGGCGTTGACGAGCTGGTCTTCGTTCGCCTCGAACAGGCCCGTGTCGATGTAGGCGGCGCCGCGCCCGCCGATGTCGGACAGGCTCTCGGCCAAGTCGGGCAGGGTGGCGGTGAAGACGGCGCTCAGGTGGTTGGCGCCCGCGTCCGGGTCCAGGCTCAGGTGCGAGCGGTCGGCCACCAGCTGGCCCAGCTTGGCGGCCTGGCGCAGCAGAGCCGTGTGCGCCGCGTAGCTGTCGCGCGCCGCGAGGCCCGCCTGGCGGCCCAGCAGGGCTTGCCACTGTTTCGTCAGTTCGGCCGCCTGGGGCAGGCCTGCGCCGGCCGGCAAGCGCGCCAGGGCCGCCAGCGCGGCCGTGATGCGCGCGTTCAGGGCCGTGTTGTCCATGCCCGCCTTGCCGCTCAGGCGCAAGTGCTCGAGGCCGCGCCGCTGCTGCAGCAGCCGCGTGCCTTCCTGCAGTTGGCGCACATAGGCCACGCCCCGCTGCGCATCCTGCGCCTGCGCCAGCGATTTGCCCAGTTCCGAGATCAGCAGGGTGGTCGCCAGCGCCAGCGGCAGCAGGAAGACGAGGCAGACAAGCATGAATTTGGGCAGCAGGCGCAAGCGCTGCATGAGTCGGATGGCGGGGGTGAGGAGGATTTTCATCGGATTTCCAGGGTAGGGTGGCAACATTTCTGCAGTGCAATGTTGCCTGCGGATTGTGACCCCTTGATGAAGTGCGCGGCAGCCTGCCCGATTCCCGCGTCAATTTTGCCGTTCGCCAGAGTGAAGCAGTTCACACGGAAGGCCGATCCTTCTGTAAAATCGAGGGTTTTTTGCGAGGGCCATATTATGGTCACCAATATGGCCAACGAGAACGACATCATTCCCCCCGATTCCAGCGACAGTGCGGACAACGCCGCGGCGCCGGCCAGCAGCAAGGCGCCGGCCGTGATCGCGCGCGAAGTGCAGCGCCGCCGCACCTTCGGCATCATTTCCCACCCGGATGCGGGCAAGACCACCCTGACGGAAAAACTGCTGCTGTTCTCGGGCGCGATCCAGATGGCCGGCACCGTCAAGGCGCGCAAATCGGGCCGTCACGCGACGTCGGACTGGATGGAGATCGAGAAGCAGCGCGGCATTTCCGTCGCCTCCTCGGTGATGCAGTTCGAATTCCGCGACCACGTCGTCAACCTGCTCGACACCCCGGGCCACCAGGATTTCTCGGAAGATACCTACCGCGTGCTGACGGCAGTCGATTCGGCGCTGATGGTGATCGATGCGGCCAAGGGCGTGGAAGCGCAGACGATCAAGCTGCTGGCCGTGTGCCGCATGCGCAATACGCCCATCGTCACCTTCATGAACAAGATGGACCGCGAGACGCGCGATCCGCTGGACCTGCTCGACGAACTGGAATCGGTGCTGAAGATCCAGTGCGCGCCCGTCACCTGGCCTATCGGCATGGGCAAGAACTTCCGCGGCGTGTATCACCTGCTGAAAGACGAGATCATGCTGTTCAAGGCCGGTGAAGAGAAGGCCGACGGCGCCTTCGAAATCATCAAGGGCATCGACAACCCGCGCCTGCAGGAGATGTTCCCGCTGGAGATGGACCAGTTGCGCATGGAAGTGGAACTGGTGCACGGCGCGTCGAACCCGTTCAACCTGGAGGAATTCCTCTCCGGCGTGCAGACGCCCGTGTTCTTCGGTTCGGCCATCAACAATTTCGGCGTGCGCGAGATTCTGTCCGCGCTGGTCGATTGGGCGCCGGCGCCGCGCCCGCGCGACGCCACCGTGCGTTCCGTCGATCCGACCGAGCAGCCATTCACGGGCTTCGTCTTCAAGATCCAGGCCAACATGGACCCGGCCCACCGCGACCGCATCGCCTTCCTGCGCGTATGCTCGGGACGTTTCGAGCGCGGCATGAAGGTCAAGCACCTGCGCCTGGGGCGCGAGATCAAGGTGTCGAACGTGGTGACCTTCATGGCTTCCTCGCGCGAACAGGTGGAAGAGGCGTACGCGGGCGACATCATCGGCTTGCCGAACCACGGCAACATGCAGATCGGCGACAGTTTTTCCGAAGGCGAGATGCTGACGTTTACGGGCATCCCGTACTTCGCGCCGGACTTCTTCCGCTCCGTGCGCATCCGTAATCCCTTGAAAATCAAGCAGTTGCACAAGGGCTTGCAGCAGCTGGGCGAAGAGGGCGCGGTGCAGGTCTTCAAGCCGGTGCAGGGCGGCGAACTGGTATTGGGCGCCGTCGGCGTGCTGCAGTTCGAAGTGGTGGCCAGCCGCCTGCTCAACGAGTATGGCGTGGATGCCGTGTTCGAAGGCACCAGCATCAGCAGCGCCCGCTGGGTCAGCTGCGACGACAAGCGCATCCTGCAGGATTTCGAGAACGCGCTGGGCCACAACGTGGCCTACGATGCGGCCGGCAACATGGCCTACCTGGCCACGTCGGGCGTGAACCTGCGTTTGACGGAAGAGCGCTGGCCGAAGCTGACGTTCCACGCCACGCGCGAGCATTCGGCAAAATTGGCTTGATGAATATGCAGTAGGCGCCAAGGGCAGAACAGGCAGTTCTGCCCTTTTTTTACGCCGGCAGGATCGTGCGCGTACTCCAGTCGCGCCGCTCCAGCAGCAATGCCGTCAGCTGCGCCGCCGTCATGGGACGGGCAAAGAAGAAGCCCTGCGCATTGTCGCAGCCCGCCTTGCGCAAAAACTCCACCTGTTGCAGCGTTTCCACGCCTTCGGCCACCACTTTCAGATGCAGGCTGTGCGCCATGGCGATGATGGCCGTGACGATGGCCTCGCCCTCGCCGGGCAGGTCGTGCACGAAGCTGCGGTCGATCTTCAGCTGGTCGATGGGCAGGCGTTTCAGATACGACATCGAGGAATAGCCGGTGCCGAAATCGTCGATCGACAGGTGGATGCCCGTGTCCTGCAGGCGCCGCATCAGTTCCACGTTGGCGTGGACATTGTCCATCAATACCCCTTCCGTGATTTCCAGCTCCAGCAAGCCATGCGGCAGCTGCGTTTCGTGCAGGATGGCGTGGATATCGTCCATCAGGCCCGGGTCGCGCGCCTGGCAGGCCGACAGGTTGACGGCCACGTGCTCGAGCGAATCGAGCAAGCCCGCCTTGCACCAGGCAGCGGCCTGGCGGCAGGCGCTTTGCAGCACCCAGCGCCCCAGGTCGGCGATGATGCCGCTTTCCTCGGCCACGGGGATGAATTCGCTGGGGCTCAGCTGTCCCATTTCGCGGCAGTGCCAGCGGATCAGCGCTTCCACGCCGACGATGCGCCCGCTGCGCAGGTCGATCTGCGGCTGGTAGTGCAGATATAGTTCCTCATTCTGCAGCGCGCGGCGCAGGTTCGCTTCCATGCGCAGGCGGCGCTGCGCGCGCAGCTCCATCTCGGACTGGAATACGGCGTAGCGGTTCTTGCCCTGGTGCTTGGCGTGGTACATGGCCGTGTCGGCGTTGCGCGTCAGGGTGGCCACATCCTGCGCGTCGAACGGGTACAGGCTCACGCCGATGCTGGCGCTGACATACAGCTGGTGGCCTTCGAGGGCGAACGGTTCGGCCAGCACGGCGAGGATCTTGCGCGCCACGCTGGCCATTTCCGAGGCGTCGTCGGCCGGTTCGACGATGACGACGAATTCGTCGCCGCCGATGCGGCAGATGATGTCGGTGCCGCGCAGGATGGCCACCAGCCGTTCGGACACCAGCTTGAGCAGCTGGTCGCCGCAGTGGTGGCCCAGCGTATCGTTGACCACCTTGAAATTGTCCAGGTCCAGCAGCAGCAGGCCCACGCTGCTGTCCTGGCGGTCGGCGCGGGCCAGCGCGTAGGCCAGGGCGTCGTTGAATTCATGGCGGTTCGGCAGCTGGGTGACGGGGTCGACGTGGGCCAGGTAGTGCAGATGGTTTTCCGCGTGCTGGGCGGCGGCGCGCGTGCGGCGCACCATCAGGACCGTCAGGCCGAATGCACACAGGCAGACCAGCAGGGTGAAGGCGGAAAATTGCGCCAGGCTCACGTATAGCGGCGCCAGGCTGGCGCGCAGGTACAGCGCGCCGCCGCCGGGCAAGGTCTGGAGGAGGGCGGCATGGCCGCCCAGGTAATCGGTCTGCATGCCGGCGCGCGGCGCCGCGGGGGCGGCATCGCTGCCGCTGCGCGCGTAGCGGGCAAACGGCGCGCCGTACGGGCTGTAGAGCAGCGCTTGCTGCACATGCGGAGCGGCGGCGAGGGGGGCGAGCAGCTGTTGCGCCGCAAGAGGGTTGTCCTGGCGCAGGGCCAGGGCGGCGGCGGGCGCCAGCATGTCGGCCTGGATGCGCAGGTTGCGCTGGAACGATGCCTGGAGGGAATACCACTGGAAGAGGATGAGCAGCAGGCTGGCCATGGCCAGCATGGCGGCCGCGGCCAGCAGGTTCAGCCGGGCAATCCGGTCGCCGCGCCACTGCACCGAGGGCAGCATCAATGGCGCCATCATGACGCATTCTCCTGCCGGCCCCGCTTGCCGCCGCCCCCTGTGATCCCGCCTCGCCCTGCCATACTTTACGTTCCAGTCTGATGAAAGCCGAAGTGAGCCGGAACTCTCAACGTGTTGTTAAGGCCGACATATTGTCATTTTGCAGCGTGAAAGTACAGGGCACGCGGCAATTTATTGTCCGTGCCGCGGGCCGGTGGCGGCAGGCAAGGGGGCAAGACAGGCGGAAAAAACGGGGCGTGTCTTTCTAATAATAATCGTACTTGAATTTTAATCCTTTTTTTGCCGGCTGGTTTTTTCCTCGTAAAAACATGCCGATGGTAAACAAAATGTCATGAAGAATAACTTCGTGCCGCGGGCGGGCGTGGAACGGATTAACTACCTGTCTGCATAAGCCATTGCAAGTCATTGATTTTAATAAATTTTAATGAAGAATGCGAGAACGCTATGGCCTTGCTCCGCGAGTTCGTCCATAATCCGCTGATGATGGACGTTCTGATGCTGTTTGTTTTGCCTCGCGCGCGCAAGTAACTCGCCGCCGGCAAAACCGGACGTCGCCCTAATGATAAATAGTGAGGATATCTTGGAAAAAAAACCAAAAATTATTTTGTCGTCACAGGACCTGGAACGACTGGAAGCGTTGTTGTATGCCTTGGGTAATAATCTGTCGCCGGACAAGGCCGCCCTGCTGGACGAGCTGGGCCGCGCCGAAGTGCTGGAGCCGCAGGAAATCCCTCCGACCGTCGTGACGATGAATTCCACCGTGCGCTTCACGGTGGAAAACAAGGAAGAATTCTGCCTGACGCTCGTGTATCCGAAGGACGTGGAAGGCCAGGCCGACCGCATTTCCGTGCTGGCGCCCGTCGGTAGCGCGCTGCTGGGCCTGTCCGTCGGCGACAGCATCGCCTGGCCCATGCCGGGCGGCGTGGTGAAGGTGAAGATCGAGGAAATCGTGTACCAGCCTGAACGGGCTGGCGAATACCACCGCTAAGCGCGGCAAGCAGTGACGGCGGACGGCGCCTGCCGTTCGCCTGCCAGGCCGTGTTTCCAATAATCAACTATTGCGTTGCACGCGCACCACCAGCCATCCAGCCACGACCGTGAACGTGACGATGATGGCAACGATGATCCAGAAGCCCTGCGGGTGCTGGGCCAGCGGAATACCCCCCACGTTCATGCCCAGCATGCCGGCGATGATGTTGATCGGCAAGGCCAGTACGGTGACGATGGTCAGCACGAACAGGCTGCGGCTGTTTTCCTCGTTGACGCTGGCGGCAATCTCTTCCTGCAGCAACTTGATGCGTTCCTGCAAGGACGACATATCGCTGAGGACCACGGAAAATTCCTCCGTCGACTGGCGCAGTTCCAGGCTGTCCAGTTCGGATACCCATGCGGGCGGACGTTGCAGCAGGCGGAACAGGGCGGCCGGTTCCGGCGCCAGCAGGCGCTGCAGCCGCACCAGCACGCGCCGCATGGCGCCCAGGTCTTCGCGCTTCGGCACCAGGCGCCCGGCCAGCAAGTGGTCCTCGATATCGTCGACCCTGGCCACGGCGTCGCGCACGATGTTGACCAGCACGTCGGCCTGGTCGCGCAGCAGGTGGATCAGCAGTTCCACCGACGAGCGGATCGGTTCGTGGTTCTTGATGACGGCCTGGCGCAGGCGCTCGATCGACTGCAGCGGCGCGCGGCGCGCCGTGATGACGAGGTTTTGCGCCACGCTGGCCCACATGGTGGAAATGTCGGACGCTTCGAACGAAAAATTGTGCACCACATCGTTGACCACGGCGATCAGGGTGTTTTCCGCCTGTTCGATGCGCGTCGAACGGGAACCCTGGTGCAGGGTTTCATAGAATTCGTCGGCCAGCTGCGTATGCGTCATCAGCCATTTTTCGCTGGCCGCATGCGACAGATTGAAGTGCAGCCAGACGAATTCCTGCGCCGGCCGGGCCGCGCCGTCGGCCAGCCAGGCCAGTGCGGCCGTCGAATCGAGCGCCAGCGGGGGGGCGTCGCGGCCAAACAGGAAGCCCCAGACCAGGCCCGAGGTGTCCGAACCGTAGGTAAAGCCGGCAGTTTCCATCGCCATCGTGAATCTTTCTCGCGCAGTGTGATTGATCGTCGCGCGATGTTAATACACGGATGTGTCGGGAAAATGACAAGGCCACCGCGAACGGTGGCCTTGGTGTCAATGCTGCCTAGCTGCGGCGCGGGTTGTCGGGACGGCGGTCGTCGCGGTTCGGGATGCCGTCGCCATCGCGGTCGTGGCGGTTGCCATTGTCGCGGTCATAGCGGTTGGGGATGCCGTCGCGGTCACGGTCGCCGTTCGGGCCCCGTGGCGACCAGCGGCCCTGCTCCATCTGCCAGCGGCCGTCGCGCTGGTTCCAGGCGGGCGGCGCATACACAAAGCCGGGACGTTCGGCGATCCACACGCCGGGTGTCCAGGCGTAGCGCTGGCTGCGCCATTCCCAGTGGCCGGGCGCCCAGATGTAGCCGTGGCGGGCGCGCGGGATGGCTTCGCGGCGCGGCGGCGGCGGGGCGATGCGGATCTCGTCATAGCGCACGGGCTGCACTTGCGCGGCGACCCAGCCGCCACGGTCCAGGCGCCAGCGGTTGTTTTCCTGTATCCAGGCGGCGCGGCGGTACTGGTTGCCGCCCCGTTCGCGCAGCCATTCGCCGCCGGTCCAGACATGGCGCTGGCCATCCCAGTTCCAGTAGCCGGGCGCCCATACATAGCCGGCGCGCGGCGCGGGCACGCTTTCAAAGCGGGGCGGAGGCGGAGCGCTACCGATGACAATGCTGACGCCGAGCTGGTTCTGTGCCATCGCCTGCGCGGGCAGGAAGGCTGCGGTGCTGATGGCAAGCATGGCTGCTGCGTAGAGTGTGATGGGTTTCATGGTGTGCTCCATTTCGGTGATTGCGTGAAATGGACTATAGGCGCTTGCGGGCGAGCGGATCGCCTTTGATTCAACTTATTACAATTGACACAATGCTGTGTGTCCGTGTATCCGTGGCAGATACAAATCGGAGGCAAATGGCGGCCTGGCGCGGCGCCTATCGGCAGTGCGCCAGGCGGCGTGGAGTCGGCATGGGCGGCTCACAGGGTGCTGGCGGTGGCGTTGCCCAGCAAGGCTTGCCGTTCTTCGATCAGCGAGATTTTCTTTTCCTGTTCCGTCAGGCGCTTGGCGCTGACCACCACCACGGGGCTGGCGCCGGCCTGCGCCGTAGCGGCCGCTTTGGCCGCCGCTGGCTGGGTGAAGCTGGCATAGCTGGCACCGCAGGCGATGGCGACGGCGACGGTGAAAATGGCTTCCATGTTTTTCAGGGTTTTCATGATCGTTCCTTTCGGGTGGCGGGTGGGTATGTCTGCACTGTAGCCATGCGCGCGCCGCGGCGCCATGCGGATGCGACCAGCCGTGGTTTTGGCGGGATGGCCTGCAAAAAAACGGCGTTGAAATGCCTGCGCACGGGGCTGGCGGGCGACCGCTTGAATTGAGGCCTAATTAGCCCTGTATCCGTGCATATGAATGCAATTGCCCTATGGCATTATTTGACACTGCACAGTGTTGTGCGCCGTGTCGTGCACGCGCGGCGCGCGGCAGGTGCGGCGCCAGCTGTCCTGCTAGAATCGGCACAGCAGCGGGGTTGCGCACACAATAATTCTCATCAGGAGTCACACATGTTCCAATTGTTTGGTTTTGGCGGCGCCCGCTGCCCCCGCTGCGAGCACAAGAACGGCGCTGCCGCCGGCTATTGCGCGCAATGCGGCTTGTCGCTGGGCGCCCCCGACAGCGATGCGGTGCTGCATGCCAATCAATGGCATCTTGCTGATGGGCAACTGGCGCTGTTCTTTGGCGTGCGCGAACTGTCCTCGCTGTTCGGCAGCGCGGCGCGCCGCCTGCAGGTGCCTGCCGAGTCGCGCGCCTGGATCGTGCAATCGGACGCTTTCACCTCGATACCGGCCGGCGACTACGACAGCGCCGCCTTCTTTGCCCGCCTGCCCGCGCTGCTGCCGGCGCGCCCGGCCGAAGTGCTGATCGCGCGCGCCGACGCCGTCAGCCTGGAATTCGACTTGCCGGGCCTGGCCAGTACGGAACTGCTGGGCATCGCCGCCTCCCTGCGCGTGGAGATCGCGCTGGGCCAGCCCGATGCATTCGCGCGCCAGTTCATGCGCGCGCCGGGCGCCGTCACGCGCGCCCACCTGCACGCCTTGCTGCTGCCGTCCGTGCGCCAGATTGCGCTGGAATTCATCGGCAGCCGCGCGCTGCGCGAGATGGATGCGAATGCCGACCTGCGGCCCGAATTGAACGAACGCCTGCAATCGGCCCTGACGCAGCGCCTGGCGCCCAGCGGCCTGGCCGTGGCCCGTGTGGAAACGCTGAGCCTGCGGCACGACAAGCGCGAGGGCGACGGCGACGCCGCCATCGGCACCCTGTGGCTGGGCGGCGCGCCGGCGCAGGCGCTGGAGCAGCACAGCCTGGAGCGCATGAAGCAGCTCGACCAGCTGTATGACGAGGAAGAGTGGCAGCGCATCCGCCGCGAAGAGCTGGCGGCGCGCCATGCGCACCGGCGCGCCGAACTGCAGCAGGATGCGGCGGTGGAAAAGGCGGAGTTGAATCACCAGGAAGCGGAGCGCCTGCAAGCGCTGCGCGGACGCCAGATCGACCTGTATGGCCGCATCCTGGAAGCGAAATCGCGGCGCCAGGCGCTCGACCACGGCGCCGCGCTGGCGCTGGGCGAGCTGGAACAGGAACTGGCGCAGAAGGGCGCGCAGCGCACCGAGGAAGCGGCCAACTGGGAACACGTGCGGGCGCTGGCCGCCATCAAGATGCGCAGCGAGCTGGAACTGTCGCAGCTGCATGGGCGCGAACAGATCCAGCTGGCGCAGCAGCGTTTTACCCATCAGGTCCACTTGCAGTCGATCGCGCAGCAGATCGAGAGCGCGCTGCTGATCGATGACGAGACGGGGCGCCGCACCCAGCTGGCGCGCCTGCGCCAGGCGGAAGCGGATGCGGCCCGGCGCGAGGCGCAGCTGGAAGCGGAGCAGCACCAGGCCGCCTGGCAGGGCCTGATGCTGGCCAATGCGGCGCGCAAGCGCGAAGCGGAGCGGGTGCAGGAGTGGGAAGACCAGATGCAGCTGGCGCGCCAGCGCGAACTGCTGCGCGCCGAGGCGCACAAGGACGAGGCGGCCCAGGTGCAGGCGGCGGAAATCGCGGAAAAGGTGGCGGCGCTGCGGCGCGGCGGCGCGCGCGAGGACGCCATCGCGCAGCAGGAAAAACTGCTGCGCACCATCGAGGCCGATGGCGTGCACGCGCGCCAGCTGCAGCAGCAAGCGCAGCTGGCGCAGCTCGACGCGCTGGCCATCGAGGAACAGCGCCAGCAGCTGCGCCAGCTGGAACAGGAAGCGCAATGGCAGCGCGATCTGCTGGCCATGGCGCAGCAGCGCGAAAGCGATTACGCGCGCTGGAAGGGCGAATACGAAGCCCTGCTGGCGCAGCAGGCGCATGCGGCCGAACTGGCGCGCATCGACATCGACCGCATCGAGAAAATCGGCTCCCTGAGCGACACGGGCAAGGTGGCCATGGCCGCCGGGCAGAACGCGGCCGCGCTGGCGCAAGTGCTGAAGGTGCAGCTGCAGGCGGGCATGAGCGCCGAGCAGATCCACGCGCTGGCGGCGCTGGCGGCGGCCGAGAACAGCGTCGCGCCGCTGGACGCGCTGCGCATGGCGCAGGACAGCGCGGCGCAGGAACGCAGCTACCTGGAAGGCCAGGCGGAACGCGAACGGCGCCAGCAGCTGGACCTGATCAATTTGCAGAATGCGGCGCACGCGCATGGCCTGTCGGCGCAGGCGCAGCTGGGCGTGGCCGTGGCGCAGGCGCTGCAGCCAGGCGCTGCCGCCGTCGCGCCGGCGCGCTGCAAGAACGGCCATGCGCAGCGCGCGGGCCATCCCGAAGATAAATTCTGCGCCGCCTGCGGCGCCGCCCTGCAGCCTTGATGGAAGCGTTTCACCCCAGATGATGCAAAAAGCACGAGACAAACTGCGGGAACTGCGCGCCCTCCACGACGACGGGCTGCTCAGCGAGCAGGAATTTGAACGCCGCAAGAACGCCATCCTCGACGCCGAGTACGCGCCGCCCGGCGCCACGCCCGCGCCGCTGCCCGTACGCCAGGGCACGGAACTGGGCTTCATGACGGGCCAGGAAATCGGTCCGCAAAACCGCCGCTACCGGCTCGAACGGCTGATCGGCACGGGCGGCATGGGGCAGGTGTGGCAAGCCACCGACCTGGCCACGCACGCGGAACTGGGCAGCAGCGAAATGGTGGCGCTGAAGATCTTGCCGCCGCAGCTGACGCAGAGCGCCACGCACGCCAAGCTGCTGATCGAGGAAGCCACGCAGGCGCGCAAGCTCGCGCATGAAAACATCGTGCGCGTCTACGAGTGGGCGCAGGACCCGGCCACGGCCAGCTATTTCATCATCATGGAATGCCTCGATGGCGAAGATCTCGAGCATTACCTGGGGCGCGAGGGCGCGCTGCCCCTGTCCACGGTGCAGGAACTGCTGCAGCCGGTGGCCGAGGCCCTGTCGTACGCGTGGGAAAAGCACAAGCTGGTGCACCGCGACATCAAGCCGGGCAATGTCTTCCTGACGGCGAAAGGCGACATCAAGCTGCTCGATTACGGCATCGCCTCGCGCGTGCGCAATGCGGGCAGCAGCCTGGCGCTGGAAACGCCGAATGCGGGCACGCACGGTTATCGCGCGCCGGAGTCGGGCACGCACCAGCGCCAGCCCAGCCCGCGCCTGGACGTGTATGCGGTGGCCGTGATGATTTACCAGATGCTGGAAGGGCGCATGCCGTTCGACGATGCGCGCAGCGCCAGCCATCTGCCCTCGGCGCCGCAGGCGCTCAATGCCGCGCAGTGGCAAGTGCTGCAGAACGGTTTTTCCCTGACGGCGGAACTGCGGCCCCAATCGGTGCAGGCCTTGCTGGAAGGGCTGGAGCGCGCGGCCGGCCCGTCGCCCGAAGAGCTGGCGGAACAGGCGCGCCAGCAGCAGGCGCGCGCGGCGCAGCAGCAGAAGGAGGCGGCGCTGGCCGCGGAACAGGCCCGCGAAGCGGCGCTGAAAGAGGCGCGCGTGCGCCAGGAAGAGCTGGACCAGCGGCGCAAGGCGGAAATCCAGGCGGCTGCGCTGGAAAAGCAGCGACAGGACAAGCTGCGCCGGGAACAGGAAGCGCAGCGCCATTTCGAAGCGGAAGAGGCGCGCAAGCTGCGCAAGGAAGCGCTGCGGGGCCAGTTGCGCGCGCGCCGCGAAGCCGATGCCGCCACGGCCTTGCAGGAACACCAGGAATTGCAGCGCAAGGCCATCGTCGCCAAGGCGGAGGCGGCCTATCGCGCCGAGCAGGAACGGGCGCGCCGCGAAGAGGCCAGCCGCGCCGCGGCGCAGCAGCCGCCCGCGCCGCCCGCCGCGGC
>NZ_WFLL01000044.1:0-47659 GCF_009208755.1 Janthinobacterium sp. FT14W | reverse complement strand
CGCCACGGCGCGCGGCGCGGCCGGCTTTGCGCTCGCGTTTGCGCGCGCGGCGGTCGCCTGTGCGCCATCGAGCTTGAAGACGCTGACCACTTCGGCCAGCTGGCCCGATTGCTCCTGCAGGGATTCGGCCGCGGCGGCCGCCTCTTCCACCAGGGCCGCATTCTGCTGCGTCACCTGGTCCATCTGGCCGATGGCCTGGTTGATCTGGTCGATGCCCGAGCTTTGCTCCTGCGTCGCCAGGCTGATTTCCGCCATGATGTCCGTCACGCGCTGCACGCTGGAGACGATTTCGGCCATCGTGCTGCCCGCCTCGGCCACCAGCTTGCTGCCCGCGTCGACGGCCACCACGGAGTCGCCGATCAGGGTCTTGATTTCTTTCGCTGCGCCAGCGGATCTTTGGGCCAGATTGCGCACCTCGGTGGCCACCACGGCAAAGCCGCGCCCCTGCTCGCCCGCGCGCGCCGCTTCCACGGCCGCGTTCAGGGCCAGGATATTCGTCTGGAAGGCGATGCCGTCGATGACGGAAATGATGTCGACGATCTTGCGCGAGGAATCGTTGATGGCATCCATGGTCTCGACCACCTTGCCCACCACCTCGCCGCCCTTGACGGCGACGCCGGAAGCGCTCAGCGCCAGCTGGTTGGCCTGCTGGGCATTGTCGGCATTCTGCCGCACGGTGGACGTCAGCTCTTCCATCGACGACGCAGTCTCTTCCAGCGAACTGGCCTGCTCTTCCGTGCGCGAAGACAGGTCCAGGTTGCCGCTGGCGATCTGCGACGACGCCGTGGCGATCGTCTCCGTGCCGCCGCGCACCTGGCCGACGATGTTCACCAGGCTGGTGTTCATGTCCTTCAGCGCCTGCAGCAGCTGGCCCGTTTCTTCCGTCGTGTGCACCTCGATCCGGCTGGTCAGGTCGCCCGAGGCCACCGTCTGCGCCACTTTCACGGCCGAATTGATGGGCTGCGTGATGGCACGCGTGATGTAGGCGGCGCAGCCGATGCCCAGCGCCGATGCCAGCAAGCCCATGACCAGCATCAGGCTTTCCGAGCGCACGACGGCCGCGCTGCCATCCTTGACGCCGGCGTCGGCCACGCCGTTATTGAGCTTGATGATCTCGTTGAGCGTGGCTTCGGCCTTGCCGAACAGGCTGCGCGAATCCTGGTACTGCTTGTAGAAGGCCACGAACAGGGTCTTTTGCTGCTGCTCGTCGCGGTTGTCGGCCAGCTGGCGCAGGATGGCGCGCACCTTGTCGTCGTCGCCCTTCCAGGCCGCCCACTCTTCCAGGAAGCGCTTCCACAGCACGGCTTCCGCGGGCGTTTGCGGCAGCGGCTCGTACAGTTTGCGGCCCGCCTCGATATTGCTCCAGGCCTTGGTGCGCAGCTGCAGCGCTTCCGCGAACTTGTCCTGCGCCTGATAATTGTTTTCGTAGATGGCGGCCGTCAGGGTGGCGGCGGCAACGGCCGTCTGGCCCTCGCTCATCATCATCAGGCCCTGGATCGACGGCAGGCGCACCACGCCGATTTCATTGACGGCGTCGCCCACGGTGGCGATGCCCGAATAGCCGCAGATGCCGACGACCAGCAGGGCCGCCATCATCACGGCAACGAGCGTCGCCAACTTCCATTTGATCAGTAAATTCTTAAACATGGCTAGGTCCTTTATAAAGTCACGACGACTGCTGGCGAGGTTGGGGCTGGCATGTTCGAGTAAAACGGCTGACACTTGTATAAAGGCGGCGGGGATGGGGCAAACGCTTCGTTACAATTGGCTAGATTTTATAACTGGAAGCATAGTGGAAAAAGATGTTTCTGGCTGATACATACTTGATACAAAACAAGATTTATTTCTTTACTGTGGCGCGCCTTGCACAGCGCCATCCCCGAATGGGGAAATACCGCGCTTTGGGGCAAGAAATCCTGCCCTGCCCCTATTGGCTGCGCAGTTGATAGTCGTATAAGATGAGCAACAAGCTAACCACAGGCAGACCATGGCATATCCTATCGAACACAAACTGGTGATCGGGGTCGCTTCCAGCGCCCTGTTCGACCTGGCCGAATCGCACCAGGTCTACCTCGACAACGGCCCCGAGGAATACCGCAAGTATCAGGAAGCGCATATCGACACGGTACTGCCGCGCGGCGTGGCCTTCCCCTTCATCCGCCGTTTCCTGAACATCAACAAGCACTATCCACGCCAGTCGCCCGTGGAAGTGGTGCTATTTTCGCGCAACTCGCCGGAAACGGGCTTGCGCGTCATGCACAGCATCGCCCACTACGGCCTCGATATTTCGCGCGCGGCCTTCATGACGGGCCAGTCGCCGTATCCCTACCTGCCCGCCTTCAACGCCTCGCTCTTCCTCAGCGCGAACGAGGACGACGTGCGCAGCGCGCTGGCCTGCGACTATCCGGCCGGCCTGGTGCTGCCGTCGCGCACGGAAGACGACGAAAACGACGAAGAGCTGCGCGTGGCCTTCGATTTCGATGGCGTGATCGCGGACGACGAAGCGGAAACCGTGTTCAAGCGCAACAACGACGTCGATGAATTCCACGCCCATGAAACCCTGAACGTGGGCACGCCGCACCGCCCCGGCCCGCTGGCCGGCCTGTTCCAGAAGCTGGCCACCATGCAGCGCCTGGAAGAAAGGGCGCAGCGGCGCGACCCCGGCTATAAAAAGATCCTGCGCATCGCCATCATCACGGCGCGCAACGCGCCCTCGCACGAGCGCGTGGTGACGACCCTGAAAAGCTGGGGCGTGGCGGCCGACGAGACGTTTTTCCTGGGCGGCATGGACAAATCGCGCGTGCTGGCCGTGTTCAAGCCGCATATCTTCTTCGACGACCAACTGAGCCACCTGAAATCGGCGGGCGGCACCATCCCCATGGTCCACGTGCCGTTCGGCATCGCCAATGTCCGCGCAGGATAAAACCTGCTGCGCGTCGTGCTTTGCGGCCTGCGATGCTCACTGTGCTCAAGCACAGTTGCGCTTCTCGGCCACAAATCACTGCCGCTCGCGACGGTTTTCTCAAGCGCGGAGATATAAGTGATGGTCTATAATCCTGCCTGTCAGCGCCGTCACTGGCGGCGCGGCGCGCACCACAGCTGTCCCACTCAACTGCCTCTGCCACTAGTGTCATCGCCTGCATGTCCTTAGACTTAACAAAAGCCCTCCCCAAGCCCGGCAACCGCTACGCGCTGCCCGCCCTGTATGGTTCATCCGACGCCTATGCCCTGGCGCTGGCCGCTTTGGCCTTGAAAGCGCGGGGCCAGATGCTGGCCGTGGTGGTGGCGCAGGCCAGCGACGGCCAGCGCCTGCTCGATGAAATCCCGTGGTTCGGCGGCGCGCAGCTGCGCTGCCATCTGCTGCCGGACTGGGAAACCCTGCCCTACGACGCCTTTTCGCCGCACCAGGACCTGGTTTCCGAGCGCCTGGCCACCCTGCACGAAATCCAGACGCGCCAGTGCGACGTGCTGATCGTGCCGGCCACCACGGCGCTGGTGCGCCTGGCGCCGCCGTCCTTCCTGGCCGCCTACACCTTCTTCTTCAAGAAGGGCGAAAAGCTCGACGAGGCGCGATTGAAGTCGCAGCTGACCCTGGCCGGCTACAGCCATGTCTCGCAAGTGATGTCGCCCGGCGAATACTCGGTGCGCGGCGGCCTGCTCGACCTGTTCCCCATGGGTTCGGCCCTGCCCTACCGGCTCGACCTGTTCGGCGACACCATCGAGACCATCCGCACGTTCGACGCCGACACCCAGCGCTCGCTGTATCCCGTGCACGAGGTACGCTTGCTGCCGGGGCGCGAATTCCCCATGGACGAAGCGGCCCGCACCACGTTCCGCAACCGCTGGCGCGAACAGTTCGAAGGCGACCCATCGCGCTCCGTCGTCTACAAGGACATCAGCAGCGGCATCGCCTCGGCCGGCATCGAATACTATCTGCCCCTGTTCTTCGAACAGACGGCCACCCTGTTCGACTACCTGCCGCCCGACGCCTCGCTGGCCCTGGTGGGCGAGATCGACTCTGCCATCGGGCGCTTCTGGACCGACACGCAGTCGCGCTACCGCTTCCTGAAGGCGGACCGCGAGCGGCCGATTTTGCCGCCCGAATCGCTGTTCCTGTCGGACGAACAGTTCTTCGGCCTGGCCAAGCCGTATCCGCGCCTGGCGATCGCCAAGTCGAACGATGCGCTGGCGTCCGAACTGTCGGCGCCCGTGCCGAACATCGCCGTCAACCGCCGCGCCGACGATCCGCTGGCCAACCTGCGCAGCTACCTGCTGCAAGCGGGCCGCCGCGTGATGATCTGCGCCGAAACGAACGGCCGCCGCGAAACCCTGCAGCAGTACTTCACCGAATACGACCTGCAGCTGGCGCCCGTGGAAGGCTGCGACGGCTTTTTGC
Organism: Janthinobacterium sp. FT14W; assembly: GCF_009208755.1. Taxonomy (NCBI): domain Bacteria; kingdom Pseudomonadati; phylum Pseudomonadota; class Betaproteobacteria; order Burkholderiales; family Oxalobacteraceae; genus Janthinobacterium; species Janthinobacterium sp. FT14W. The sequence goes on along the minus strand of NZ_WFLL01000044.1, from coordinate 43,263 downwards.
AATCAAGCGCCAAGCTGATGCTGGGCGTGGCGCCGCTGCATGCGGGCTTCGAACTGTTCACGCCGGAAGGCAATCTATCCTTCATCACGGAGACGGAGCTGTATGCCGGCTCCGGCCGCAGGGTCGGCACCAGGAAACAGGAAGGCGTGACGCAGGTCGAGTCGATGGTGCGCGACCTGTCGGAACTGAAGATCGGCGACCCCGTCGTGCACATCAACCACGGCATCGGGCGCTACATGGGCCTGACCAGCATGGACCTGGGCGAAGGCGAGACGGAATTCCTGCACCTGGAATACGCGAAGGACACCAAGCTGTACGTGCCCGTATCGCAGCTGCACGTCATTTCCCGCTATTCGGGCGCTTCGCCGGAAGACGCGCCGCTGCACTCGCTCGGTTCGGGCCAGTGGGAAAAAGCGAAAAAACGCGCGGCCGAACAGGTGCGCGACACGGCCGCCGAGCTGCTCAACCTGTATGCGCGCCGCGCGCTGCGCCAGGGCCACTCGTTCGAATTCTCGGCGCACGACTACCAGCGCTTCGCCGACAGCTTCGGCTTCGACGAAACGCCGGACCAGGCCGAGGCCATCCACAACGTCATCAAGGACATGACTTCCGGTAAGCCGATGGACCGCCTCGTGTGCGGCGACGTCGGCTTCGGCAAGACGGAAGTGGCCTTGCGCGCCGCCTTCATCGCCGTGATGGGCGGCAAGCAGGTGGCCATCCTGGCGCCCACCACCCTGCTGGCCGAGCAGCATGCGCAAACCTTTGCCGACCGCTTCGCCGACTGGCCCGTGCGCATCGCGGAATTGTCGCGCTTCCGCAGCGGCAAGGAGATCACGCAGGCGTTCAAGGGCATGGCCGACGGCACCATCGACATCGTCATCGGCACGCACAAGCTGCTGTCCGACGACGTGAAGTTTACCCGCCTGGGCCTGGTCATCATCGACGAGGAACACCGGTTCGGCGTGCGCCAGAAGGAAGCGCTGAAAGCCCTGCGCGCGGAAGTGGACGTGCTGACCCTGACGGCCACGCCCATCCCCCGCACCCTGGGCATGGCGCTGGAGGGCCTGCGCGACTTTTCCATCATCGCCACGGCGCCGCAAAAGCGCCTGGCCATCAAGACGTTCGTGCGCAGCGAAGGCGAAGCCATCATCCGCGAAGCCTGCCTGCGCGAACTCAAACGGGGCGGCCAGATCTACTTCCTGCACAACGAGGTGGAAACCATCGAGAACCGCCTGGCGATGCTGACGGAACTGCTGCCCGAAGCCCGCATCGCCGTGGCGCACGGCCAGATGCACGAGCGCGACCTGGAAAAGGTCATGCGCGACTTCGTCGCCCAGCGCTTCAATATTTTGCTGTGCACGACGATCATCGAGACGGGCATCGACGTGCCGACGGCGAACACCATCATCATGCACCGCGCCGACAAGTTCGGCCTGGCGCAGCTGCACCAGCTGCGCGGCCGGGTCGGACGCTCGCATCACCAGGCCTACGCCTACCTGCTGGTGCACGACGTGCAGGGCTTGACGAAACTGGCGCAGCGCCGCCTGGACGCCATCCAGCAGATGGAAGAACTGGGCAGCGGCTTTTACCTGGCCATGCACGACCTGGAAATCCGCGGCGCCGGCGAGGTGCTGGGCGAGAGCCAGTCGGGCGAGATGACGGAAATCGGCTTCCAGCTGTATTCGGACATGCTGAACGAAGCCGTGCGCTCGCTCAAGGCGGGCAAGGAGCCGGACCTGGCCGCGCCGCTGGCCTCGACGACGGAAATCAACCTGCACGTGCCGGCCCTGCTGCCGGCGGATTTTTGCGGCGACGTGCACGAGCGCCTGTCGATCTACAAGCGCCTGGCCAACTGCGCCACGCAGGACAAGATCGACGATATCCAGGAAGAGCTGATCGACCGCTTCGGCAAGCTGCCCGACGCCGTCAAGGCCCTGGTCGAGACGCACCGCCTGCGCATCGCGGCAAAGACCGTGGGCATCGTCAAGATCGACGTGCATGGCGAGGCGGCGACCCTGCAATTCATGGCCAAGCCGCCCATCGACCCCATGCGCATCATCGGCTTGATCCAGAAGAACCGCCATATCAAGCTGCATGGCCAGGACAAGCTGAAGATCACGGCCGCCATGCCGGACCTGGCCGCGCGCGTGACGCAGATCAAGACCACCATCAAGCAATTGACGGTTTAGACTATTCCTATCATTTATGCAGGGCTGACCCATGACCAATACCAAGACCATCACCATGAATCTGATCCTGCAGGGCCTCGACGGCGATAGCGCCCGCCTCGAGCGCATCGCCGCGCTGGCCGCGCCCACGTCCATCACGCACCTGGGCCCGAACGCCGTACGCTGCGAGAAGATCGCCTACTCGCCCGCGCTGCGCCCCACCATCGAAGTGGCGGCCCAGGCGGCGCAGCTGGATGTCACCTACATGATGGGCCAGCGCGAACTCAGCGAGTTCAAGCTGGTGGCGATGGACATGGATTCGACCCTGATCACCATCGAGTGCATCGATGAAATCGCCGACATGCAGGGCTTGAAGCCGCAGGTGGCGGCCGTCACGGAAGCGGCCATGCGGGGCGAACTCGATTTCAGCTCCAGCCTGAAACAGCGCGTGGCCCTGCTCGAAGGCCTCGATGCGTCGGCCCTGCAGCGCGTCTACGATGAACGATTAAAACTGTCGCCGGGCGCGGAAGCCATGCTGGCGGCCGTGCAGAAGGCGGGCCTGAAAACCCTGCTGGTGTCGGGCGGCTTCACCTTCTTCACGCAGCGCCTGAAGGAGCGCCTGGGCCTCGACTACACGCATGCGAACGAACTGGAAATCGTCGACGGCAAGCTGACGGGCAAAGTGTTGGGGGGCATCGTCGACGCCGAGGAAAAACAGCGCACCGTGGAAAGAGTGTGCGCGGAACTGGGCATTTCCCCGTCCGAAGCCATCGTCATGGGCGACGGCGCCAACGACCTGAAAATGATGGGCATCGCCGGCCTGTCCGTGGCCTTCCGCGCCAAGCCCGTGGTGCGCTCGCAGGCGGACGTGGCGCTGAACTTCGTGGGACTCGATGGCTTGCTGAACGTACTGGCATGATTTGATGCGGGCCTGAGCCAGCAGCATCCGGCGGCATCCGGCGGCGCGCGCACGATCGCATATTTTTGCTATATTGCAAACTTGTGATCGTCCCGCCAGCCCATCGTGAAAGAACACCGCATGCCGCCACCGCTGCCCGAAGAAATACAACGCCACCTGGAGGTGTTTGTCGCCGCCGCGTACAACACGTTTGGCCCTGACCTGGTCGCCGCCGTGCTGTTTGGCTCGGCCGCCGACGGCCAGGTGCGCGCCACCTCCGACGTCAACCTGCTGCTCCTGCTCAAGCGCTTCACGCCGCCCGCGGCCGATGCGCTGCGCGGGCCATTGCGCCTGGCGCATGCCGCCATCGACCTGCAGGTGATGTTCCTGCTCGAAGGCGAATTGGCGCAGGCCGCCGACGCCTTCGCCGTCAAGTTCGCCGACATCATCGCGCGCCACAAGGTGCTGCATGGCGTTGACCCTTTTGCCAGCCTGCGCACGAACCGCGACGCCGTGCTGCGGCGCCTGCGGCAAGTGCTGCTGAACCAGCAGCTGCGCATGCGTGAACGGTATCTGCTCTTGAGCCTGAACGAAGAACAGCTGGCCGGCGCCATCGCCGACGCGGCCGGCCCGTTGCGCTCGGCAGCAGCGTCGCTGGCGCAGCTGGAAGGCCGGGCGCCGCAGCCGGGCAAGCAGGCGCTCGAAGCGTTTGTCGACCAGCTGGGCGAACCGGCCCTGCACGCGGCCTTGCAAGCCATGTCGGCGGCGCGCGAAACGGCGCGCCTGGCGCCGGGGCAGGCCCTGCCCGCCTTTACGGGCTTGATGGCGATTACCGAACGCTTGCGCGAGCACGCGGAGCAGATGCGGTGAACGGCCCCAATCCGTTCGACTGGAGCGGGCCGTGGTTCCTGCTCGCCTACCTGCTCTTCGGCGTACTCGTGCTGTATCTGGCGCGCGAGCTGCTGATCCGCCAGGAATTGCGCAATCCCCACGCCCAGCTGTCGCTGGCCGACGATCCCTACCGCATCGCCTTCCTGCGCGGCGGCGCCGTCGAGGCGGTGAAGATCGCCGCCATCGTGCTGGTCGACCGCGGCTTGCTGCGCGCCGACGGCCCCTTGCTGGAAACGGCCAGCGCCGACAGCCTGCGCTTCGCCAGCCATGACATCGAACGCGACGTGCTGCGGCTGTACCTGGGCCGCCAGGGCCACAGCAAGGAACTGGCCGTGCAGGCCGAGATGCTGCCCTCGTGCCGCGCCTACCTGGAGACCCTGACGCAGCAGGAACTGCTGGTCGGCCCGCCGCTGCTGCGCCGGCGCGAACGCATCACGTGGACCGCGCACTGGCTGCTGCTGACGGTGGCCGCCGCCAAGGCCGTCATCGCCATCAGCCGCCAGCACTACAACCTGCTGTTCCTGGCGCTGCTGCTGGCGATATTCCTGCTCGTGCTGCGCGGCTTGCGCAAGCGGCGGTCCAGCTGGAGCGCGCAGCGGCTGCTGACCGACCTGCGCATGCTGTTCGGCCGGCTGAACATGCGTTCGTCGCGCCTGCAGGCGGGCGGCAACAGCGCCGACATGGCCCTGCTGGCGGCCATCTTCGGCCTCGGCGCCCTGCCGCCGTCGGTGTACGCGTATGTCGCCCAGCTGTACCCGGCGCCCCGGCACAACACGGGCAGCGACTCGTCGTCCGGCAGCACGGGCGACTCGGGCGGCGGCTCGTCGGGCGATGGCGGCGGCTCTTCCTGCGGCAGCGGCTGCGGCGGCTGCGGCGGTGGCGGCGGCTGTGGCAGCTGACAAGGGGGCCGCGCGCGACCGCGTGGGCCTGGGCTGGCGCGGCGAGCTGGCTGCCGGCATCCTGTCGAACCTGGCGCACATCGATGTGCTGGAAGTGATCGCCGACGATTATTACCACGCCCCGCGCGCCGGCATCGCCGCCTTGTGCAGCCTGGCGCGCCAGGTGCCGGTGAGCCTGCACGGCGTCGGCATGGGCTTGGCGTCGACGATTCCCGCCGATCCGCGCCGCCTGCATGCGATGGCGCGCCTGATGCAGACGGTGCAAGCGGAATCGTGGTCCGAGCACCTGAGTTTCGTGCGCGCGGGCGGCGTCGAAATCGGCCACCTGGCAGCGCCGCCGCGCACGCCGCACAGCGCCGCCGGCGCCATCGCCAATATCGGGCTGGCCACGCGCCTTGTCGGCAGCGCGCCCCTGATGGAAAACATCGCCACCCTGGTCCAGCCGCCGGCCAGCACGCTGGACGAAGCCGCATGGCTGACGCGCATCCTCGACGGCGCGCAGGTGCCGCTGCTGCTGGACCTGCACAACCTGTATGCGAACGCCGTCAATTTCGGCGAGGCGCCGGAGCAACTGCTGCTGCGGCTGCCCCTGGACAGGGTGGGCGCCGTGCACCTGAGCGGCGGCCACTGGGTCGATGCGCCGGGCGGCGGCCAGCGCCTGCTGGACGACCACCTGCACGACGTGCCGCCCGCCGTCTTCGATTTACTGACCTTGCTGGCGCGCCATGCGCCCCAGCCCTTGACGGTGATCGTCGAACGCGACGGCAATTACCCGTCGTTCGGGCATGTGCTGGACCAGCTGGAACGGGCGCGCGCGGCCTTGCGCGCGGGGCGGCGCGCATGAGCTCTCCCGCACTGGAAACCTACCTGGCCAGGCTGTACACGGACGATGCCCTGCGTGCCGCCTTCCTGCTGGCGCCCCGTGCGCAAGCCTTGCTGCATGGCTTGTCGCCGCAGGAAGCGGATGCGATGGCGGCGCTGGACTGCATCGGCCTGCAGATGGCGGCGGCCAGCTACCGCGCCAAGCGCGCCGCGCACGGCAAGAAGGCCGGGCCGGCGCGACGCGGGTGGCGCCGGCTGCTGCCGGCCTGGCTCCGGCGCTCTACAGGACTATAACTGCCACAGCCGCAGCGGCAGCAAGCCCCACCAGGCCAGCACCAGCAGCAGCTGCAAGGCCGCCAGCAAGGCCACCCAGTCCCATTTCGCCAGCGAGCCCGCCCCGGCCGCCGTGCCCCGGCTGCGCCAGCAGCGGGCCAGGCCGAACGCCATGGCCAGCGGCAGCGCGCCCGTCGCCAGCGCCAGCAGCACGCTGGCGCTGGTGACGTCGCCCAGGCGCAGATAGGACTGGAAGTAAAAGAATGGCGCGGGCAGGAGCAGCGCCAGCATCGACAGCAGGGGCGCGAACAGATGGTCGCCCCGCGCCAGGCTGCGCCGCGCGGCGCGCCACGCGCCCACCAGCAGCACGTACAGCAAGCCCGCCGCGCCCAGGGCCAGGCTGCCCCACAGCACCAGCATGCGCAGCATCGACGCGCGCTCATAGCTGCGCAAACCGTCGCTGAGGATATGCTTGCCATCTTCCTGCAGCAGCACGTGCGACGGCGCGCTGCGGTCGCTGGCGCGGAACAGCAGGCCGCCCACCGGTTCCAGTTCCTTCGGCTCGCCCTGGAACGGGATCAGGAACAGCGATTCGCCATCCCATTTCAGGCGCGTGAAGCCGAAGACGGCATCGACCCAGGCCATGCTGGCCATGGAGCTGGGCGACGGCACGTAGACGCCCTGCCAGTTTTCCACCGTGGGCGCGGGCGTGCCGTGCGGGGCCGGCGCGCGCAAGGGCAGTTCCAGGTCGCGCAGCAGCAGGCGGTTGAAGCGTTCATAGTCGGCGGCTTCCGCATCCGTATTGAAGGCCACGAAGAAGGCGCTGTCCTGCTCCGGGTAGATGCACAGCATGGCGCGAAAACCCACGGCCGTGCCAGGGTGGCAAGCGCCCACCACGTTGTGGCGGTCGCGCACGGCCAGGGCCAGGCCATGGCCCGTTTCCAGGCCCGCCTGCGCCGCATCGGTGCCGGCCGGCTCGGACAAGGCGCCCATCAGCGCCAGGTCGATGAAGCGCTGGCCCTGCAGCTTGCCGTCGCCCATCAGGAACTGCGCCAGCTTGCCCATGTCGGCCGCCGTGGTGGTAAATTGCGCGGCAGGACGCAAATACTGGGGCACGGCCGCCTGCGCCACGCCATGCTCGAAGTGGCCCATGGCCAGGCGCGGGTCCGCAGGCGGGCCCGCCTGCGCGCTCAGTTGCGGGCTCGTTTGCGTGCTCATTTGCGTAACGAAGGCAAACGTGCTGTCCGCCATGCCCAGCGGCTGCAGCAGCTGCGCATCGAGGTAGCGTTCATATGGCTGGCCCGTGACCTTCTCGATCACCATGCCCAGCAAGCCATAGCCCATGTTGGAATACGCATAGCGGCTGCCGGGACGCGCGCGCACGCGCAGCAGGTTGCGGCCGCCGTCAAAAGCGTCGGCCAGCGGCGTGTCCGGCGCGGGGTCCAGGCTGAACGCCTGCCAGAAACGCACGTTGTCGAGGCCGGACGTATGCGCCAGCAGGTGGCGGATGCGCACGGGGTCGCTGGCCTGCCACGGGTTCTTCAGCGCCAGTTCCGGCAATACCTGCTGCAAGGGCGTGTCGAGCGTGAGCCGGTCTTCGCTGATCAGGCGCAGGACGCCCAGCGCCAGCGCCACCTTGCCCACGGAACCCACTTGCACGCGCGTGTCCGCCTGCATGGGTATTTGCTTGGCGGCATCGCGCACACCGGCGGCGCCCGTGCGCACTGTGCCATCGGGAAAGACTTCACTCCAGACGGCGCCCGCCAGGCCCTCTTCCTTCAAGCCGGCGGCAAACTCCGTCGCCAGGGGGGCGCCCGCGGCATGGGCCGCCGTGGCGCACAGCAGCAAGGCCGGCAAGGCGCGGCGCAGCCATGCGCCGGCGCGCGCGGCCAAGGTGGGATAGCGATCTCGTTTCAACAATGTATTCTGCCTTTTTCATGGACTGCGCCCCTGCGCCGCTTTGCTTGTTACAATTAAAAATTGAGCAACGACGGGAGCTTTCATGTCACAAGAGATTATTTTGGATACCCAACTCCAGCAGACCAGGAACCTGGCCTGGTGGTTGTACCTGATACATGGCGCCAGCTTTGTGTTTTCGCTGGGCGCGTTTTCCTTCATTCCGCTCATCATCAATTATGTCAAGCGGGACGAGGCGGCCGGGACCTTCGTGTACAGCCATCACAGCTGGATGATCCGTTCCTTCTGGTGGTATGTGGCCTGGATCGTCGTCGGCGCCATCCTGTGGATCACGCTGATCGGCATTCCGCTGGCCCTCGTCGTGTGGGGCGTGGCCTGGCTGTGGAAAGCCTACCGCTTGCTGCGCGGCTTCCTCGACCTGAACAATAACAAACCCGTGCCCATGTAAGGTTGACGTTGCGTGCGGGCAAGCCTTTGCGCTGACCCGCACACCCCTACATCGCCGCGAACGCCCGTTCGATATCGGCGATCAGATCCTGCGGATCTTCCAGTCCCACGTTCAGGCGCACCAGCTGGCCCGGCAGCTTCCAGCCCTTGCGCATGGCGGCGATGCGGTACGGCATCACCAGGCTGTTCGCGCCACCCCAGCTGTAGCCAATCTTGAACAACTGCAAGGCATCGACGAAGCGGTCCGTCTGCTGCTCCGTATAGCGGGCGTCGAACAGCACGGAAAACAGGCCGCCCGCACCCGTGAAATCGCGCTGCCAGATGGCGTGGCCCGGGCAATCTTCGAAAGCGGGATGCAACACCGTGGCGATCTCGCTGCGCTCCTTGAGCCAGGCGGCCACCGTGCGCGCGCCCGCGTCGTGGGCGTCGAAGCGCAGCTTCATGGTGGGCAAGCCGCGCAGCACCAGGTAGGCGTCATCGGCCCCCACGCCCATGCCCAGACGCATGTGCGCCTGTGCCAGGCGCTCGTGCAGCGCCCGCTCGCGCGTGATCAGGGCGCCCATCAGCACGTCCGAGCCGCCCGACTGGTATTTCGTCAGCGCCTGCATGATGAGGTCCACGCCCAGCTCGAAACCGCGCAGGGCCAGGCCCGCCGACCAGGTGTTGTCGAGGGCCACCAGCACGCCGCGCGCATGGGCGGCCGCGCAGATGGCGGGCAAGTCCGGCACTTCCATGGTCACGGAACCGGGCGCTTCCGTCCAGATGAGTTTGGTATTTGGCTGGATCAGGGCCGCGATGCCGGCGCCGATCAGCGGGTCGTAATAGCGGGCCGTGATGCCGAAATCCTGCGACAGCCAGCGTCCCAGTTCGCGGTTCGGGTTGTAGATGTTTTCCGGCAGCAAGACATCATCGCCCGTCTTCAGCAGGGCAAAGTCGACCATGGCGATGGCCGCCAGGCCTGACGGCGCCAGCAGGCAGTGCGTGCCCCCTTCGATCTCGGCCAGCCGCGCTTCCAGGGTGAACGTGGTGGGCGTGCCATGCAGGCCGTACGTGTAGGCATTCTTCTCTTTCCAGTCGCCCGAGCGCATGGCCGCCACGTCCTTGAACAGCACGGTGGACGCATGGTGGATGGCGTTGGGAAAGGCGGCAAAGCCTTGCGGGGCCTGGTAATCGCTGTGGATCAGCGCCGTCTGGGGGGATTTGATAGTGGTCATGGCGTCGTCGGCAAATAAAAAGGCGGGCCAGTCTGAGCTGGTCCGCCTTGATTGTAAGGGCTTTACGCCCCGTACGCCGTACGTATGACAGAGTGTTACACCTTCCCAGATATCATCTTCACCGCGTAAAAACGTTCAGGCCAAGGCGCGCTGCCGCAGGCAGTACTTGCTGTACGACAAGGCAGCGCAACGCCGGCATGGACGTTGTTTACTCCGCAGCGCCCCACAGGTCATGCGCATCGGCCGAGGTGATGGTCACGTCGACGAACTGGCCCACGGCCAGCTTGCGGTGCGGTTCGAACGGCGGTTTCACGTAGACGACGCCATCGATTTCCGGCGCGTCGGCGGACGAGCGGCCCACGCCGCCGGAGCGGGTGACTTCATCGATGAGCACGCGCACGGTCTTGCCGACCTTGGCTTGCAGGCGCTTGCGGGAAATTTCTTCCTGCAGCAGCATGACGCGGCCGCGGCGCTCTTCGCGCACTTCTTCCGGCACGGGGTTGGCGATTTCGTTGGCCGTCGCACCTTCCACGGGCGAATACGCGAAGCAGCCCAGGCGGTCGATCTGCGCTTCCTTGAGGAAGTCCAGCAAGTACTCGAATTCCGCTTCTGTTTCGCCAGGGAAACCGGCGATGAAGGTCGAGCGGATGGTCAGGTCCGGGTTGATGGCGCGCCAGGCCTGGATGCGGTCCAGGTTTTTCTCGCCGCTGGCCGGACGCTTCATGCGCTTCAGCACGTCAGGGTGCGCGTGCTGCATGGGAATGTCCAGGTATGGCAGGATGTGGCCGCCGCTCATCATCGGAATGATCTGGTCCACGTGCGGGTACGGGTACACATAGTGCAGGCGCACCCAGGCGCCGTAGGACTTGGCCAGCTCGCCCAGCGCTTCCGTCAGCTGCGTCATGTGCGTCTTGACGGGACGGCCATTCCAGAAGCCGGAACGGAATTTCACGTCCACGCCATACGCCGACGTGTCTTGCGAAATGACCAGCAATTCCTTGACGCCGGACTTGAACAGGTTTTCCGCTTCCATCATCAACTCGCCGATCGGGCGCGACACGAGGTCGCCGCGCATGGACGGGATGATGCAGAAACTGCAACGGTGGTTGCAGCCTTCGGAAATTTTCAGGTAGGCATAGTGCTTCGGCGTCAGCTTGACGCCTTGCGGCGGCAGCAGGTCGAGGAAAGGCGCATGCGGCTTCGGCAGGTGCAAGTGCACGGAATCCATCACTTCGGCCAGCGCGTGCGGGCCCGTAACAGACAACACTTTCGGGTGCACCTTCATGATGATGTCGTCGCCGGCAGCATCTTTCTTGGCGCCCAGGCAGCCGGTGACGATCACTTTGCCGTTTTCAGCCAGCGCTTCGCCGATGGCGTCGAGCGACTCTTGCACGGCGGCATCGATAAAACCGCAGGTATTGACGATCACCAGATCGGCGCCAGCGTAGGATTTCGCCGTTTCGTAGCCTTCGGCGCGCAGTTGGGTCAGGATTTGTTCCGAGTCGACCAGCGCTTTCGGGCAGCCGAGCGAGACAAAGCCCACTTTCGGCGCCGCACCTGGCATGGCCAGCATGGCCTCTGGCTTGGCGGAAGGAACGGGAATACGGTGAATTTCAGACATAGTTGGCAGCTAGTAAAATGGTGAGGCGAATCGGCTATTGTACCCCGAGCCGCCCCTTGCTGGCAGAACTATGCTGATTTGATGACGCCAATACAACTCCCGGGCGCGAAATGGCCCGCGAGCGTCTGGCATCGCTTACTTTTTGTCCGTCGGCGGCACCGGCGGCACAAACGGGAAGGTGCCGAACAGATTCTTGCTCTGGTTCTGCATCTGTTCCTGCATCTGCACGAACAGGCTCTTGCTCTGGTCGATGTAGTTGTTCATCATGCCTTGCATCATCGGGCCCTGGACATTCATGAACTGGGTCCACATTTCCGGGCTGAATGGCTTGCCTTCGAAACTGCCGGCCGACGTGCCCGTGAATTTGTGCTGGATATCGGTGAACGCCTGCACGTTCTTTTCCAGGTAGGACCCCATCATGCCCTGCATGGCATGGCCATAGTAGCGGATGATCTGCGACAACACACCGCTCGAGAACATGGGCGCGCCATTCGCTTCCTCTTCCAGAATGATTTGCAGCAAAATGCTGCGCGTCAAATCTTCATTGGATTTGGCATCGACGACGGTAAACACTTCATTGTCCAACACCAGCTGCTTGACGTCCGTCAAGGTGATGTAGGAACTGGTTTGCGTGTCGTACAGACGGCGGTTGGGGTATTTTTTAATCAGGCGGTCCATACTTTTTTTTGCACTACTCATCACAAGTTCCACTTATTGCGCCGCAGCGCGTACAGAGTTAATCCGAAAAAAAAGCGAACGTCGGTCCGCTTTCGCACCTGCCTACTTTTTCCATTATAGAGTGGAAAACGGCTCTATTGCACATCAGGGTAGTAGATTCCCGCATTTATTGCAACGCAACTAAAAGTAAGTTCTTGGCAAGACCGGAGATTACGCCGGCCTTGCCTGGCGAGCAGCTTTTATAAACTAGTCTGCCCTGACTTTAACATACCGCCCCGGCGCGGGCTCGATTGCCGCGTGGCGCTTGTTGCCCGGCTTGCCCGGCGCCTTCACCTGGGCGCCGCCATGTTCGGCCAGGAAGGCCGCCCATTCGGGCCACCAGCTGCCCGCGTGCTCCGTCGCGCCGTCCATCCATTGCTCGGCCGTCAAGGGCTTGGCTTTCGCCGCGCGTGCGCCTTTGCCTGCGTCATTGCTCCAGTAACTGCGCTTTTTCTTCGACGCGGGGTTGATCACGCCGGCGATGTGGCCCGACGCACCCAGGATGAAGCGGTTGGCTTTCGGTTTTTTCGGATTCAGCAAGGCCGTGCTGGCATACGCCGCGCCCCAGGGCACGATATGGTCTTCGCGCGAACCGTAGATGAAGGCGGGCGCGTCGATGCTGCTCAGGTCGACCTTTTCGCCGGCCACCGTCAGCTTGCCCGGCACTTTCAGGCTGTTTTCCAGGTAGGTATTGCGCAGATACCAGCAGAACATGGGGCCCGGCAAGCCCGTGCCGTCGCCATTCCAGTACAGCAAGTCGAACGCGGGCGGTTCCTTGCCCTTCAGGTAGTTCGACTGCACGTAATTCCATACGAGGTCGTTCGGCCGCAGGCTGGAGAACGTGCTGCCCAGGTCGCGGCCCGACATCAGCCCCCCCTTGGCCAGGGTCTGCTCGCGCAGCGCCACTTGCGGCTCGTCGATAAAGACGTCGAGCGCGCCCGTGTCGCAGAAATCGAGGAAGGTGGTCAGCAGGGTCAGGCTGGCGGCCGGATTCTCGCCCCGCGCCTTGAGCACGGCCAGCGCCGTCGAAACGATGGTGCCGCCCACGCAAAAGCCGAACATATTGAGCTTGTCCTGGCCGGAAATGTCCTGCGTGACCTTGATGGCTTCGATCACGCCTTGCTCGACATAATCGTCCCACGTCAGATGCTGCATGCTCATGTCCGGATTGCGCCAGGACATCAGGAACACGGTATTGCCCTGCTCTATCGCATAGCGCACGAGCGAGTTTTCCGGCTGCAAGTCAAGGATATAGAATTTATTGATGCACGGCGGCACCATCAGCAGCGGCCGCTGGTGTACCGTGGCCGTCGCCGGCGTGTACTGGAGCAGCTGGAACAGGGCGTTTTCAAACACCACGGTGCCCGGCGTGGTGGCCACGTTGCGGCCCACTTCGAAAGCCGATTCGTCGGACTGCGAGATGCGGCCCTTGCCCATGTCGGCCAGCATATTGCTCAAGCCCTTGGCCAGGCTCTCGCCCTTGGTTTCAATCAGGGTTTGCTGGGCGTCGGGATTGGTGGCGAGGAAGTTGGCGGGCGACATGGCGTCGACGATTTGCTGCACGGCAAACGCAATCTTTTGCTTCTGGTGCGGCGTCGCCTCCACGGCATCGGCCATGGCGCTGAGGAATTCCGCGTTCAGCAGGTAGGCTGCCGCATTGAAGGCCGACAGGGGGCTGGCGTGCCAGGCGGGCGCGGCGAAGCGGCGGTCTTTCAGTTCCGGTGTCTTGCCGGCCATAAAGTCAACCCACAAGCCCGTCAGCTTGGCCACGTAGGCATTTTTCAGTTGCTCGATCGCTTCCGGCTTGATGCTGGCGCCCGCATCCTGCAAAATGCCGGCAATCGGATTGCCGGCGGGCTGCGGTACCATGTTGAACCACGTCTTCCACTGCTCAGGATTGCTGATCTGCGCCATCCATTCCTTGGTCATCATTTGAGGATCGGGCATATTCATAGCTATATAAATCCATTCAAGAATTAATAAATAATTACTTCTGGGCCACCTGCATGCAAACTTTTACTCACTGCCACCACTCATGATGCTCATGACCGCTGTTGCCTGGATCTACGTCGTCGGCCTCATGGCGCTGACGGAACCGTCCATCGTCGCCGGGGTGATGACCTTCGTGCTGTACTGCGTCATCCCCCTGTCCATCCTATTCTATCTGACGGGCTCGCGGCGACGCAAACGCCAGGCCCAGCGTATCGCAGACATGCAAGCCCGCGCGCATGCCTCAGCAGACGATAAAACAAAAACGGCAGACACATAAGTGCCTGCCGTGCAGATTATTTGCGCCAGATCAAGCTGGCCTGTCTTCCCGTAATGCCATCGCGCCGGTAGGAGTAAAACTGCGCCGCATCGCTGACGGTGCAGTATTCCCCGCCCGCCACCTGCGCCACGCCATCGCGCAGCAGCATGGTGCGCGCCAGGCCGTAGATATCGGCCAGGTACTTGCCCGGCTTGCCAGCGATGGCGGTGAACGCGGCGGACAGCACTTGCCGCTCGGCATCATCGCGCGCGCCGTCTTGAAACGCCTGCAGCACGTCGTGCCCCACCTCGAATTGCTGCGGACCAATGGCCGGCCCCAGCCAGGCGAGGATATCCGTCGCGCCCTGCGCCCGCATCGATGCCAGCGTGCGCTGCAAGACGCCGTTGGCCAGGCCCCGCCAGCCCGCGTGGGCCGCGCCGACGACCAGGCCGTCGCTTGAACTGAACAGCACGGGCAGGCAATCGGCCGTCATCACCACGCACACGGCGCCCGCCTGCGTGGCGATGCTGGCATCGGCATCGGGCACGCACCCGTCCAGCTTGCCGGCATCGGCCACGGCCACGCCATGCACCTGCGACAGCCAGGCCGGCTGCGACGGCAGCATGGCGGCCAGGCGCGCGCGGTTGGCCGCCACGTGCGCGGGGTCGTCGCCCACGTGCGTACCCAGGTTCAAGCCGCCGCCGCCCTGCCCGTCACCATATGCTGCCTGGCTGACGCCGCCCGCGCGCCCGGTCGCCAGCGCGCCCACGTTGGCGGGCAAGCCGGGCCAATGGGGAATCAGGCAAGACAACGGTGCCGTCATCAGGCTTGTTCCGGCTCGGGAATACCGGCGGTGGCGATCAATTCCGCGAAGTCGTCGGCCAGCGGCACGATCCACTCGCACGCTTCCAGGGTGGCCGGATGCACGAGGCCCAGGCGGCGCGCCTGCAGCGCCTGGCGCGAGAACACGGACACCAGGTGCTGCTTGCCATATACATAGTCGCCGACCAGCGCAAAGCCCAGATGCTGCATGTGCACGCGGATCTGGTGCGTGCGGCCAGTTTCCAGGCGACATTGCATCAGGCTCACGGGACGGCGGTCGAGTTCGCCGCTGCCGATCAATTCATAGTGCGTGATGGCGGGCTTGGCCGTGAAGTTTTCCGAGACGGCCATCTTGACCCGGTCGCGCGGGTGGCGCGCGATCGACGCATCGATGGTGCCCGCCGCCTTCGGCGTGCCCCACACGAGGGCGAAATATTCGCGCTTGACGGTGCGCGCCTGCAGCTGGCGCACCAGGTCCGTTTGCGAAGCGAGGGTCTTGCCGACCACCATCAGGCCGCTGGTATCCTTGTCCAGGCGGTGCACGATGCCGGCGCGCGGCACGCCGGCCAGTTGCGGGCAGTGGTGCAGCAGGCCGTTGAGCAGGGTGCCCGACCAGTTGCCGGGGCCCGGATGCACGACCAGTCCGGCCGGTTTGTTGATCACGATGATATGCTCATCTTCGTGCACGATGTTCAATTCCATCGCTTCCGGCTTAAAAGCCTCGTCTTCCGGCGCGCTTTGCGGCAGAATGACGATCTTCTCGTCGCCATAGGCGGTCATGTTGCGTTTGGCAACTTTTCCGTCCACGGTCACGAAACCGGCTTCCAGCCACAATTGCAAGCGGCTGCGCGAGTATTGCGGCACCAGCTTGGAGATGACTTTATCGAGGCGGTGGCCGCAGGCGTCCGGCGTCAGTTCCAATGTAATCGGGGCCATTTCCTCGAAGACGTCGTCGGCGGCAAAATCGCCGTCAAACGCCTCTTCGGCAGCATGGTCAGAAAGGGAGTCAAACGCGGGGTCAGCCAAATTAGGCTTCGGAGTTAATATCACAGCATTCCCATCGGCTATAATCAGCCTATTGTAAAATCTTGGTTAAAACCTTCTTGCAAAACGTCATGCAAAAAAAATTATCGTTGGTAGTCGCTTCAGTCGTTCTGCTCGGCATGTCCGCTTGCAGCTTGTTGCCTGAAAAAGTGGATGAGACCAAAAACTGGTCCGTTACGAAATTATACTCGGAGGCGCGTGAAGAAATGGCCGGGCAGCACTATGAAGCTGCAATCGGCCTGTTCCAGAAGCTGGAGGCTAACTATCCTTTCGGCAACTATGCTCTGCAAGCGCAGATGGAGATCGCTTACGCGTATTATAAGTCGGGAGACCAGGCTCAGGCATTGGCCGCCGTCGAACGCTTCATCAAGTTGCATCCGAACCACGCCAATGTGGACTATATGTACTACTTGCGGGGCTTGATCAGCTTTAACGACCAGATCAGCTTCCTGAACTTCCTGTACGAGCAAGACCCGACCGAGCGCGATCCGAAAGCCACGCGCGAAGCGTTTGCCGCCTTCAAGCAACTGGTCGACAAGTTCCCAAATAGCAAGTACGCGCCCGATTCGCTGGCCCGCATGAACTATCTGATCGATGCGATGGCGAAATACGAAGTCCACGTGGCCCGCTATTACTACCGCCGCGGCGCCTACCTGGCCGCTGCCAACCGCGCGCAAACGACGATCAGCGACTTTGCCGCCTCGCCTGCCATCGAAGAAGCGCTGTTCATCATGTACCGCTCGTATGACAAGCTGGGCTTGACCGACTTGCGCGACGACGCTTTGCGCGTGCTGACCAAGAACTACCCGAACACGGCATTCCTCAGCCCGGAAGGGGTGAACAAGGAACGCAAGTGGTGGAAATTCTGGCAGTAAGTAAGCTGCAATAAAAAACCGGGCTAGCCCGGTTTTTTTTCTTGCTTCAACCCCAAAAGCAAGGACCGGGGTCATACCCTCAGGGTACGACCCCGGCTTTTGCAACGAGGAGGCTTTACCGATTCATGCGCGCTTATTCGCCCACTTTGCGTCTAAATACCCAGCTGGTATCGTTCGACGCTTCCGGCACGAAACCGTAGCCGTCGACGTCGAACTGCTTCAGCTGTTCCGGGTCGCGGATGGCGTTGACGGCCGCATAGCGGGCCAGCATGCCGCGCGCGCGCTTGGCGTAGAACGAGATGATCTTATACTTGCCGTTCTTCCAGTCCTCGAACACGGGCGCGATGACGGGCACGTCCAGCTGGCGCGGCTTGACAGATTTGAAATATTCTTCGGATGCAAGATTGACCAGCACCTTCGCGCCCTGCTCCCTGGCCGTGCGGTTCAGGCCATTGGTGATGGTGTCGCCCCAGAACGCATACAGATCCTTGCCGCGCGCCGTCGACAAACGCGTGCCCATTTCCAGGCGGTGCGGATGGATCAGGTCCAGCGGACGCAGCAAGCCGTACAGGCCCGACAGGATGCGCACGCGCGACTGGGCATAGTCGAGCTGGGACGGCTGCAGGCTGCGCGCCTCGAAACCGGCATACACGTCGCCGTTGAAGGCCATGATGGCCTGGCGCGCTTCGGCCAGTTTGGGAGTCCAGGACGCGTAGCGGGCCACGTTGAGGGCGGACAAGGCGTCGGAAATGCCCATCAGGCTACCCACTTCGGCCGGCGAAAACTGGCGCATGCGCTCGATCAGCTGGGCGGAATGGTCGAGAAAATCGGGGGTGCTGTGCAAGGAAGTGGTTGGCGGCGTCTCCAGGTCGAGACTCTTGGCGGGCGAAAGCACGATCAACATAAATTATCACTACAGAATAGAATTGCCGACATGATACCTGCTCCACAAAAACTCGTCCTCGACACCAACGTTTGCCTCGACCTGTTCGTCTTCAACGACCCGCGCTGGGCGCCCCTGCTGGCGGCCATGGAAAGCGGCGCCGTGCAAGCCATCACGCGCGAGGATTGCCGCGCGGAATATCTTGTCGTATTGCACTACAAACACCTGCCGCTCGATGAAGCCAGCCGCGCCGTTGCCGCCGCCCGCTTCGATGCCCACATCACCGTCGTGGCGCCGCCCGTGTCCGGCGTGCGCCTGCCCGTCTGCACGGACAAGGACGACCAGAAATTCCTCGAACTGGCACGCGACGCCAGCGCCGACATGCTCATCACCAAGGACAAGGCGCTGCTGAAACTGGCCCGCAAGACGGCCAAGGCCGGCATGTTCAAGATCATGGTGCCGGAAGGCTGGAGCTTGGCAAGCTGAGCCATCGAGGCCTGCACGGAACGCCACGCGCTGCGCTAGAATGGGACATGATTCCACTTTCCGCACCGCGGCCCTACCGTTCATGAACAGCCCGTCCCTGCCCCACCTGACGCCCACCCTGACCACCCGTTTGCCTCTGGTGGGCACCACCGTGTTTACCCGCATGTCCAGCCTGGCGGCCCAGCATGGCGCCGTCAACCTGGGCCAGGGCTTTCCCGACTTCGGTTGCGACCCGGCCCTGGTCGAGCTGGTCAGCGACGCCATGCGCGCCGGCCACAACCAGTATCCGATGATGACGGGCGCCGCGCCCTTGCGCGTAGCGATTGCCGCAAAGATCGCCCGCCTGTACGGCCACGCCTACGATGCGGGCACGGAAATCACCGTCACGGCCGGCGCCACGCAGGCGCTCACCACGGCCATCCTGTGCTGCGTCCACCCGGGCGACGAAGTCATCGTCATCGAACCGGCCTACGACAGCTATTTGCCCGCCATCGCGCTGGCCGGCGGCGTGCCCGTGCTGGTGTCCATGCAAGTGGGTGAACAAGGCTACAGCGTGCCGTGGGACAAGCTGGCCGCTGCCGTCAGCAGCAAGACGCGCTTGATCATCATCAATACGCCGCACAATCCGACGGGCACGATCTTGCGCCCTGCCGACGTGGCGGCGCTGGCCGACATCGTGCGCGGCACGCAGATCCTGATCCTGTCCGACGAAGTCTATGAGCACATGGTGTACGACGGCGTGCCGCACGCGTCCCTGAGCCGCAACGCGGAACTGGCGGCGCGCAGCTTCATCGTCTCCAGCTTCGGCAAGACGTATCACGTGACGGGCTGGAAAGTGGGCTACGTGGCCGCGCCAGCAGCCCTGACGGCGGAATTTCGCAAGGTGCACCAGTACAACGTATTTACCGTCAACACGCCCATGCAGCACGGCATCGCCGGCTACATGGCCGACCCGCAGCCCTACCTGGACTTGCCCGCGTTTTACCAGCGCAAGCGCGATCTGTTCCGCGACGGCCTGGCGGGCAGCCGCTTCACCCTGCTGCCGGCCGACGGCACGTATTTCCAGTGCGTGCGCTACGATGCCATTTCGCAAGAGACCGAAGCGCAGTTCGCCGCATGGCTGACGACCGAGATCAAGGTGGCCGCCATCCCTGTCTCCGCGTTTTACGCGCAGGGCAAGGAGTCGGGCATCGTGCGCTTCTGCTTTGCCAAGCAGGACGACACCTTGCGCCTGGCGCTGGAGCGCCTGCGCAGCATATAACCGAGCACTGAACATGGCTTCGCTGCGGCGGAGCAAAGGAAGACAGCATGGTACAGCGTCGCATCGGCCCCGCCGACCTGGTTCCCGGCGAACCCCTGCCCTGGGATCTTTTTCTGGCGGACCATAGTGCTGGCCCGCAACTACGCAAGGGACAGATCATCACGGACGGCACGCAGCTGGGCCGTTTGCTGCAGCTGGGCCTGTACGTGGGCGCACCGGACCAGCCGTCCGTGCTGCGCCTGCTGAACGAGGCGGCGCAGCGCCTGGACCGCCTGCTGCTCGACTTGCGCAGCGAAAACAATGCCGAGCGCGACGTGCGCGACATCGCCCGCGAACTGCTGCGCGCGCTCGAACACGATGCCGACATCGCGCTGGCCAGCATCCTGCTCAACCAGATCGCCGGCAGCTACGCCGTGCGCCACTGCATCGAGACGGCCCTGCTGGCCATGCTGGTGGGCCGCAGCATGCACAAGTCCCACGATGAGCTGCTGCTGATCGGCGCGGCCGCGCTGACGATGAACGTGGGCATGCTGCGCCACCACGACAGCTTCCAGGACCGGCGCGGCCCCTTGAACGACGAAGAGATGCGCATCGTGCGCCAGCATCCGCAGGAAAGCACGGAACTGCTGCGCTGCGCGGGCGTCGATGACGAGGAATGGCTGAGCTGCGTGCTGCTGCACCATGAAAACGACGACGGCAGCGGCTATCCGCAGGGCCGCACGGCCGATGAAATCCTGCAAAACGCCAAGCTGATCGGCCTGGCCGACCGCTATTGCGCCCGCGTTTCCGCGCGCAACTACCGGCGTTCCATCGTGCCCGACCAGGCCCTGCAGCACATCTTCCTCGACCAGGGCGTGCCCATCGACCCGCTGCTGGGCGAACAATTCGTCAACTTGCTGGGAAAATATCCGCCCGGGACGTTAGTGCGCCTGCGCAGCGGCGAACTGGGCGTCGTCACGCAGCGGGGCGCCACCCATGTCCACCCGCTCAGTGACGCGCAAGGCGTGCCGCTGGCCGCCGCCGAGCTGGCGCAGATGCCACCGCGCGACACGGGCAACAGCCAGTTCGCCATCGTTTCCTCGCTGCACGAAGACGATGCCGGCCTGCATTTCAGCATGCGCCATGTGTGGGGCGACGAAGCGCGCTTGTAAACCCGCCTCAGCTCGTGCCCGCAGGAGCATCCAGCAACTTCTGTTGCAGATCAAGGTTGAGCGCCCACTGCTCTTCCACCGGCATGGCGCGCCGCGAACTGGTCTTGAGGGAACCTTCCTGCGTCCACAGAAATGGATAAAAATTCAGGCATAGATCGCCGGACAGGGGCAATTCGTCAAAGTCCTCCGCATCGCCGGGCTGCCGGCCGTAAAACTGCCGCAACTGGCGGGTAAAGGCCCATTCGACAAATGCCGTGAAGCCGATCTCCAGCCCTTCCCACGCCAGTGTCTCGGGAGCCAGGTAATACAGCTTGCCCTGGTCCGGCCCGAGCGCACCGCCGTTGATGGCAAAAAAGCCGCCCAGCACGTCGTCGGCCACCAGCAGAAAACCGTCGGCCTTTCCTTCGTTCCACGTAGCAATGTTACGGCCGAGCTTGCCATGTCCGGAGCCCAATATCCGGAGCCAGCCATCGTCCACCAGGATGCCTCCCGTTTCATAGGCGATCGCGCCCAGGGGCGAACGCGTGGTGACCTGCAGGCTCAGCAGCACATCTTCCCTGCCGGCCGACGGCGGCAGCAATTCCACCGGGATGTCGGCCTCGCTGGCCCATTGCCGTATCAGCGGAAACGCCGGGTCTTCACTATCCAGTAATTCATTCAATGTACGCATTGCACCTGACCTTATCGATGACCGCTTCCGGCGGTCGGAGAGTTCATGACGAAGCTGGCACTGCCTGGCGGGCAGCGCCCGGCATTCCAGCGGCTCGCCCCTGGCGCGATCCAGTATCGATGACGACGTATCGATGACGACATCTGAACGCTGCGCAAATTTTACACATACCCACCCCAGCCCCCTTGCACGCCTGCCAGCGGCTGTGCAAAGCCGGCCCGATGCTGCCGTCCGGCATGCCGTGCATGCCCCCGTATCGACCGTTCATCCTGCGCCTGGCGCCATTCGTCGCCCCGCGCTCGCATGTCAGGACGGCCGCACCTACCATGCCAGCATGACCACTCCAATCCAGTTCAAGTCCGGCCAATTCTATGGCGACGTGCATCACGGCGCGCGCGGCAGCATTTTCGATATCCGCCGCCTGAAGGCCACGCGTGGCGAGGATGAAGTCGAAACGCACCGGCATGACGATGCCCATTTCGTCTTCGTCCTGTCCGGCACGTATATTTCCAGCGCCCTGCACGCCCCGCCGCGCGCGCCTTCGCCCACCCTCGTCTTCAATCCTGCCGGCACGACGCACCGCGACCGCTTCGTCGATGGAAAGGGCAGTTTCATGACGGTATCGCTCGACCCCGCCCTGCTGTCGGGCGCCGAGGAATTGTATGCGGCCCAGGAGTGCGCCACCATGTTGCGCGATACGGCCAGCGCGGCCGCCGCGTTCCGGCTCGCGCGCGAAGTCGGCCGCGGCGGCGATGGCGCCCTGCTCGAAGCGGGCGCATGGGAAATGCTGGCCAGCCTGCACA
Source organism: Janthinobacterium sp. FT14W (assembly GCF_009208755.1). Classification (NCBI taxonomy): domain Bacteria; kingdom Pseudomonadati; phylum Pseudomonadota; class Betaproteobacteria; order Burkholderiales; family Oxalobacteraceae; genus Janthinobacterium; species Janthinobacterium sp. FT14W. The sequence continues at coordinate 21,153 of NZ_WFLL01000044.1, read as the reverse complement.
AGGCGCCCCGGCAGGCGCGCCCCGCCCTGCCCGGCTGGGCCCACCAGGCCTATGAAGCCGTGATGGACCTGGCCAATGACACGCATCTGCGCATCGCCGACGTGGCCGCCGCCCTGGACGTGCATCCCGTGCACCTGGCCCGCGTGTTCCGCCAGGCCTGGGGCTGCTCGCCGGGCGAGCTGCTGCGCTGGCGCCGCGTCGACCAGGCCTGCGGTTTGCTGGGCCGCCCGGAACTGAGCATGGCCGACGTGGCGCTGAGCGTGGGCTTTGCCGACCAGAGCCACATGAGCCGCGCCTTCCAGGCCCGCTACGGCATGACTCCCAGCAACTATCGCCGCCAAATGTTTCAAACGTTCAAGACAATGCCCAGATTGCAAGACTAGACTGTCCTTTTCCACCCCCGGAGCACACCCATGTTACGATACCTTCCCCTTCTTCTGGCCTTCGGCAGCAGCGTCCACGCGGGCGAACTGGACGGCGTCACCAGCGCCATCGAAGCGGGCGACTACAAGCAGATCACCAGCGTCGTCGTGGCGCAGCATGGCAAGCTGCTCTACGAACACTACTTCGACAAGGATGGCGCCGAAAGCCTGCGCAACACGCGCTCGGTTGGCAAGACGGTGGCCGGCATGCTGGTCGGCCTGGCCATCGAGCGCAAGTTCTTGCGTGCCGACACCCCCGTCCTGCCCTACTTTCCGGAACTGCGCCCGCTGGCCCATGCCGACCCGCGCAAGGACAAGATCACGGTCGAGGATTTCCTGACCATGAGCTCGCTGCTTGAATGCGACGACGACAACCAGCATTCGCGCGGCAACGAAGAGCGCATGTATCTGGTGGAGGACTGGAGCCGCTTCGTGGCGGACCTGCCGATCCGCGGCTTTCCCGAATGGCAGCCCCGCCCCGAGCAATCGCCGTATGGCCGCGCCTGGAGCTATTGCACGGCCGGCGTAACCCTGCTGGGGCCGCTGCTTGAAAAGGCGAGCGGCCAGGGTGTGCCGGACTTCGCCGCCGCCAACCTGTTCAAGCCGCTTGGCATCGACAAGGTGAAATGGCAATTCCAGCCCAAGGGCAGCGCCATGACGGGCGGCGGCTTGCAGCTGCGCAGCGTGGATCTGATGAAGCTTGGCCAGCTCTACCTTGACGGCGGGCGCTGGCATGGCAAGCAGGTGATGCCGGCCGAATGGGTCAAGCGCTCGATCGCCCCCCACGCCAACGCGCGCGAAGGCATGGACTACGGCTACCTGTGGTGGCTGCAACCGTTCACGGCCAATGGCCGCACGGTACAAAGCTACGGGATGGCGGGCTCCGGCGGCAATAAAGTGCTCGTCCTGCCGGAACTCGGTGCCGTGGTCGTTATCACCACGACCAGCTTCCAGGTGCGCGACGCCCATGGCCTCAGCGAAAAATTGCTGACCAAGCTGATCCTGCCGGCATTGATGCGCCCGTGAGCGCCCTTCATTTTGCGGACGTCAAGTACGCCCGCAAGCCATGCGTGAGCACGAAAGGAAACACGCTCGCGTGATCTTCATCCGCGAAGACGCGCAAACGGGTTTTCAAGCCGGGGAACTTGTGCGATGTCAACTTCCCGTCGAATTCGCGCAAGTCGGCCACCATGTCGGCGTCCTCTTCCGAGCGCGAACGCTTCTTGCCCGCCGCCAGCCTTTCCAGGCCGCCGATGCCGAAGAAGACGGACGCGGGCAAGTCCTTGTGGCTGGCGGCATACGCCTGCTCGCGGTCGAACATCACGCCGGCGTCGTACCACAGCGACGGGCTGCCGAGGATGTAATGCTCGAAGGTGCGCGGTTCCGTCAGCAAAAATTGCAGGCCCAGCAGGCTGCCGTACGAGTGGCCGATAAACACCTTGCGCTGCATGTTCGCGCGGTAGTGCTGCGCGATGAAGGGAAACACTTCGCCCGAGACGAACTGGCCATACGCCTTCGCTTCGCCGAACGCCGGCTGCCGTCCCGGCATGTCCGAGCGGTAGTCGTGCTTGCGCGGCGTGGTGGGCGTGTAATCGCGGCGGCGGCTGTACACGCCGCCATCGCCATTCGCGTACGACAGGCCGACCACGATGACTTCCTCCATCCCCGCATGCTTGTTCAGGCGCTGCGCGATATTGCGCACGACGGGAAATGCATAATTGGCATCGACGACGAACAGCACCGGATAGCGCTTATTGCCCTGCCGATAGGAATCGGGCAAGGCCACGTACACCTGGTAGTCGCGCTTCAAGGCTTGCGCGCGGATGTCGCGCACTTCCGTATTCTCAAGAACGTAGCTGGCAGGCGCGCTGGCGGGCGCGGCGAGGGCGCTGTTGAACACGCAGCAGAAGGCGACCAGCAGGCCGGCAGGTTTTAAATTGTGCAATTTCAAACGGCATTCTCCATGACATGGTGATGGCAGCCCGGCATCGGGCATGCCAGGGTGAACAATGAAGCAGTACGCGTCAGCACGCCGGGACCGCCAGGACAGTCAGGGCCGCCGACGCCTGCCGCACGCGATTCGCCCGCCGCAGGAAGTATCCCAGAGGCAAGCCACACAGCAAAACATACAGCAAAAATATCAGGAAAGGCCCCGCTTCGCTCCACGCGTTGGAGACTGAGGCCGTCATCAGTAAGCTGACGAGCAATGGAAAAATCAGGTCGCCGCGTGTCGGCGCCACGACTTCGCCCGTGGTGTGATTCAGCCAGCCTCGCAGCGCTGCCCAGTCGCCGTCCCGCTCGAGGACTGCGGTAATTTCCATGCCAGCTTCAATCGCCGGCCAGCCCGGAAGCGTGAACGAATAATGCCGGCTGCTGGCGGTGGCGAAACCAGACTGCGTCGACATCCCATGCCGGCTGTTACTGCGCCGGATGGGAAAGACCCGCTCAATTTTCACGGTGCTTGGATACAAGGCTTGCTCCGGCCGATGCAAGCGTCTGACGATCGGTGGCGGCTACTTCGCCGCCGTCAGCTGCGCCAGCTTGCGCTCGACAAACGCCTGCAGCTGGGGCGACAGGGTTTGCAAGCCCTTGGCCCGCTCGAAGGCCTGGCGCGCCTGGGCCGGGTGCTTGTCGGCTTGCAAGGCTATCCCCAGGCCCATCCACCAGACGCTGTTGTCGGGCGCCGCCTGCAGGGCCAGCTGGTAGTGTTCCGCCGCTGCGCCGTAGCGCTGCTCGCGCTGCAGCACGCCGGCCAGGAAGGCGTGGTATTCGCCGTTGTCGGCGGCGTACGGCAAGCTGCGCGTCAAGGTGTCGAGGGCGGCCGTGCCGCCATTGGGTTTATCCAGCTGCAAGCGGGCCAGCATCATTGCCTGCGCCGGCTGTTTCGGGTCCAGCGCCAGGCTCAGCTGCAGCTGGCGGGCCGCCTCGTCGGGGCGCTGCGCTTCGAGCAGCAGGCGCACCAGGGTTTCGCGCGCGCCCTGGTGGCGCGGGTCCAGCTGCAGGGTCTGCTGCAAGGCCAGCATGGCGTCGGAGACGCGGCCGTCCTGCAACTGGGCCAGCGCGCGCCGGTATTCATTTTCCACGCGCTGCTGCGGCGTGACTTGCTTGCCGTCGACGATGCGCTCGCTGGCGGCGGGCGCCGCCAGCGTCACCACGGGCGCGGCGGCAGGCTTGGCGGGTTTTTCCGTGATGCGGCGCAACTCCTCTGGACGCGCCTTGACGGATATGGGGACGGCCTCTCGGGCCTGGAACACGGGCTCGGGTTCCGCCGCGACGGCGGGCGCCGCTGCGGCCACCACCGGCACTGGTACCACGGCGGCAGGCGCCGGGACCGCGACAGGAGCAGGTACGGGGGCCGATACGGGAGTCAATACCGGCGTGCCGGCCACATTGACCAGCACCGGCGGCACGGGCGGGCGCTTCAGGTAGACCCAGCCCAGGGCGATGGCGGCGGCCGTCAGGCCGGCCGCGCCGCCGAAGACCAGCGCGCGCGAAACGCACCGCTCGCGTTCGGGCACGGAGCGGATGCCGCCCGCGTCGCCGCGTCCATCGGGGGTGCCGCGGGCATCGAGATCTTGCAACATCTTGTTAATCAGGCTCATCTACAGGCTCATCTTCGTCATCGGTTCAATAAGGTCCAGCTCACGCCGCAGGCGGCGGCCAGCACGCCGGCGCCGGCCAGCCACGGCCAGGGGCGGTGCCAAAAACGGGGCTTGCTGGCCAGGGTGTCGCTGGCGGCCAGCGCCACGTGGCGGCCGCTGACCTGCTGCCGCCCTTCGCCATACGCCACCATCAGCGCCTTGTGCGCCATGATGTTGATCAGGCGGGGGATGCCGCCGGACGCCGTGTACAGGCGCGCCACGCCGCCGCGGCTGAACAGGCGCGCGCCGTCGAAGCCCGCCACGCGCAGCCGGTGCGCCACATAGAAGTCCACGTCGTCGCGCGACAGCGGCCCCAGGTGATAGTGAAAGGTGATGCGCTGCGCCAGCTGGCGGATTTCCGGCAGGGCCAGCTTGACGTCCAGCTCGGGCTGGCCGAACAGCACGATCTGCAGCAGCTTGCGCTTTTCCGTTTCCAGATTCGTCAGCAGGCGCAGCGCTTCCAGGCTGTCGACGGGAATCGCCTGCGCCTCGTCCAGGCACAGCAGCACGCGCCGGCCCTGCGCCGCCAGATTCAGCAGGCGCAGATTGATGGCGCGCAGCAGCTGGTGCTGCTCGATATCTTTTTCCAGCAAGACATCGAGGTCCTCGGCCAGCGCCAGGATCAGCGAACGGGGCGGCAGGTTCGGATTCGGGATGTAGGCCGTGACGAAGTCCGGCCCCAGGGACTGCATGAACTTGCGGCACAGAAAAGTCTTGCCCGTGCCCACTTCGCCAGTGATCTTGATGAAACCCTCGCCATTGCGCGCCGCCACCAGCAGGGTGTTGAGCGCCTTTTGCGACTGCGGGCCGTTGAAGAAGAAACTGGTATCGGGTGTGAGGCCGAACGGCGCCTCGCGCAAGCCGAAATGGGCCTGGTACATTTAACGCCGCTCCGCTGGACGGCGCGGGTCGAGCGCCTCGATGCGCTTGCCCGCATCGAGCAAGTCCTCGTTCCAGCTGTTCGCGCCATCGACGATGGTGGGCTTGATCAGCACCACCAGTTCGCGCTTCTGGATCACCTGCCCCGTGTTGCGGAACAGCGCGCCCAGCACGGGAATGTCGCCCGCGCCCGGCACCTGCGAGCGGTCCGCCGTGGTGGCCTGGCGCATCAGGCCGCCGATCGCGACGATGCGTCCATCCTGGCTGCGCACCATGCTGTCCATCTCGGACGTGCTGGAGGCGGCCAGCGGCAGTTTCAGCGAACCGGCGCTGCCCAGGTCGATTTCCTTGCTGATGGTCGACACCTGGCTGACGGACGGGTGCACGTGCAGGATGATGTTGCCATCCGCATCGATCTGCGGCGTCACGTCCAGCACCACGCCGGAAAAGAACGGTTGCAAGGTCACGTTGGGGCTGGTGGTGGCGCCGCTGGCCGTGGTGTTGGTGGTGGTCGACACGCCCGTCACGTAAAACTCGTCCGTGCCGATCTTCAGCACGGCCTTCTGGTTATTCATGGTGGCGATGCGCGGGCTCGACAGCACGTGCACGGAGCCTTGCGATTCCAGGAAGGAAATCATGGCGGCGAAATTAGCCGTCTGGAAAGCCAGGCCGAACATGGAACCGGCCGAGTTCGCCGCCGAGCTGAGGCCAAAGCCGCTGCTGGCCGTCAAGCCGCTGCCATTCGTCATGTTGGGCGGCTGGCCGCCATTGAACGGCAGCGGCGCCAGGGTGCCGCCCGGCTGGATGAAGCCCGTCGAGATGCGGTTCGTGTGGCCGCTCTTGATCGAGGCAAACGAGGCCCAGTTGATGCCCGTCTGCGTGTTGTCGTTGAGCTCGACTTCGAGGATCTTCGCCTCCAGGATCACCTGGCGGTCGACGGACAATTGCGTGGCCTTCAGGTACATGTCGACATTGCGCAACTCGTCCGGCATGGCGCGGATGACGACCACGCCCGATTGCGGGCTGAGCACCACTTGCCGGCCGCCGTCGCTGCTGCCGACGATGGCTTCCAGCGCCGCCTTCAATTCCGGCCAGAAGTCTGCCGTGGACGAGGTGGTCAGGTTGCTGCTATCGAGGGTGCGGCCGCCCTGCCCCCCATTGGTTTGCTGGTTCTGGTCGTTATTCTGGTTGTTGCCCTGGTTGCCATTCTGGCCGTTGCCCAAGCCGCCCGAACTGGTCGAGCCCACGGAACCGACCGACGTCGACGACACGCGCAGGTTGGAGCTGCCCCGGCGCGCGCCCGTCAGGTAATTGACATGGAACAAGCGCGTCTGCATGGTCAGGGGCTTGATGTAGATCTGCGTGCCCTCGACCTTGTAGTCGTAGCCGTACAGTTCGCGCACGGCGTCGAGCGCCTGGAACAGGGTCACATCCTTCAGGTTGGCGGAAATCGTGCCGCCGATGTCGGGGTGGACCAGCATATTGTAGCGCGTGCCGGCCACGATGGAGGTGAAGAACTGGCGCGCCGGCACGTTGTTGAAGGCCACGTTGAAGCGCTCGTCGAGCGCGGCGCGGGCCTTCGGCAATTGCTGGGCCAGGGTTGCCACGGGCGGCAGCAGCGCCGCTTCCACGGCGTCCGGCTGGGCCGCTGGCGCCGTGCTGGCTGCCGCGCCCTTGACGGCATCGGTGATCGCATTGTAGGTGTCGCGCTTGACGGGCGCGACATTGCAGCCGCCCAGGCCCAGGCTGACGCTGATGACAGCCGCCATCGTACTGATCTTGAACATGCTCGCCTTGTGTTGATTGAGTTGCTTGGCCACTTCTTCTACTCCTGCTTGCGGTCGGTCTTGCGATCGGTCGTGTTGTCGGTCTTGCTGCTGGGATACAGCTTGAAGGTTTCCAGTGATTTACCGCGCCGCAACAGGACGGCCGTGTCGCGGATGTCCGTCACCACGGCGTCGCCCACCTTGCTGCCGATTTTCACCACCTGGCCATCGATGACGGCCAGGCGGCGCCCGCCCGGCTGGGTGGAAATGAGCACCGATTGCAGCTGCGGCCGGGCCGCAACGACGGGCGCGGCGCTGGCCGGCGCCCACAGCGCCGCCGGCGGGCGCGTGGGATCGTCGAGCGCCTGCGCCTGCGCGCCCGGCCCGGCCAAAGTTAACGTCAAACCCAACGCCAGACCCAGCGCGAGGAAAAGCGCAGGCAGCGCGGGACCAGAGGTCAGAGTGCGATCCATGTGTCGTCCATGCTCAGGGTATGTAAGGTCAGGGTCAGGGTGGCGCCCGGGTAGCTTGCCGCGTCGAGGTGGGCGGCGCCCCAGAAGACCCGGGTCGGCATCGATTGCAGCGCCTGCATGTATTGCACCATGTCTGCATAGCTGCCTTGCAGCACCACTTCCACGCCATGCTGGTGCAGCAAGGGGGCCGGGGCCGCTGCCTTGGCAACGTCCGTCTTCGCTGCCGCATCGCCGTTCGCGGCATCGGCCGGGCGTGCGCCCACGGCGCTGGGGGGCAGGGTTTTCAGCGAGAGCACGCGCAGGCCCGCATGCCGACGCAGCATGTGCTCGAGCAAGATAAGCATGCGCTCGGGCGCCACCAGGCCGTGCTGCTTCTCGCGCAGCGACTGCGCCAGCGACGCCGTTTCCGCCTGCAAGGCCGCCAGGCGCGTGCGCGCTTCCTGGTCGGGATCGGTGGCGTGGGCCAGCATGGTCAGCTCGATTTCCTTGTTCGTGGCGGTCAACAAGCTTTGCTTTTGCGCAATGCTCGCCTCCAGCGCCGCGCGTTTCGCCAGCAGGGGATTAAAGCTCATGAAATAAAACACGAACAGGACGGCGGCCGCGCCGGCGCCAGACACCATCAGCCGCTCGCGCAGGCTGAGGGCATCGAAGGCGGCAGCCCATTTCTTCAGCAGGGGCAGCATCAGCGTGTTCCTTCCGCAACAGGTTGTGCCGGCGCGGCGCCCGCGGCGGGCCCGGCGGTGCGGTCCGCCGACTGCAGGCTGAACGCCACATACGGCAGGCTGGCCGCCTTGCCCTCGGCCACGGCCGGCGGCTCGGGCTGGCTAATGTCGAGGCTGGCGAAGGTCTTGCCTTTCAATATCTCCTGCTGGCCCAGGCGCGTGATGTACGCGGGCAGCAGCGAGGCGTGCAAGGCGCGGCCCTGCAAGCCGAAGTCATTGCCGGCGCCGGCGATGTCCACGCCCGTCAGCCATACGCCCTCGACGCGGGCCTGCGCCAGCGCGCGGAAATAGCCGGCATAGCCGAAGGTATTGCCCAGCTTGCCGCTTTCCAGCACGTGTGACGCATCCTGCAGCAACTGGCGCTGCGCCTCGACGGCCGCCAGTTCCTGCGCCAGCGCCGGATCTTTCTTGCGTGGAGGAAAATCGCGCAAGATCTGGTCGCGCTTTGCCTCGCCCTGCGCCAGCGCCGTCTTGACGTCCGCTTCGCGCCGTTCCAGCTCGGCCACGGCGCGCTGGAACAGCGTGCCCAGCACCAGCAGGAGCAGCGCCAGCCCGCCCAGGCCCAGCCCGGCCGTGCGCGCCGACATCTGGTGTTTTTTGCGTTCAAACTGGGGATTGAACAGATTGATCTGCTGGCTCATGCGCCCTTCCCTTCGTGCTTGCCCGCGTGCGGACCCGCCTCGCGCAACGCGGCGCCGATGGCCAGGAAGCAGCGCGCCTGCATGGCGGGGTCGCGCAGCTCGGCGGCCTGGGAAAAGTCCAGCACCGTGGCCAGGTCCAGCTGTTCGACGGGCATGTAGAGATTCTCGGCCAGGTAGCCGTGCAAGCCGTCGCCGGCGCCCGTCATCAGCATCAAGCGGGCCAGCGAAATGAAATGGAACTGGCGGTCGAAGTGGTCGAACGAGCGCTGCAGTTCCAGGGTGACGCGGTCGTAGTACTGGCTGGCGTCGGGCGACTGCAATTGCGTCAAGGTCACGTCGATGCGGCGTGCCTGGTACAGCTCGCCGTTGAAGCTCATGGTCAGCAAGCCGCCGTCGCCATCGAAAAACAGCACGGCGATGCCGCGTCCCGGCGTTTCCAGCAAGGTGGCGATATTGCGCTGCGCCATCTCGGGGATATCGATCACGGACAGGCCGATCTTGCATTCGGCATACTGCGCCTGGCGGCGCGACACGGCGCTGTTGCGCGCGGCAACGGCAAACACGCTGCTGCCCCGCTGGGTGCCGTTCGGGTCGCCGGGAATGTCGAACACGTCGATGGTGGCTTCGGCCAGGGGGAAGTCCAGCATGTCCTTCAGGCGCCAGCCCACGGCCGTCTTCAGCTCTTCGCGCGGCACGGCCGGCGCTTCCAGCGACAGCAGCTGGTATTCGCCGCCGGCCAGCACGGTGGTGCAGTGGCGCGCCGGCGCTTGCAGATCCTTGCCCAGCTTTTCCAGCACCTCCGTCGGCGCCGGCCGCGCGGCGGCCTGGTAGCTGGCGCCCAGCACGCGCGGCATGCCGTCGGCGGAACGCTGGACAACAACGGCGCTGACACCTTCACGGCCAAACGCCGTGGCCAGCCATCCATCGTATTTCTTTGCTCTTGCGAATAAACCCATGCGAACTATCCAGTGTAAGTGCGTGCCCGATCTTGTCGCGCAGATAATGCAACCGACCAATTTTAATTCATGAAGCCAACTTTGTTGTGTAAAAACAATAAATTAGCGATCTTTTTTTCACGCAGTTGACCTTACTGCGACAACACGGCTTGCAGGCGGCGCTGGACGTAATCGGGGTTATTGCCCGGGTTCGGACAACCGGCAGGTCCAGGCTGGTTGCAAGCCGTGGCCGTGATGGTCCAGCTGGTCAAGGTACCGGGCCCCGTGGCCGTGCTGCATTGCACGCTGACGCTGAACGCCGACAACGTCGTGCCTGACGGCAAACTGAACGTGGTGGCGCCGATGCACGCCGCGCCGGCGGTCAGGCCCGCGCCGATCTGCCGCTGCAAGCCCCATTCGAGGCCGGCGCGGGCAGCCTGTTCGGCGCGCACGCCCTGCACGTCCATGGCCGACTCCGTCTGCTGGAAGGTGGAGATATTCACCATCACGGCCGCCAGCGCGGCCAGCACCACGAGCAGGAAAATGGCCGTGACGAGGCTGAAACCGCGCATGCGGCCCGTGCGATAGCTGAGCAAGCGCCTCATGGCGTATTCCTCGCCTGCACCTGTTGCACCAGGCGCAGCACGCCCGTATTGCTGTTCGGCGCACCCAGGCTCAGGTCGATGTTCACCAGTCCCCGCTGCACGTTGGCCAGCACGGTATAGCTGAAGGCGCACGCCGTCACCTGGCGCGCCAGCAGGGCGCCCTTGTCCGTCGCCAGCGGCGCGGTGCCCGCCACAAGCGGCTGGGCGGACTGGATGGCATAGCCCGCGTAACGGGTCAGGGTGCCGGTCGCCAGATCGCACGCATAGGTGACGGGCGTGGTCACCACCTGGAAACGGTTCGACGGCGACGGCAGCGGCGCGGGCGCCGTCGTGAAAGGATAACTGCCCAAAGTGACGACATTGCCGGACACGGCCGTGACCGGCGCGCGGTTGCAGCCCGTCGCCGCGCTGCATGAATAGGCGTCGTTCGGCGTATAAGCCGTGCCCAGGTTGTAGACGACGATCTGGTCGCCCACGCCGATCGCCTGGCGCGCGCCCAGCGCATCGGCGGGCATGGCGCCGACGACGGTAAAGCTCAGCGGAGTGCTGGGGGCGGGAGGCGTCTCGAAGCTCAGCACATTGCCCAGGCCGGCCGGATCGCTGTCGCTCAGGTAGCGCCCGCCCGTCTTGGTCAGCAGCAATTCCAGGTACAGGCCATTGCCCCCCACGCGCACGCTGTTGGGCAGGGCCAGGCGCACGTCGCGCGTCAGGCGGCGCGCTGCCGTGTCGGCCGTGTCCGCCAGCGCCGCGCGCGCCGCGACATCCATATAGCCTTGCACGGGCACCCGGATGAAGACGGCGACCATGGCGCCGATGATGCCCGTGATGACGATCACGATGACCATCTCGACGAGGGTAAAGCCGCGCGCAAGGCGCCTGGCATGAAGGATAGTTTTCATGGAATACTGTTCGGCGCATAGCGCACGCGATAGCCGTCGAGCACGATCTGCTGATCGGCATACGGCACGGTCACCTGGATGCGCAGGGCTTCCGTGGCCGGCAAGCCATTCAGGGCAACCTGGGTGATGACCACCGAGGCAATATATGCCTGGGGAGAACCGGCAGCCCAGACGGTGCCCTGCGCATCCGTCGTGTAATCCGTGGCCTTGCCATACGCGCTCACATAATCGTTGACGTTGTCGAAGGGCCGCGGCATCCCGCCCGCCTCCTGGCCCGCCACTTCCGGGATGGCGCAGCCGGCGGCGCTGGTGGCCGTTTCCGCGGCCGGGTCTTGCGGATCGCAATACGTAAAGCGCGCCAGCTGGATTTCTTCCAGCATGCCTTCGGCTATCGCCAGCGCCTGCTTGCGCAGCTGCGGATCGGCGCTGCGTTTCGTCGTCAGGCTCATCACGCCCAGGATGGCGGCCGAAGCCACGCCGACGATGACGATGAACAGCACCAGTTCGATCAGGGTCACGCCCCGCTCACGCTGGCGCCGCAGGCTAGTGGACATAGCCGGTCTCCCCTTCGACCGTGACGTCGCGCTGCGTGCCGTCGCCCTGGATGCTGATGTTCAACTGCGCGGGGAATGTCGATACGGCAGGAAACACATCGCCCTGCGCATACGGCTTGCCCAGCGCGTCGAAATAAAAGCCCGCCGTATTGGCAGGATTGGTGGACAGGGTCACGCTGGCCGGACGGCCTTCGCACAGCCAGTTGTCCCCCAGGCAGTACTGCAGCGTCTCCTTGCTGCCGCTGTTCCTGCCCGTGGGCGGCAGCACTTTCTGGTCATCGTTGCAAACGGCATCGAAGCACAGGGCCACGCTGTTGTTATTCATGCGCACAAACACGGCGCGGTTTTGCGCCACCGCCAGCTTTTGCCCGTAGCGCACGATATTCGTCACCTGGTCGGCAAAGCTGCGCGCGTCAAAAGTATCGCGCTGGAAAAAACGGTTGACGGCAAAGGTGCCCAGCAAGCCCGCCAGCACCAGCACGGCCACCAGTTCGATCAGGGTAAAGCCGGGCGCAGCCGTACGCCGCAGGGGGCCTGGCGGCCCTGCGTGGCGATGCGGAAAGACTGTCGGTGGCTGCTGCAATGGATGGCCCGTAAAAAAGCCCAACGGGCTGGCGCCTGGGGTTGGGCTGGTGGTGCGCAAGGAAAGCCGGGCGTGGCCGGGCATTCCTTGTCAATAACTTACTTGCGCTTACTTACACGACGTGGTGCTTGCACCGATCACGATGTTGGGCACGCCGCCAGCTGCGGCCGGAGCCGTATAAGTCACCGAGCAACCCGTGCGCGTGGCGTCTGGCGTAACGACATAGCCAGTAGCGGTGGCCACCGTGTAGTCGGTGGTCGTAATGCCAGCGGCCGCGCCGATACCGGCTGCCGTTGCTGCAGGGTAGCCGAACGCGCCGTCAATGTCGATACCTTCCATCTGCACTTTCGGCGTATCGACGGAACCCTTGACCAGCCATTGCGCATGGTACAGCGCCGAGCCCGCCTTGATGGCGCCGGCGGCCGCCTGCATCTTGGCCACGCGCGCATCGGTCGACATGTCGATGAATTTAGGAATGGCCGTCGCGGCCAGGATGCCGAGGATGACGATGACGACGATCAGTTCGATCAGGGTAAAACCTGCCTGGGCGCCGCTTTTCAAACTACGTAAAGACTTGTTCATTCTTGCTTTCTCCAAAAATCAAATAAAAACATTAAAACCAACGCCATGAAACTGTCGCTGCACCGGACCAGGAAGCGCGTCAGTTTGCTGCCGAATCCGGCGATTTCCACACCACGATATCGGGTTCCTGGGCGAGCTTGTCAAGATCGGCGTCTGCACTTGGCAAGGTTACCTTAAATTTCACTAAATCAACCCTTTTACTGGGAAAAATATTGCCATTACTAAACAAATAGATGATTTTTTGTTCTTTTTTATCGTACAACCAATTCCCTGCTGGCAATTTTTCCAGGTCCGGCTGCACGAACTCGCCCAGGTAGTTGGCCGGCTTGTCATCCAGCCAGTCGAACGGGTTTTGCCGCGCCAATGCCGGCAACCTGTCGCGCCCGTCCGCCAGGTACAGGTGCAGCACCTGCACCCGCAAACTGGTGCGCAATACCCCCAGCATCTGCGCCACGGCCACCTGCTGCGCCTGCCGCTGGTAATAACTGGCGCGGTTCAGGAACACTGCCACCAGGATGGCGAACACGCTCGCCACGACCGCCAGCTCGAACAGGGTGAAGCCGCGCTGGCGAACCGGCCGCGCCATCAGTGCAGGGCCGCCCGGCCCAGGTCCCAGATCGGCAGGAAGATGCCCAGCGCCAGCACCAGCACCATGGCGCCGAGGAAGACGATCAAAATCGGCTCGATCTGCGCCGACAGGGTCTTCAGCTCGTAATCGACTTCGCGCTCATACATGTCCGCGATCTCGTCCATCAGGTCGTCGAGCGAGCCCGATTCCTCGCCCACGGCGATCATCTGCAGCACCACGGGCGTAAACACGCCGGCCGCCACCGAGGTGCGCAAGATGCTTTCGCCCCGCTCGACGCCGTCGCGCATCTGCTCCACGCGCGCGCTCAAATAGGTGTTATCGACCGTTTGCGATACCACCGTCAGCGCCTGCACGATGGGCACGCCGCTGGTGCTGGACAGGGCAAAGCTGCGCGCGAAGCGGGCCATCGTGCCCTTCAGGATGATCTTGCCGGCGATCGGCAGGCGCAGCTTGGTCCGGTCCCACTTATATAGACCCTCTTTCGTGCGCAGCCAGGCGCGCCAGCCGAAAAAGCCGCCCGCGCCCAGCATCAGCAGGACGGGCCAGTACGCGGTCGTGAAGCGCGACGTGCCGATCAGCACGCGCGTCATCAAGGGCAGTTCCGCATGGAAGCTGGCGAACACCTTCTCGAACTGGGGAATGACGAAGATATTCACCACGACCATGGCGGCCAGCATGGCGAAGACGACGAAGGTCGGATAGCGCGTCGCCGTTTTCACGCGCGCGCGCATGTCGCGGTCGAATTCCAGGTGGTCGAACAGGCGCAGGAACACTTCATCGAGGCGGCCCGTCATTTCGCCCACGCGCACCATCGACAGATAAAACGGCGTGAAGATGGCGGGGTGGCGCGCCATGGCGGCCGACAGTTCGCGCCCCGCGTCCAGCGACTCGCGCACATCCTTGATGATGCGCCCGAACGCGGGGCTGATGGCGGACTCCTGCAGGCCGGCCAGGCCGCGCATGATGGGCACGCCCGCTTTCAGCAGGGTGTACAGCTGGCGGCTGAACAGCTGCACGTCCATGGGCGTGACTTTTTTCTCGGTCAGCTTGTCCCACCAGTTCAACTTGCTGGCGCCCGCCCCCGTCACCGTCTGCCTGGTGGCGCTGATGTCGACGGGCGTGCTGCCGCCTGCCATCAATTGATCGGCCACGGCGCCGCTGTCGGCGCCTTCCATGACGCCGGTCAACAGCTCGCCGCTGGCGCTGCGCGCCTTGTAGGAGAAAAACGGCACCTCAATCCTCGCTCTGGTTGCTGATGCGCATCGCTTCCATCACCGTCGTGCGGCCCTGCACGACCAGCTGCACGGCGTGGCGGCGCAGGGTTTCGCCCGCCATCTGCTCCGTCGCCACCTTCATGAAGTGGGAAGGATCGGCATGGTTGGCGGCGTCCGCCACGGCGCGCGTGATTTCCAGCAATTCATACACGCCCGTGCGGCCCCGGTATCCCATGCCATTGCAATGCGAGCAGCCCTTGCCGTGGAAATACTGGTTGCGCTCGACCAGCTCGCCCAGTTCCAGGCGCAGCCATTCGTATTCGTTGGGCGTGGGCGCGTACGGCGTGCTGCAGCTTTCGCAGATCACGCGCACCAGGCGCTGCGCCAGCACGGCTTGCAGCGAGCTGCCCACCATGTAGCGGGGCACGCCCATGTCCATCAGGCGCAGCGGCGTGCTGATGGCGTCGTTCGTATGCAGGGTCGACAGCACCAGATGGCCCGTCATGGCGGCGCGCAAGCCGATCTGCGCCGTTTCCTGGTCGCGCATCTCGCCGACCAGCACGATATCGGGATCCTGGCGCAGGGCCGAGCGCAGCACGCGGGCAAAATTCAGTTCGATCTTGTCGTTCACTTGCACCTGGTTAATACCAGGCAAGCGGTACTCGACAGGGTCTTCCACCGTGATCAGCTTTTTTTCCACGGAATTGAGCTCGGACAAGGCGCAATACAGGGTCGTCGTCTTGCCGCTGCCCGTCGGCCCCGTCACCAGCACCAGGCCGTTCGGGCGGCTGACGATGGCGCGGAACTGCTCCACCAGCCGGGACGGCATGCCGATGGCGTCCAGGCGCAGAGTCGTGCCGCCCTGGTTCAGCAGCCGCATCACCACCGATTCGCCGTACTGGGTGGGCATGGTGGAAATACGCACGTCGATGCGCTGGTTTTTCACGCGGATGGCGAAGCGGCCATCCTGCGGCAAGCGCTTCTCGGAAATATCGAGGTCCGACATCAGCTTTAAACGTAGCGCCAGCGAACTGGCGATCTTGCTGTCCGCTTCCGTCTGCAGGTGCAGCACGCCGTCGATGCGGAAGCGGATCTGCAGCCGGCCTTCCTGCGGTTCGATGTGGATGTCCGACGCGCGCACCTGCGTGGCATCCTCGAACACGGATTGCAGCAGCTTGACGATGGGCGCCTCTTCCAGGCCCGGATTGGCGGCCAGCGCGCCGAAGTCGACGGAAACGTCGCCCAGGTCCTGTTCCAGCTCGCGCGTCAGGGTGGAGATATCCTCCGTGCGGCGGTAGATGCGGTCGATGGCGGCCAGCACTTCCGTTTCATTGACCACGGCCAGTTCGATATGGCGCTTGACCAGGCGCGAAATTTCATCGTACGCAAACAGGTCGGTGGGGTCGGACATGCCGACCAGCAAGCCCTCGCGCCGGTCTTCCAGCACCAGCGCGCGGAAGCGCCGCGCCTGGGTTTCCGGCAGCAGCCGCACCAGTTCGGGATTGATGTTGAAAAACTTCAGATTGATGTAGGGAATGTCGAGCTGGCGCGCCAGCGCGCCCGAAATCTGCTCTTCCGTGACGAAGCCGTGCTCGACGAAAACGCGGCCCAGCTTGCGCCCCGAACGCTTCTGTTCCGTCAAGGCCTGGCCCAACTGTTGTTCCGTCAGCAATTTCTGCTGCACCAAAATTTCACCGAGCCGGACTTTCTCTGGCCTTGCCATGCTTGCTCCTCGACAGATTCATCAGACGATGCACGCCAGCGGCGCGCGGGGGGTATTTTATTCCAGAACCTGTTGTTTCTTAAAGAAAATACATTCCGTGGCTTGATTTTCGCGCATTTCAACACTCTGCAAGTAAACACTTGCCGCCCACCTGCGCCCATGGCAATAATGGCGGTGGTATCCCGTCTTGCCTGCCCACCCTAGCCCCTATGAACGCCTGCGCCATCGAGTTCCACAACGTGCATCTGCAGCTGGCGGGCAACGCCGTGCTGCGCGGCGTCGACCTGCAGGTGCGCGCAGGAGAACTGTTCGGCCTGGTCGGCGTGAATGGCGCGGGCAAGACTTCCCTGCTCAAATGCCTGCTGGACTTTTGCACGCCCGAACGGGGCGACATCGCCATCTTCGGCCAGCCGCACCGGCACGCTGCGGCGCGCCAGCCCCTGTCCTTTTTGCCGGAACGCTTCCAGGCGCCGTATTACCTGACGGGCGGCGACTTCCTGCGCTACCTGTCGCGCCTGCACGATGTGCACCCTGGACCGCAAGCCGTGCAGCAGGCGCTGGCCGCGCTGGACCTGGCGCCGGATGCCTTGCTGCGCCCCGCGCGCGACTATTCGAAAGGCATGATGCAGAAACTGGGACTGGCCGCCTGTTTGTTGTCGGACAAGCCGCAGCTGGTGCTCGATGAACCGATGAGCGGACTCGACCCGAAGGCGCGCGCGCAGTTCAAGCAAGTGCTGCGGCAGGCGCGCGCGCAGGGCCGGGGCGCCCTGCTCACTTCGCATGCGCTGGCCGACGTGGAAGAATTGTGCGACCGCATGGCCATCCTGCACGGGGGCCGCATCGTGTTTACGGGCACGCCCGCCGAATGCCGCGCGCGCCACGGCGGCGCGCAGGACGCCAGCCTGGAGCAGGCGTTCCTCAATTGCATCGCGGCATGAACGCCGGCACGCACGGCACGCCCTCCACACAGCCCGGGCGGCCGTACGCGCCGTCCCCGCACGGCATGTATCTGCGCCATTTCGGCTTGCGCACGGCGCCGTTCGGCATCACGCCGGACCCAGCCTTCTTTTATACGGGCAATACACGGGGCGAACTGCTCGATGCGCTGCGCTACGCCGTCACGCAGGGCGAAGGCATCATCAAGCTGACGGGCGAAGTGGGCAGCGGCAAGACCATGCTGTGCCGCATGCTGGCCGACTGCCTGCCGCCCCACGTCGACGTGCTGTACCTGCTCAATCCCCGTTTGGAACCGGACGAAGTCCTGCACGCCATCGCCGCCGAACTGGACCTGGCTTTGGACGGCTGCCGCGCCGACGCCGTGCTGCGCGCCCTGCACGACGAGCTGATCGCCAGGCATGCGGCGGGACGCCAGGTGGTGCTGCTGGCCGAAGAGGCGCAAGCCATGCCGGGCGCCACCCTGGAAGCGCTGCGCCTGCTGACGAACCTGGAGACGGCCAGCCACAAGCTGCTGCAAATCGTCCTGTTTGGCCAGCCGGAATTGCAGCATACCTTGGACCTGCCCCAGTTCCGCCAGCTGAAGGAACGCATCACCCACAGCTTTACCGTGCCCCGCCTGCCGCAAGCCTTGCTGAACGACTATCTGGCCTGCCGGCTGGCCGCCGCCGGCCGCACGGCGCCGCTCGTCTTTACTCGGGCCGCGCTGCGGGCGCTGGCCCGCGCTTCGCAAGGCATCGTGCGCAGGATCAATATCCTGGCCGACAAGGCCTTGCTGGCCGCATATGCGGACGATGCGCAGCAAGTGAGCGCGCGCCATGTGCGCCTGGCCATCGCCGACAGCCCCTTCTACCGCGCCCCCTGGCACGCGGGCAAGCTGCTGGCGGGCGCCTTGAGCGCGCTGATGCTGGTGCTGGCCGCCGCGCTGCTGTGGCAATGGCGGACAAGCAGCCCGGACCGGGCAGCAGCCATGGCGACGACGACAGCGGCAACGGCGGTGACAGCGGCGGCGACAGCGGCGACGGGAATGGCGCCGCCATCCAGCCCGCTCAGCCAGCTCAGCCAGCTCAGCCAGCCAAGCCAGCCAAGCCAAGCAGCAGGCCATGCTGGCCAGCCGGGCCGCACCAGTCACACCGATGACGCCGCGCCCGCCCATGCGGCCGCCGCCGCGGCAGCGTCCGACGCAGCGGCGCCGCGCGCATCCACCGTGCCGCCCGCGCCGTCCACGCTGCTCGACAGCAAACTGGCCGAATCGCGCGACTGGCTGGCGCAGCAAGGACCGCAGCAGCGGGTGCTGCACATTGCCAGCCTGCCCGCCAGCGACACGGTTGCAGCGGAAACCTTTTTGCAACAGGCGCAGCAAGCCATCGGCCTGCACGACATCCACGTCTTTCGCCTGCCCGGCGCGGCCCCCGCAACTGCCGCGCCCACTACGCTGGCCGGCACGCCATCGGGCCTGCGCCAGGCGACGCCAGCGCAGGCGCCCGCCAACGCCGGCGCGCGCCTGGCCATCGTCTACGGCAGCTATGCCGACCAGGCCAGCGCCGATGCCATTCGGGCCAGGCTATCCCCCGCGTCGCCACAGAAAATATTGCTGAGCAACATAGAGAGTATCCGCACGGAAATGAAAACCGTCGCCCCGCCGAAAACGGGACGTGGCGCCCCCTGACTTTATTTCTGCATATTGCCTTCCAGGCCAGCACAGCCGATTGCTTTTAGGCGATCATGCTGGTTAAAATTACAAAAGCACAATACGACTCCAAGGGCGAACTTTTCATGACTCAACACCCTATTCCTGTGCTGGCCTCTTGGGTCACCCTCGCCTGCAGCGCCATGCTGGCTGGCTGCGCTACGCAGCAAACGCCGCTGTCGCCGGCCCACATCAACGCCCCGCCCCGCCCCGGCGGCGCCATTCCCGAGCCGGTGCAGCAAAGCAGCGCGCTGGCCGCGCCCCTGCCCGCCCCGAAGGTGGAAACCTACAGCGTCACCGTGCACAAGGTGCCCGTGCAATCGCTGCTGTTTGCGCTGGCCCGCGACGCGGGCATGAATATCGACATCCACCCGCAGGTCGAGGGCAGCGTCACCCTGAATGCGCTGAACCAGACCCTGCCGCAACTGCTGGCGCGTATCGGCAAGCAAGTCGATATGCGCTACGAAATCGATGGCAAGAACCTGACGGTGCTGCCCGACGCGCCCGTGTGGCGCAACTACAAAGTCGATTACGTCAACATGGCGCGCAGCACCAACAGCAGCGTGAATATCGCCACGCAAATTTCCACGGCGGGCGGCGGTGGCGGCAACAGCAGCAACCCCGTCGGCGGCACGCAGGGCAGCGGCGGCAATGGCAACAACAATTCGACCACACTGGTGGTGAATCGTTCGGAAAATAATTTCTGGTACAGCCTGGAAAAGAATATCCGCGACCTGCTGCGCGACACCACGCTCAACGACGTGCAGGTGGACCCGCTGGCGCAGCTGAACCAGCAATTGACAACGGTGCCCGGCCAGCAGGGCCAGCCAGGCCAGCCGCAGAACCCGGCCGGCAATTTCCCCGCGGCGGGGACGGCGGGCCAGTACGGCGCCCAGCCGCCCATGCAAAATGGCGGCCCGAACGGCAGCCAGTATGCGTCGGCATCCGGCCAGCAGGTGGCCGGCCCGAATGCGGCTCCCGGCCAGCCGCTGGACGCGAACGGCATGCCATTGCTGAAACTGGCCAACAAGGGCAGCCCCTCGTCCGTGGTCGTCAACGTGGAAGGCGGGCTGATCGCCGTGCGGGCCACGGGCCGCCAGCATGAAAAGATCGCCGAATTCCTCGACGCCGTCGTGCACAGCGCCAAGCGGCAAGTGCTGATCGAAGCGACCATCATCGAAGTACGCCTGAGCAATGAATACCAGCAAGGCATCAACTGGTCGCGCCTGACGGGCAGCCTGCAGCTGCGGCAAGGGCAAGTGGGGACGGCGGGCCTGCCCAGCGGCGTCGCGCCCAACGCCACGCCGGGCATCTTCCTGCTCAATTATCTGAAGGACAGTTTTTCCACCACCATCCAGCTGCTCGAATCGTTCGGCAAGGTGAAAGTGCTGTCCAGCCCGAAGATCAGCGTGCTCAACAATCAGACGGCCATGCTGAAGGTGGTGGACAACAATGTCTTCTTTACCATCAAGGTGACGCCCGCCGTGATCAGTTCGACGGGCACCATCACCACGCCGGCCACCTATGAATCGAAGCTGGAAACGGTGCCCGTCGGCTTCGTCATGAGCGTCACGCCGCAGATTTCCGACAGCGATGAAGTGACCTTGAACGTGCGTCCCACCATCACGCGCATCGTTGGCTACGTGCAAGACCCGAATCCGGCCCTGGCCACGGCAAACGTGCAAAGCCGCGTGCCCGTGATCCAGGCGCGCGAGCTGGAATCGATCATGAAAGTGGGCAACGGCCAGATCGCCGTGATGGGCGGCCTGATGCAGGACTCCATCGACAATGCCAAGGATGGCGTGCCGGGCCTGTCCAGCCTGCCTTTGGTGGGCAATCTGTTTACCTATCGCAATGAGGCAAGCAGCAAGACGGAACTGGTGATCTTCATGCGTCCCGTGGTGGTCAAGGATGCCAGCATCGACGGCGATTACCGCGACTACCGCTACCTGCTGCCCGGCCAGACGCCGCTCAACAGCCAGCCGTACACGGATGGCCCGCCGGCGGCGGCCACCCAGCCGCAGGCCCGCCTGCAGGGAGACTTTCCATGAGCTTGCTGATGCAGGCGCTCAAGAAGGCCGAGCGCGCCAAGCAGAACAGCCTTTCCGACGAGGAATTGGAAAAGCCGTCCGAAGCCTATGACCAGGTGCTGGAACTGGCGCCGGCCGACGCCATCCCGCCGCCGCGCCCCGTGCCTGCCGCAGCCCCGCCGCCCGTGCAGGCAGCGAGCACCTTGAGCCTGGAACCGCTGTCCGACGCGCCTGCGCCGCAGCCGCAGCCG
>NZ_WFLL01000043.1:0-49752 GCF_009208755.1 Janthinobacterium sp. FT14W | reverse complement strand
GGCACTGGGCCGCTGGCGCGCTGTGCCTGGCGCTGCTGATCACGGCCATGCTCGCCGATGTACCCGGCACCGTGCCGCTGCCGTCGGCGCCGACGCCCTCCGCGGCCCCGCCCGCACTGGCAGTGCCGGCCGCGCCGGCAATGCTTGCACATGCGGCGCAAGCGGCCACCATCGTCAATACGGCGGGACCGCCCTTGCCTGCGATGCCAGTCGCGGCAGCAAGCGCTGGGGCGGGTGCGCTTGCCAGCGCCGGCAGTGCGGGCGTGGGTGCGCCGCGCAAGGCGCCGCCGCCCGCGCGCCAGGCCGCTGCGCGCGCGCAGGAATCAAGGCCCGCTGACGCACCCGGCGACAGCGACGTCGCCCTGCTGACGGCGATGGTGGCCCATGCGCACCGGCAAGATGGCACGGCGGCACCCATGCGCGACGTGGTGCTGCGCCAGCGCGAAGGGGAAACGGCGGAACTCCTGCAGCGCTGCCGGCAGCTGGGCCTGATCGAAGGCATGCTGTGCCGCTCGCGCATCTGCTCGGGCCGCTGGGACAGCGATCCCGCCTGCCACTGAACGCCGGGCGCCGGATGGAACGTCAGGCGCGTTCGGACACTTCGATCAGGTTGCGGTCCGGATCGCGCAGATACACGGAGCGGATGGGCCAGTTGGCGCCCGTGCGGGCCACCGGACCTTCCTCGATGGCAATCCCCAGCGCCGCCAGGTGGGCCATGAATTCGTCGAGCGGGACGGCGGCGATGAAGCACAGGTCCAGCGCGCCGGGCGTGGGCAAGTCCGCCTTGGGCAGGAATTCCTTGCCGGCCTCATGCAGATTGATTTTTTGCGCGCCAAACTTGAAGGCATGGCGGCCGGCGCCAAACGTTTCCAGCCGCATGCCCAGCACGCGCGTATAGAAATCGATGCAGGCTGACTTGTCGCGGGTGGTCAATACGAGGTGATCGAGGTGGTCTATCATGTATTTTTCGGGTGAGTGGCCACGTCCATGCGGCCTTGCAAAAAACCTTCCATCAGCGCCAGCAATGCCTGCGGCTGCTCCTGGTGCGGCGTATGGCCGCACTGCTCGACCATGGCGGGCACGGCATTGAGCGCCTGCGCCACGATCGTGTCGACCTGGGCCGCGCTGCCGTACTGGTCCTCGCTGCCCTGCACCACCAGCGCCGGGCATTCGACGGAGGGCAGCAGATATTCGATGTTCCAGAACTGGAAACCGTAGCTGAGCCAGGTATCCGACCAGGCCTTGAAGATGGTTTCCGTCTTGTCGCCATGGTATTTCGCCAGCGCGCGCAGCTTGCCCGCGCCAAACGCCGCGTCCGCCACGCGGATGCCCTCGAGCGTGATGCCCTCGACAAACACATGCGCCGCCTCGGTGATGATGCCGCGCAAGCGGGGCGGCTGCTGCGCCGCATAAATGAGGGCGATGCTGCCGCCGTCGGAATGGCCGACGAGAAAATGGTCCTGTCCCGGCAGCAGTGCCGCCAGCACCTGCGGCAACTCGCACAGCGCGTAATCGTGCAGGTAATGGATCTGGCGGCGCGCCGCCAGCGGCGACGACTGCCCGTAGCCATGGCGGTCGTACAGCAAGCCGCGGCAGCCCGTCGCCTGGCATAGCTGCGCGGGAAAATCTTTCCACATTGCACAGCAACCGAGCCCCTCATGCAGGAAGACCAGGCAGGGCTTGGCAGGGTCGCCCTCGATCAGTTCGTAATAGATATCGGTTTCGGCACTCAGGTTCAGTATCGGCATGGGCTAGGCTCGCAACGGTTTCCGCATCGACAGGTCGGCTGGGCCTATTGTGCCATTGTCCTGCGCGGCATGCGTGGCGCCCCCGTAAAAATAGCATGTTGGAAAGTATCTTGACGCTTGCCTGCAAGGTGTTTGCGCCAGCACAAATGGCCGCCGTTTTGCATGCTCGAATCGCCCCTTTTTACCTGCTTGCGGGCCTAAAATTAGTGCCTCCCCTCTTGGAGCAGACGGCTACCCTATCAGCCAGATCGTGACACTGGCCGTCACGGCAACAGATACGGCGTCTTGCCGCACGACGTCAGGCGCGGCGTCCAAACTATCGATCAGGAGCACATCATGGAAATGAAAGTAGAAGACAGGGCCGGCAGCAATCTGGCCGAACAGGAACTCACCGACTTGCCCGTGCAGCAGGAAAGCAAAACGGCAAAAGGGACGGCCGCAAAGGATTTGAACCTGAGCGGTAATGCCTTCACCACGTATTACACGTGGCGGGCAAACGGCGTGTTCCACGCCGTGAATTTCGTCAACGGCAACGTGAATGCCAATTCGCGCGTGTTCCTCAACATCAGCGAATTCAGCACCGATGCCCAGCATCGCTTCATCGGCGCCGCCCGCATGGCCGTGTACAACATCGCCCCGTACAACGGCGGTTTCCTGGCCTGGGTGGAAATTTCCTGGGGCAGCCCGCTCAATATCCGCTTCGACGTGTTCGTCGATCCCTGATCCCCGCAACACTGGGCGGGTCCCGGGGGCCAGCAGGCAAGCATCGCGTGCGGCGGCCGTGCATTGAAGGGATGGAAAGAGAGAAAGCGTAGAACGGGAATCGTGCGCGCAAAACAAAAGGGCCACGTGTTGCCACGTGGCCCTTTGCTACTGCTTGTTCTGGCTCCCCGACCTGGACTCGAACCAGGGACCTGCGGATTAACAGTCCGTCGCTCTACCAACTGAGCTATCAGGGAAAGGAGGCCGAATTATATACGTCAAAATTTCTCATGTCCAGTTGTTGCTGCATGGCGCGCAAAAACAGGCCGCCTGCCGCTGACTGCCTGGCCGGGATGCCAGGGCATCATGCGAGGGCATCGCAGGCACGGCAGCACGCGAACGCCATGCGGACGAGCGCTGCAGTGACATGGCGCGATGGCAACCATGTGCGGGACGGGCCGCTTACGCCAAACGGAGCAAGCCTGCGGGCTGCGGCCGCGCCCGTCTGCGCGGCGCCACGCAAGATAGTAGAATAGCCAGGCCTTCCCTACACGGATGGCGCAAAACGGCATGCCGGCAACGGGGCGTCAAGCACGCCGCCGCGCAGACATGCATTTGCAAGGTTCTGCCTTGCCCCTGGCTTACTGCTCTCACCCGATATGACAGAATCAAGCGCACCCCTGGTGGACAAAACCGGCAGCGGCGACAGCTCGGCGGAAATTGCCGAACATATGGCGGCAGCCATCGTGGCGCGCCAGCTGCCACCCGGCACGCGGCTGCGCGAAGAAGCGCTATGTCGGCTATATGGCGTCAGCCGCACGAAGATCCGCGCCGCCCTGCTGATTCTGTCAAAAGATAAGCTGATCCGCATGGTGCCCGACAAGGGCGCTTTCGTCAGCCAGCCGACGGAGGCGGAGGCGCGCGACATCTTGGCCGCGCGGCGCGTCATCGAGGCGGCCCTGGCGCGCGAATTCGTCGCCAGGGCCAGGCCCGCCGACTACAAGATGCTGGAACGCCACCTGAAAGCGGAACGCCTGGCGCTGGCGCAAGCGACGCCGCTGCGCTCGCAACTGCTGGGCGACTTCCATGTACTGCTGGCCGACATCGCCGGCAACGCCGTGCTGCGCGACATCGTGCGCGAACTGGTGGGACGCAGCTCGCTGATCACCATGCTGTACCAGTCCGGCCACGCCGCCGCCTGCTCATGCGACGAACACGGCCGCTTTCTCGAGGCAGCACGCAGCGGCGACGCCGACCTGGCGGCGCGCCTGATGGCAGAACACCTGGCGCATGTGGAAGCGGCCCTGCGCTTCGACGGCAGCGCCGGCGACGACAAAAAAGACTTGGTGGCGGCGCTGCTGATGTAGGCCGCGCCATCAAAAAAGGCCGCCCCTGCGGATGCACGGGCGGCCTTTTTGCGATTGCAGTTTCTTGATTGCCGCTTTTTTCGATGGCAGCACCGGACGCGCGGCTCCGGCCCTGCCTTCCCCGCTATTCGCCCAGGTAGATGAACTTGAACAGGAAGATGGCGGCGATGATGTAGGCCACGACCGACACTTGCTTGCCCTTGCCCGTCAACAGTTTCAACACGGCATAGGTGATGAAGCCGAAAGCCACGCCGCTGGCCACCGAATACGTAAATGGCATCATCAGGGCCGTGATGGCGGCCGGGATGCTTTCCGTGCTGTCATCCCAGTCGATATAGGTCAGTTCGCGCAGCATCAGGCAGGCCACGTACAGCAGCGCGGGCGCCGTCGCGTACGGCGGCACCGTGTGCGCCAGCGGGGCGAAGAACAGGCTGCCCAGGAACAGCAGCGCGACGGCCACGGCCGTCAAGCCCGTGCGGCCGCCCGCTTGCACGCCGGCCGCGCTTTCCACGAAGGCCGTGGTGCTCGACGTACCCAGGCAGGCGCCGGCGGCAATTGCCGTGCTATCGGCCAGCAAGGCCTTGTTCATGCGCTCCATCTTGCCGTCTTTCAACAAGCCGGCGCGGTTGGCCACGCCCATCAGGGTACCCGTCGCATCGAACAGTTCCACTAGGAAAAATACCAGCACCACGTTAACGATGCCGATCGACAGCGCGCCCATGATGTCGAGCTTGAACAGGGTCGGCTCGATGGCGGGCGGCGCCGAAACGATGCCGTTGAACTGGTTGCCGCCAAAGAAGAAGCTGGCGATGGTAATGGTGAGAATGCCGATCAGGATGGCGCCCGGCACTTTCAGGCGGTCCAGCGCGACGATGATGAAAAAGCCCACGATGGCCAGGATGGGCGCCGCCTGGTGCAAGTCGCCCAGGGCGATGATGGTGGCTGGATTCGACACTACCACGCCGGCGCTTTTCAGGGAAATGATGGCCAGGAACAAGCCGATACCGACCGTGATCGCCGTGCGCAGCGCGGGCGGGATGCTGTTGATGATCATCTCGCGCACCTTGAACAGGCTGACGAGGATGAACAGGCAGCCGGAAATGAAGACGGCGCCCAGCGCCACTTCCCAGCTCATGCCCATGCCCTTGACCACCGTGTACGAGAAATACGCGTTCAAGCCCATGCCCGGCGCCAGCGCGATCGGATAATTCGCATACAGGCCCATGATCAGGGTGCCGATGGCGGCCGCCAGGCAGGTGGCGACGAAGACGGAGTCTTTCGGCATGCCCGCGTCGCCGAGGATGGAGGGATTGACGAAGATGATGTAGGCCATCGTCAGGAATGTGGTCAGGCCGGCCAGCAGCTCCGTGCGCACATTGGTCCCGTTGTCCTTCAGTTTGAAATAGCGTTCCAGGAACTGCATGATTAACCCCTTGTTTTGGTAAAACCGCGCGCCAGGTCTTGGACTATGCGCATTTTTTTTCTTGCAACAACTCTTGCTTGAACTCTTTACTTGAACTCTACACTTGCCTACTTGCCCGGCGCGCTGGCCGGCTTGAAGGCCCACCAGCGGCTGCCCGCGAAATTCCAGACCAGTCCGATGCCCGTGGCCAGCACCTGCGCCAGCCAGTAATACCAGCCCAACTGGTGTACCAGCAACCACATCAGCCCCGTATTGATGCACCAGCCTATGCCCAGCAAGGTGAAATACTTGCTGGCCGCCTCGCCATGTCCCTTGTCGCTCTTGAACGTGAAAAAGTAATTAAGGAGGTAGTTGACGACGGAACCCATGATGTAGCCGATGCCGGAAGCGGCGGCGGCGCTGATGCCCGCCCATTCCACGCCGCCCCACAGCACGCTGTATTGCACGGCCGTGCCGGAAGCGCCGACGGCGGCGAAACGTAGAAATTGGTGATGCAGGGAATGGGACATTGTCAATTTTCAAATGAGGCAAAAACAATCGCCGGGATCGGGCCAGAATAAAAAATGGCTACGATTGCTCGTAACCATTTTTCAGCCTGCATTTTACTGCAAGTTGCGCCTAACGTTCATATTCGCCGCCGCTGCTGCGCCGCTCCGGCGCTCAAGCCTTGCGCTGACGGCGCCGGCGCAGCCCCACGAACAGCGCGATCAGCAGCAGCACGCCCACTGCGCCAGCAGGCAATATAAACGGTTGCATGCGGGCCAGCGCGGGCTTGTCGCCGCCGCTGCGCGCCTGCGCCACATAGGCGGGCGTGACGGACACGTCCGGGTTGCCGTACTGCTTCAGCACGTAGTTGGCGATCGAGGCGATCTGCTCGTCCGTCAATGACTGCACGTACGAGCGCTGGTCGAAACGGGGCATGAACGCTTCGTGCTCCTCCCCGTCGATCTTGCGCTCGACGCCGAACAGGATGGCCGAGACCAGGTTGGCCGGCGTGGCGCCACCCGTGGCCGTGTTGTGGAACAGGGCGGGATACGCCTGGCCCGTGCTGCCGGCGCCGCTGGCCGAATGGCAGCTGGCGCAATAGCCGGAAAACAGCACGGCGCCGCTGTTGAGCGATTGATGCTCAGTGGAACCGGCCATGCCGCGCAGCACCGCTTCTTCGCTGGCGGCGCTGCCATGGCTGAAGGCAGCCTTGGTCTGCCCCGGCGCGCGCACGGCCGGTACCGTGCGCAGCCATGCGACGATGGCGGCCACGTCGTCGTCGCGCAGGAACTGCAGGCTGTTCTGGATGGCTTCGGCCATGCCGCCCGCCGCCTGCCCCTTGCCCTCCACGTGGCCCGTCTTCAGGTAAGCCGCGAGTTCCGCATCCGTCCACGCGCCGATGCCGCTGACCTTGTCGGACGTGATGTTCGGCGCGTGCCAGGAACCCAGCGACGCGCCGGCCAGGGTCTGGCTGCCGATTTCCGCCATCAGCATGTTGCGCGGCGTGTGGCAGGCGCTGCAGTGCGCCAGGCCCTCGGCCAGGTAGGCGCCCCGGTTGATCTGCGCGCTCTTTGCCGGATCGGGCACGTAGCGTTTATTGTTCAGGAACAAGGTGTTCCAGCCCAGCATGGACAGGCGCACATTGAACGGGAATGGCAGGGCCGTCTGGCGCGCCGGCTCGTCGACGGGCTTGACGGCCTGCATGAAGTAGTAATACAGGTCGCCCACGTCCGCATCCGTCAGCTGCGCATAGCTGGTGTAGGGCATGGCCGGATACAGATGGCTGCCATCGGCGCGCACGCCCTCGCGCAAGGCGCGCGCAAAGTCGGCTTCCGTGTAGCGGCCGATGCCGCCCTTCTTGGACGGCGTGATGTTGGTCGCGTAGATCGTGCCCAAGGGCGAATCGATGGCGTAACCGCCCGCATACGGTTTGCCGCCCGCTGCCGTATGGCACGCCATGCAGTCGGCCGCGATGGCCAGGTAGCGGCCCCGCTCCAGGCGCGCATCGGGGCTGGCCGGGGACGGGGCGGCGGGACGGTCCGGCGTCAGGGCGACGGGCGGAACCGCCGCCACCGCATGCGCGGCCAGCGGCAAGCCCGCGGCCAGCGCCAGACTCAGCAGCAAACGGCGCATCATGCTGCCTCCCTTGCCAGGGTGCGGGCGATGTCGTCGGCCGCGCGCAAACCGAGCGCGGCCATGCTGAGGGTCGTGTTGACCACGCTGGCCGACGGCATGGCGCCGCCGCCGGGCAGCCACAGATTGGCGTGATCGTGCGCGCGGCAATTGCCGTCGACCACGGAGTCAAGACGGTTACTGCCCATGATGACGCCGCCCATGATGTGGTTATTCGCGTTCAGGCTGTCGGTGATATGGAATTCCACGGCGCCAAACAGCTTGCCGATGTGTTCGAGCTGCGCGTGCGCCGCCTTCGCGCCATTGCGCACGTAGTCGCCCACGTCGTAATAAATGTCGGGACAGGCCAGGCCCAGCGGGTCCTTGCGCGTCTTGCTCAAGGTCAGGCGGTTATGCGCTTCGGGCAAGGGTTCCAGGCTGATCGACAGGTCCACGCCAAACGCGGCGTGGCGGCGGATCTCGTCGTCGAGGTCCTTGCCCACCAGGCCCAGCTTGAGCGACTGCTGGGTGGCGGGTCCCACCCGGGTGATATTGTTCAAAATCATCTTGTTGGCCGAATACTGCGCGCGGAAGGCGCCGTCGCGCGGCCCCACCAGGCAGCTGCTCTGCGCCGGGCCGCGGCCCGTCCAGATCGGCTCGTTGGCCAGGAAAGTACAGTGGAAACCGGAATGGTCCATCATGTTGCGGCCCACCTGGTCGGAACTGTTGGCGATGCCGTTCGGATTGTTCTGGTTGGCCGCCAGCAGCAGCAAGCGGGGCGTTTCGATGCCGTTACAGGCAATCACGAAAGCCTTGCCCGTCGCCATGTGCGATTGTTTCTTCGCGTCATACCAGTGCACGGCCGTCACCCTGTTGTTCTGGTCCGTGTCGATGCGGTAGACGACGGCTTCGGCCAGCACGCCAGCGCCCTTCAGCTCGGCCCGCTCCACGTGGTGGATGCCGTTGTACATGGCGCCGATGGGGCAGATAGGCTGGCAATTGTTATTGCCGCAGCAAGTGGGACGGCCCTGCCAGGGGCGCGTCGAACGGCCCTGCGGGATGGGCACGGAACGGTAGCCGTGCGGGTTGACCACTTCGGCGAAGCGCTTGTCGCCATAGCCCCAGGGCACCATGTCCATCGGATACGGCGCGCTGCGCTCGCTGGGCGACTGCAGGGCGGGATCGTTGGGACCGGCCACGCCCATTTCCTGCTCGGCGCGGCAATAGTACGGTTCCAGCTCATCGTAGGAAATGGCCCAGTCGCGCCCTACCCCGTAATCGCTCTTCATGCGCATGTCGGACGGCAAATGGCGCCAGCACGACGCGGCCCAGTGCCAGGTGGTGCCGCCTACCGTGCGCAGATAGCCCTGCTGGAAACTGCTGCCGCTGGGGCCGGACAATTCCACATAGTTATTCTTCGGGAAATACAGGGGCGCGGGCGCGTTGTCCGCCTGCGGATACAGGCCCTGGAAGTCGGAACCGACGCGGTTTTCGAACGGCATGTTGCGCCAGTTTTCCACGGCTTGCCCCCGCTCGATGCGCAGGCCCGCTTCCAGCATGATCACGGAATGGCCCTGCGCGGCCAGCTGGTCGGCAATCATGGCGCCCACGACGCCGCTGCCCACGATGACGACATCGGCGACGACGTCGCCATTACTCTTGAATTGCGGTGATTTCATTTTGCTTGCTTGCCTTTCGGTTCGGGAGTGCCGGTGGTGGCCGGGGCGGGCACGGGTTTCGGCGCCACGGGCGCGGCAACGCGCACGGCCGGCGGCGCTTTCAGCCACCACAGGGGGCCGTAGTTGCAATACGTGGGCACGACCTGGCCATCGGCCACCGTGCGATACATCAACGCTTCCGCATATGCAACGACGATGGATTTCGTGCCCTGCGCCCCGTTGCCGGCGACGGTGCCCGTGTACCAGGCGGCCACGATGGCCAGCGCCAGCTCGCGCAGCCCAGGATCGGCGGCAGTGGCGGCCGCCAGCAGCGCCTTGGCCTCCTGGCCCGTGACGAGCAGCGCGCCCAGCTGCGGCAGGCGCTCGGCAAAGCCGGACACGTTCGTGCGCATGGCTTGCTCGATGCGGGCCGCCGTGCCAGCGGACAGATCGCGGTGGCCCGTGATCGTTTGCGATACCGTGTAGAACAGCATGGTGGCAGGCGCCGGTCCGCTGGCAGGAACGCTGGCCGGCGCCTGCATGGCGGCCGACAAGGGATTGCTCCAGAAGCCGGCCTGCGCCAGCAAGGCGGCCAGGCCGATCAGGGCGTGGCGGCGGCTGATGCGGGGAAGGGAGGGAGATGCTGCAGGTGCTACAAGTGGTTCGCTGCCTGGATGGTTCATGACGAGACTCCCGCGAAACGTATTGTTTTGTTGACTTGGATGGTTGCGTTAAATCGCATTTTGAGCAAATGCAATTCGTCTCGTCATTATCCTACATAAATAAATTGTTTGCCAATGTAGTATTGCTACCAGGAATCACCTTGCTTATTCCGACGTTGATTCCCCGCTTGCGCGCAGGCGAAATCCCAGTCCCGGCCGGCCGCCCAGGCGGTAATGGAAATCGAGCACGCTGCCGCCGGCCAGGGTGGGCTTGCCCGGCAGAGGCAGGGGCAGGTTCAGGCTGCACTCATGGTCGCCCAGGACGATGTCGCCATGCACGCGGATGCGCGTCAGCAGGCGCGGCGCCTGCTCCAGCACATCGGGCAGGCGGATGCTGGCGGCCGGCAAGCTGTCGCCCTCTTCGTCCTGCCAGGCGCGCATGGCGTCCGCATCGAGAGCAAACACGCGGCCCCAGTCCGTACACGGCTCGCCGGGGTTGCGCCGGTCCAGGCCCAGGTGGACCGTGACGGCCGCCGGCAGCAGCGCCGCCGACGGCGCTTGCGCGTGCAGGTTGCGCAGGATGGCCACCTGCGGCTCCTTGCCCAGCGCCGTATTCATGGTTTCGCTGACGACCACGTCCGGCATGGCGCCGGCAGGAATGCGGTAGGCGGCCGCGTCGGCGCAAATGTAGTCCGCCACGTGGCCCTCCAGGCCCAGGATTGCAATCAGTTCGCGCGCATAGGCCAGGGTCTCGGCGTGCACGTCGAGGATGGCAAACTGCACCTGGCTGGCACCGAGCACCGCCATCACCGGCAAGGCCAGCAAGGCAAACGGCCCGCAGCCCGCGTACAGCACGCGCACGGGCCGCCCGCAGTCCGGCCGCTGGCGCACGGCCAAGGCCAGGCCCTGGATGAAGGCGGCGCTGCGGTACGGTTCGCGCGCGCACATGCCCGCCTGCACGGGCGAGATGGCCCAGCCGCTGGGCAGGAAGCTTTCGCCGTCGCGCAAGCCTGCCTGCCCGTCCATGGACAGGCGCGAATGCCGCTCGACGAGCTGGCGCAGGCGCACCGTTTCGCCCACCAGGCTTGCCAGGGAACGCTGCGGATCGCACAGGGCGGCAGCGATGTCGGCCAGTTCCGCCTGTGCCGGCGTCATGCGCAGCCCCGCTGGGGGACGATGGTGCAGACAGGATGCATGTCGTTCTTTCTTGAAATGATTGCAAGCTTGCTTAAAAATTGGCAGCATAGCAAATAAGTAAATGCCTGTGGCCGTCGTTGGCATATCCACCAATCCACCATGAAGCGGAACATCGATGCACTCTCTGACCTTAGCCCTCCTTGACACGCTGCCCGCCCCCTATCGGCTGCGGCTGCAGCACGAGGAAGACGAGGCCTTCGCCGCCGCGCTGTACGGTGCCACGCGCGATGACCTGCGCCAGATGCCGGCCGAGCCCGCCTTTATCGAACAATTGATCGCCATGCAGCGGCGCATGCAGTCGCACGGCTACCGGCAGAGCTTTCCGCAAGCAGCCTATCTGGTGTTGCAACAAGACAACATCTCCATCGGCAGGCTCGTCATCGAGCGGCGCGACGCGGTGCTGCACCTGGTCGATATTGCCGTGCTGCCCGAGGCGCGGGGCCAGGGCGCGGCCAGCATCGTGCTGCGCGGCCTGCAGGCGCTGGCCGAGACGCAGCAACTGGCGATCCACCTGAGCGTCAACCGCAACAACGGGGGCGCGCGCAAGCTGTATCTGCGGCTGGGATTTCAAATACAGGGAGAAAACGAGGTGCAGGAGCATCTGGCGTGGAGCGCGACGCCATGCCGCTGATCAAGACACCCAGCACCTGGCTGCGCTTGCCCCTGGCATTCGACGTGGCGCGCATGCAGCACGACTGCGGCCAGTTCGGGGCAAACGACTGGATCAGCCACTTCAACACGGGCGCCTATGACAGCGGCTGGAGCTGCGTGCCGCTGCGCTCGCCCGGTGGCGACGCCGGCCACATCGTCCCCGTCGACGGCGCGCGCTACGCGGATACGCCGCAACTGGGGCGCTGCCCCTACCTGCGCGAGGTGCTCGCGCGTTTCGAGTGCGACACGCGGGCCGTGCGCCTGATGGCGCTCGAACCGGGCGCCGTCATCCGCGCGCACCGCGACGCGGGCACGGCGCTGGCCGACGGCTTGACGCGCATCCACATTCCCATCCACACGTCGCCGCAGGTACTGTTCAGCATCGATGGCGAGACCGTGCATTTTACGGCCGGACACGCCTGGTACATGGATGCCAGCTGCCTGCACGCCGTGCACAACCGGGGCATGACGCCGCGCATCCACCTCGTGCTTGACTGCATCACCAACGGCTGGCTGGCAGCGCTGTTCGCTGCCGCCGGTTTCGTGCCGAAAGCGCCGCCCAAGTACGGCGACGCCAACATCCATGACGGCAACGTGCATGCCATCATTGCGCAGCTGCGCGCCGCCCCGACGCCGGCCTCGCTGGCGCTGGCCAGCGAACTGGCGGCACTGGCCCCGGGAACGGCCCCATGACGGCCGTGTACGGTCTTACCCAGCAGGAACAATATCTGCTCAAGGGAGAAACGCTGGCATGGCATGCCGGCATGGCGATGCGCCACTGGTTTCCCGTGTCCGCGGAACGCGATGCACAGACGGGCAACGTCTCCATCTGCTGGCGCCACCTGGGGCAGCAGCGCTTCACGGACGCGTTCTTTGTCAACACCCTCCAGTGCCAGCAACCCGGCGAGCGCCGCGTCTGCCGCACACCCGCCTCGGCGCTGGCCAGCATCGGCGACAGCCTGGCGCCCGACGCCTTCATCTTTCACGTGTCGCGCTGCGGCTCGACCCTGCTGACGCAACTGCTGGCCTCGCTGCCGCAATGCATCGTCATGTCCGAGCCGCCCATCATCGACTCGCTGCTGCGCCTGCATTACGACAACGGCGACGCGGCCGCCAGCGTCTCCCTGCTGCGCCAGGCCATCCTGGCCCTGGGCCAGCGCCGCGCCGGCGAGGAAACGCAGTTTGTCATCAAGTTCGACTGCTGGCACATCCACAGCCTGGACCTGCTGCGGCAAGCCTTTCCTGGCACGCCCTGCCTGTTCCTGTACCGCGAGCCGCTGGCCGTGCTGACCTCGCACCAGCGCCAGCGCGGTCCGCAAATGGTGCCCGGCATGCTGCACCCGGCACAACTGCCACTGCCCGCACACCAGCTGGCGCCCGGCGACCTCGACGGCTACACGGGCCTGGTGCTGGCCAGCCTGTTCGACGCCGCCCTGCCCCATGCGGCCGCCGGCCAGCTGCAGTTGATGCACTACAGGCAATTGCCTGACGTCCTGTTCAGCGACTTGCTGCCCCGCCTCGGCATCGCTCCCGCGGCCGGACAGTTGCAAGCGATGCGCGCGCGCGGCGGTCTGCATGCGAAATACGGCACGGCCTTCCACGGCGATCCCCCGGCACCTGCGGCGGATGGCCTTGCAGCCATCGCCGCGCTGCTCCAGCCCGGCTATCAGGCCCTGGAAGCGCTGCGGCTGCGCATGGACCAGGACGACTGCCCCAGCCCATGACTTTTTATACGGCCAGCTATCTGGCGAGGAGGTTTTTCGACGTACCCGAGGAGACCATGCCGGGCGGATGAGCCTGGCATACCACTGCAACTGTTCCCATGCGGCGCGCAATGCGCCAGTGCAACCAACCTGAAACTGATCATCAGACCATGATAAAAAAAATGACATACGCAGTTTTCCTTGCCGCCCTGATTCCCTTCTACGGATGCCAGGCGCAAGCGATGCCGGAGGCGAAACCCGCTGCCACGGAACTCACCACCACCCTGACGCCCGAGATTGGCGGCATCAAGCAGGTTCTGGAAATCAAGACCGACGACGCGAACAAACCCGTCCTCCTGTTCCTGTCCGGCGGCCCGGGAAGCTCCATGATCAAGGGCGCGGATTCCTTTACCAATACCCTGAAAAACAGATTCACGCTGGTCCAGTGGGACCAGCGCGATGCCGGGAAAACATTGAAACTGAATCCGTCCCCCGTCCAGCCGTCCGTCGCGCAGATGGAGCAGGACACGTACCAAGTCATACAATTTCTGCGCAAGGAATTCAAGCAGGAAAAAATATACTTGCTGGGCAGCTCCTGGGGCAACGTCCTGGGCTTTTATATCGTCAGGAATCACCCGGAACTGCTGCATGCCTATTTCGCCTCCAATCCTGTCGTGAGCCAGCTGGAAAGCGAGAAAGAATTGCTGCAAGCCTTGAAAGTGCATTTCAAGGACAATGCCGTCGCCAGCCAGGAACTGGGCAGCATCAGCTTCCCGTTCACGAGTGACGAAAGCATGTTTTATTTACGGAAATGGCTTTTTTACAAGGACGGCAAAGAATTTGCCACGAGCCCCGCTTTCAAGACGGGCTTTCTTCAATGGTCACAAACCTGGTCGCCGGTGTGGAACGAGGTCATGAAGATAGACCTGCCCAAGACCTTGAAGAGCGTTGACTGCCCCGTATATTTCTTCGTGGGCAAGAACGATATCCAGACCTCGACCAGGATCACGCAAGAGTATTTCGAGACATTGAAGGCGCCAAAGAAGGGGCTGTTCTTGTTTGACCATTCCGGCCATCAAATTCACCAGGATGAACCTGCAAAGTTTCAGGAAGCCATCCTCAAGACCCTGGATACGGCGGCCAAATCCTGACACAACGCCCCGTCACCGGGCGCCCTGTTCGGCAGCAGGCAGGCTGGCCAGCGCACGGCCGGCCTCGTCGCCGGCAATGCCGGCAGCGGCCTGCCGGATCAGCGACGCCACCGCATGGGCTTGCGAAATGTAAATGGCATGGCTGCCGGCAACTTCGACCACCTTCGCGCCCGCGCGTGCGGACATCTCGCGCTGCATCGCCGGGGCAATCATCCTGTCTTCGGTGGCGACCAGATACCAGCTGGGCTTGCTCCTCCACGCTGGCGCACCGACCACGCCCGTCAAGGCAGCCATCCCCCAGGGCACTTGCGATGCCGCCATGAAACGGGCGTGGTCCCGGGGCACATCGGCGGCAAAGGCCGCCGCAAACTTGGTCTCGTCGAGCAACAGGAAGCCATCCCTTGGCGGCAAGATCGGCGGCACCGGTGCGCCGGGCGGGGCATGCTTCAGCAAGGAATCGACGGATTCGCCCTGATCCGGGACGAACGCCGCAATGTAGACCAGTGCCTTGACCTTGGGATCGTTGCCCGCCTGCGTGACCACGGCGCCGCCATACGAATGGCCGACCAGCAGCACGGGCCCGGGCGCCGCCGCGATGACCCGCTGCGTCGCGGCCACGTCATCGGCCAGCGACAGCGTTGGATTTTGCACAATGGCAACGTGACAGCCTTCGTCACGCAGTGCCCGGTATACCCCTTCCCAGCCCGAGCCATCGACAAAGCCGCCATGCACGAGCACAATCGTTGCCGACCCAGCATGTGTAATGTCATCCATGCCAGCCTCCCCAGGAAGTTGCATTGCGGGCCATGGCAAGCGTGCCCGCGCCCCAGTTCTTCCAGCTTAGTGCCGGACGCCTGGCGCGCCGTGCGATGGATCAAGAGTCGGCGCAGCAAAGGTAGCCGGCGCCAGTAAAACGGGAACCTGAAACGCAAAAAGCCCAACCGGTGAAGGCTGGGCTTTTTGCTGCTACGTATTCTGGCTCCCCGACCTGGACTCGAACCAGGGACCTGCGGATTAACAGTCCGTCGCTCTACCGACTGAGCTATCAGGGAAAAGAGGCCGCATTCTATAGGGTAAATTTTCCGATGTCCAGATTTCGCCCGAAAAATGTGTATTTTCCCGGCGTCACGATGCCGGCCAGCTTTCAGCCGGGATGTTCTTGCGGGTAGTAATCAAAGACCAGCACACGGCCCAGCCATGGCTTGAGCTGCTCGACAAAGGCCAGGTGGGCCGCATGGGTCAGGTACACGTCGCGCGCGGCAGCGTCATTGAAGGTCAGGGTGAAGCAATCGGTAAAGCCGTCGTCGAGACCTTCCGGACTGACGTTCGGCCCCCATTCAAATTGCTGCACGCCAGGAATCCGGTGTTTTAGCTGGGAAAACTCATAAACGAGTTCGGCATGCTTGGCAGGCGTGATGCTCCCAAGGAAGTCGCACAGGACGATGTGGCGCAAGGCAGAGGTACAAGTCATGGGAAGGGGCTCCTGAAGTGATGCCTTCAGGATAGCGCAAAACGCGCCGACGCACCGGCCGGCCCCGCTGGCGGCGCTGGAAAACAAAAAAGGCCATGTTTTTCAACATGGCCTTTCGAATTCTGGCTCCCCGACCTGGACTCGAACCAGGGACCTGCGGATTAACAGTCCGTCGCTCTACCGACTGAGCTATCAGGGAAAAGAGGCCGTATTATATAGGGCAACCGTAGCGATGTCCAGATTCCCCTAGGGAAATTCCAATCTTGCCGCCATGCTTGCGCCGGCGGCGCAAAAACAAAAAAGGCCACGTTTTTCAACGTGGCCTTTCGAATTCTGGCTCCCCGACCTGGACTCGAACCAGGGACCTGCGGATTAACAGTCCGTCGCTCTACCGACTGAGCTATCAGGGAAAAGAGGCAATATTATATGTCGCTTATTCCATATTTGCAAGACTCAAACTGCATCTCGCCAAATACGGCCATCACCGGCTTTCTACTGCCATCCGCGCCGCACTTGCATGCAGCGCCGAAGAAGCAAGATCTTAAAGCACTTTGGCGATCGCGTCAATAACGATGTCGATATTGCGCGAATTCAACGCTGCCACGCAGATACGGCCCGTGTCGACGGCGTAGATCGACTGCTCGCGCAAGGATGTCACCTGCTCCTTGGTGAGACCGGAGTACGAGAACATGCCGATCTGCTGGCGCACGAATTCGAAATCGTGGCCTGGCGCCTTGGCTTTCAGCTTTTCCACGAAGGCATTGCGCATTTCGCGGATGCGCACGCGCATGCCGGCCAGTTCCTCTTCCCACAGCTGGCGCAGTTCCGGCGTGGCCAGGACGGTCGCGACCACCTTGCCGCCATGCGTAGGCGGGTTCGAGTAGTTGGTGCGCACGACGCGCTTCAATTGCGACAGCAGGCGTGCCGCTTCATCGGCGCTGGCAGCGACGACGCTCAGGGCGCCCACGCGCTCGCCGTACAGCGAGAACGATTTCGAGAACGAGTTCGACACCAGCAGCGGGCCGCCCGCGTCGGCGAAGCGGCGCACCACGGCGCCGTCTTCGGCGATGCCGTTGGCAAAGCCTTGATACGCCATGTCCAGGAACGGCACCAGGCCGCGCGACGTCACCACGCTGATGATCTGGTCCCACTGGGCCACGCTCAGGTCGGCGCCCGTCGGGTTGTGGCAGCAGGCGTGCAGCACGACGATGGAGCCCGCCGGCATGGCGTTCAGGCTGGCCAGCATGCCGTCGAAGTTCACGCCATGGGTGGCGGCATCGTAGTAGGTGTAGTTATTCACGACGAAACCGGCGTTTTCGAACAGCGCGCGGTGGTTTTCCCAGCTTGGGTCGCTGATGTAGACCTGGGCACCCGGCGCAAAGCGCTGCAGGAAGTCGGCACCGATCTTCAACGCGCCCGTGCCGCCGATGGCTTGCACGGTCACGGCGCGGCGCTCTTGAATTACGGCGCTATCGGCGCCAAATACGAGTTCTTGCACGGCCTTGTCGTAGGCAGCGAGGCCTTCGATCGGCAGGTAGGTGCGTGGGGCCGCCTGTTCGATCAGGATGGCTTCTGCCTTGCGTACGCAAGCTAACAGAGGCACCTTGCCGTTGTCGTCATAATAGACGCCAACGCCCAGATTGATTTTGGCGGGATTCTGGTCCGCGTTAAATGCTTCGGTGATGCCCAGGATCGGGTCGCGTGGGGCCATCTCGATGGCGCTAAACAGACTGGCAGAAACAGTTGGGTTCGTCATGATAAGATTGGATTCGATTGGAAGCAGGTTCACAGCGGAGTTGTAGACAGCGCCCCGAATACAACGCCAGGGCCGCCAGCAGAGCACTATTCTAAC
This sequence comes from Janthinobacterium sp. FT14W, assembly GCF_009208755.1. NCBI lineage: Bacteria > Pseudomonadati > Pseudomonadota > Betaproteobacteria > Burkholderiales > Oxalobacteraceae > Janthinobacterium > Janthinobacterium sp. FT14W. The sequence goes on along the minus strand of NZ_WFLL01000043.1, from coordinate 32,070 downwards.
AAAGGTCTGATTCACATGCCCGAATTATCTACCGCCAGCGAGGCGGAAAGCGCAATTATCTCTTTCCCGGACTCCCCCTTCAAGCTGCACCAGCCCTTCCCTCCGGCCGGTGACCAGCCCACGGCGATCGCCCAGTTATCGGAGGGGATTGCCGATGGCCTGGCCTTCCAGACCCTGCTGGGCGTGACCGGTTCGGGCAAGACCTACACCATGGCCAACGTCATCGCCCGCATGGGCCGGCCCGCCATCGTCTTCGCACCCAACAAGACCCTGGCGGCGCAGCTGTACAGCGAATTCCGCGACTTTTTCCCGCAGAACGCCGTCGAATACTTCGTCAGCTACTACGATTACTACCAGCCGGAAGCCTACGTGCCCCAGCGCGACCTGTTCATCGAGAAGGACTCGTCGATCAACGAGCATATCGAGCAGATGCGTTTGTCGTGCACCAAGTCGCTGATGGAACGGCGCGACGTCATCATCGTCGCCACCGTCTCGGCCATCTACGGTATCGGTAACCCCAACGAATACCACCAGATGATATTGACCCTGCGCGTCAAGGACCGGGTCGCCCAGCGCGACGTCATCGCGCGCCTGATCCAGATGCAATACACGCGCAACGAAGTCGATTTCGGCCGCGGCACCTTCCGCGTGCGCGGCGACACCATCGACATCTTCCCCGCCGAGCATGCGGAACTGGCCGTGCGTCTGGAAATGTTCGACGACGAGATCGAATCGATCCAGCTGTTCGACCCGCTGACGGGCAGAGTGCGGCAAAAGATCCCCCGCTTTACCGTGTATCCGGGGTCGCACTACGTGACGCCCCGCTCCACCGTGCTGCGCGCCGTCGAGACCATCAAGGACGAGCTGCGCGAACGCCTCGAGTTCTTCCGCAAGGAGAATAAACTGATCGAAGAGCAGCGGCTGGAACAGCGCACCCGCTTCGACCTGGAAATGATGGCGGAAATCGGTTTCACCAAGGGCATCGAGAACTATTCGCGCCATTTGAGCGGCGCGCTGCCGGGCGAACCGCCGCCCACCCTGGTCGACTACCTGCCGCCCGACGCATTGATGTTCCTCGACGAGTCGCACGTGCTGACGGGCCAGCTGAGCGCCATGTACAACGGCGACCGCTCGCGCAAGACCAACCTGGTCGACTACGGCTTCCGCCTGCCGTCGGCGCTGGACAACCGCCCCTTGAAGTTCGAGGAATTCGAACAGAAGATGCGCCAGACCGTGTTCGTCTCGGCCACCCCGGCCGAATACGAAAAGACCCATTCGGACCAGGTGGTCGAGCAGGTGGTGCGTCCCACGGGCCTGGTCGACCCGCAGATCATCGTGCGCCCGGCCAGCAGCCAGGTGGACGACCTGATGTCGGAAATCGTCGAACGCATCAAGAGGGACGAACGCGTGCTGGTGACCACCCTCACCAAGCGCATGTCGGAGCAATTGACGGAATACCTGGGAGACCATGGCATCAAGGTGCGCTACCTGCACAGCGATATCGAGACGGTGGAGCGCGTGGAAATCCTGCGCGACCTGCGCCTGGGCACCTTCGACGTGCTGGTGGGAATCAACCTGCTGCGCGAGGGCCTGGACTTGCCGGAAGTATCGCTGGTGGCCGTCCTCGACGCGGACAAGGAAGGTTTTTTGCGTTCCGAGCGCAGCCTGATCCAGACCATCGGCCGCGCCGCGCGCAACCTGAACGGCACGGCGATCCTGTACGGCGACCGCATCACCGATTCCATGCGCCGCGCCATCGACGAGACGGAACGCCGCCGCGCCAAGCAGATCGCCTTCAATACGGCCAACAACATCGTGCCGATCGGCGTGAAGAAATCGATCCGCGAAATGATCGACGGCGTCTACAGCCCGCAGGAAGCGCGCGAAACCCTGCAGGTGGCGCAGGAAGCGGCGAAGTTCGAATCCATGAGCGAAAAGCAGGTCAGCAAGGAAATCAAGCGCCTGGAAAAACTGATGGTCGAGCATGCCAAGAACCTGGAATTCGAAAAGGCGGCGCAGGTGCGCGACCAGCTGCACATCCTCAAGCAGCAGCTGTTCGGCGCGCCCGGCACGGACAACGTGGCGTCGATCCTGGGCAAATAAACCGCCAGGCGCACCAAGGCCGTGCCGGGGTCCGCCTACGGCTCCGGCAGCGAGTAATCGATGTCGTAGAAATGCTGGCCATCGACGATGCGGATGGCCAGCGTGCCGCTGATGCCCGTCAATTCGCCCGTGCCCGAATGCGGCACGATCACGATGGACAGCGCCTGCTGGCCATCGGCCATCGTGCCCGCATGCTGCGCCACGAAACTGCCCTCCCTGCCCTGCAGCGTGCCCGTGACGGCTTCCATGGCGACATAGCCGGCCGCGCCCCTGGTGTCGGTGACGGCATTGAGCATCTGGCCTGTGGCCGTGGCGAGCAGGTCGCCCGCATACACTTTCTCAAGCAGCACCCTTCCCAGCGAACTGCGCCCCGCGCGCTGCGGCGACGTGGCAGGCTTCATGGTGATGCTGAAACTTCCCGTGGCGTGCGCATGCATGCGATGATCTCCCCCTGCAGACGTAGCGGCGCCGGCTGGCGCCGCCGATAGACAAACTGCGGCCAGCGCCAGGCCCGGCAAACTGCATGATTTCATGATTCCCTTTCAAACGATGCGAGATGGCCAGCTTAAGGCTGCGCAGGAGACAGATATTGGATAAAGCCGACAGCACGCGCAATCTGCTCGCCGCGCGCGGACAGGCGCCGAAAGGCATCGTCGCCCCGCAAGCGGCGGCGCGCCGCCTGCGCCTGGCGACCTATCCGCCGGCTGCCGCGCTGGCGCCCTTCGTCGAGTATTTCTGGATAGTGGAATGGGACAGGCGGGGCTGCGCGCCCGAAACGCAGCGCGTGCTGCCCTACCCGAATGCCCACCTGGTGTTCGACGCCGGCCGCACGGCCATCCATGGCGTCGTGCGCGGCGCCTTCGACCGGCCCTTGAGCGGCGCGGGCAAGGTGCTGGGCGTGCGCTTCACGCCGGGCGGCCTGCGCCCCTTCATCAGCCAGCCCCTGTCATCGTTCACCGGCACGACCCTCGCCGCCGACGCCCTGCTGGGCATGCCGGCAGGGGAAGCCGAGGCGCGCGTGTTAGGCCAGTCCGGCGATCTGGCCATGGTGGCGCAGGCACAGGCGCTGCTGCTGGCCAAGCTGCCGCCGGCCGATGACGCTGCCCTGCTGGCCGCCCGCCTGACCGCCGCGGCAGCGGCCCGCCACGGCCCGGTCAATGTGGCGCAGCTATGCGACAGCATGGCCATCGGCGAACGCCGGCTGCAGCGCCTGTTCGCCAACTACGTGGGCGTGCCACCGAAATGGGTGATCCAGCGCTACCGCCTGCAGGAAGCGATCTGGCGCCTGGCGCAGCCCGATGCGCCCGACCTGGCCAGCCTGGCGCAGGAGCTGGGCTTTTTCGACCAGGCCCATTTCAGCCGCAGTTTTGCGGAACTGGTAGGCAGCACGCCGCTCGACTATCGGCGCTCGCAGGCGACCGCACCTGCCAAGGCGGCCTAGCCGGCCAGCGGGCGCACATCGGGCCAGAGCATCCGCCGGGACGCGCCCCGAGAAAATTCTTTACCGCTTATATAAGCGCTGATATTATTTCCTCATGAAAAAATCCTCGCTGGGCACGCAGCTACGCCATTTGATCGAATTGCTCGACGGCGCCGTCGGCGCCGCCTATGAAGAGGCGGGCCTGCACTACCGCCCCCGCTACACGCCCGTGATGCGCGTGCTGATGGCACAGGACGCGGCCAGCATCGGCGCCATCGCCGCCGCTGCCGGCATCACGCAGCCGGCCGCCACGCAGACGGTGGCGCTGATGATCAAGGAAGGCCTGGTCTTCGCCTCCGCCGGCCCCGAAGACGGGCGCCAGAAACTGATACAGCTGACGGAACAGGGACGCGCCATGCTGCCGGCCATCCAGCGCTGCTGGCAAGCCACGGCCGGCGCCGCCGCCAGCCTCGACGCCGACTTGCCGTATCCCCTGTCGCAGCTGCTGCAACAGGCGATCGCGGCGCTGGACAAGCAACCGTTCGGCGCGCGCATCCGCGATGCCGCCGTGCGCGCCGAAGACGGCACCGAAAGCCGCAAGACCAGATAATCCCGCCCCACGTTGCTTTACTCACCTTCACGGGAGTCACGATGCACGGTAAAACGATCATCCGCAGTCTGCGCAGCAGCATCCTGGCACTCCCCCTGGCGGGAACGACAATTACTACCGCATCGACGACCTCACCCAGCAAAACTGGAGCACCACCTTCGTCGCCGGCAAACCGTTTGGACAGCAGGAGCCGCTGTACATCCTGACCAGCAAGCGGACGTTTTCCGCGGCAGAAGACTTCAGCTACGCGATGAAAAACCTGAAGCGCGCCACCATCGTGGGCGAGAGCACGGGCGGCGGCGCCCATCCGGGCCGCGTCGTGCGGCTGGATGCGCATTTCGGCGCCTTCGTGCCGACCGGGCGTTCCATCGGCCCCATCACCCACACCAACTGGGAAGGCGTGGGCGTGGCGCCCGACGTGGCAGCGGCGGCCAGGGATGCCTTGCGCGTGGCGCAAGCGGCGCTGCTGAACGACCTGCTCAAGACGGCAAGCAGCGGGCAGCAAACGCAGCGCCTGAAGCAGCGCCTGGACGCCATCGGCAAGGAATCCTAGCCCGCCTTGACGTCGTCGATATACGCGCGAATGATGCTGGCGAAATCCGCATCGACCGTCAAGCCCAGCGCTGCGGCGCGGGCCGTGTCCCAGGCGCCGGGCCAGCTCTTGACGATGCGCTCGACGGCGGGATCGGGCGCGTAGCTGATGCGCTGCGCGGTTTCGCTGCCGGCCACTGCTTCGAGGGCGGCGATCATCTCGCCCACGCTCACACTCAAGCCAGGCAAGTTTACCGTGCGGCTGGCGCCGAAAGCCTCGCCCGCCAGTTCATGGCCGGCGATCAGCGAGGCGATGGCGCCGCGCGGCGACAGCAGCCACAGACGCAGGTCGGTCGATACCGGGCAGACGGCCGCCTCGCCATTCAATGGTTCGCGGATGATGCCGCTGGCGAAAGACGACGCCGCCTTGTTCGGTTTGCCGGGGCGCACGCTGATGGTGGGCAAGCGCAGCACGCGGCCATCGACAAAGCCGCGGCGGCTGTAATCGTTGAGCAGCAATTCGCCGATGGCCTTTTGCGCGCCGTACGACGACTGGGGATTCAAGGCCGTCGTATCGAGCACCACCTCGGGCAGCTTGCCGCCATACACGGCCACGGAACTGGTAAACACGACCTTCGGCTTGTGCCCCAGTTCGCGGCAGATATCGAGCAGCAGACGCGAGGCGTCGAGGTTGATGCGCATGCCCAGCTCGAAATCGGCTTCGGCCTGGCCGCTGACGATGGCGGCCAGGTGGAAGATCGACGTCGTCTGCGCATCGACGGTGGCGCGCATCAGCGCGCCGTCGGCGATGTCGCCCGTGACCACTTTCACGCGCGCATCGCCGAAGTCATGCGCGGCCACCACGTCGACCAGTACCAGCTCGCTGATGGTCTGCAGCTGGCCGCCGCTGTCCGTCAGCCGGCCTTGCGCCAGCAGCTGGCGCGCCAGGCGCTGTCCCAGGAAACCGGCGCCGCCGGTGATCAATACTTTCATGTGCTGTCTCCTTATTTGTTCGAATGATTCAAGTAGGGCGCGAGCCAGCCGAGGCCATCCCCGGTGCGCCCGCGCGGACGGTATTCGCAGCCGATCCAGCCCTCGTAGCCCAGGTCGTCGAGCAGGCTGAATAAATAGGGGTAATTGACTTCGCCGTCGTCCGGCTCGTTGCGCGCCGGGACGCTGGCGATCTGCACATGCCCGATGCCGCCGAAGTTGTTCCTGAACGTCATGGCGATATCGCCCTCGACGATCTGCGTGTGGTAAAAATCCATCTGCACCTTGACGTTGGGCGCACCCGAGTCCAGGCGCAGCGCGTGGCCCTGCGCCTGCGTGACGAGGAAATAGCCTGGCATGTCGCGCCCGTTGATCGGCTCGATCAGCAGTTCGATGCCATGCTCGCCCACGGCCTTGGCCGCGTATTGCAGGTTCGCCAGGTAGGTGGCGCGGTGCAGCGCCAGGTCGGCGCCTTGCGGCAGCAAGCCCGCCATCATGTGCACGCGCGGGGTGCCCAGCGCCAGCGCATACTCGATGGCGCGCGCCACGCCCGCGCGGAACTCTTCTTCGCGGCCCGGCAGCGAGGCGATGCCCCGCTCGCCGGCCGCCCAGTCGCCCGGCGGCAGGTTGAACAGCACATTCGTCAAACCGTGCTCGCGCAGCCAGCCGGCCACTTCCTGCGGCGCGTGGTCGTACGGAAACAGGAATTCGACGCCCTGGAAACCCGCTTGCGCGGCGGCGGCAAAGCGCTGCGGGAAAGGTACTTCGTTGAACATCATGGTCAGATTGGCGGCAAAGCGGGGCATGCGTATCTCCTGGATTTCTTATATGTCGAGTTTGAAGGTGTGTTTCAGGTCCGCGATCTGCGCCGCATCGAGCGGCCGCGTGGGCACGTCGCGCAGCAGCAGGAACAGCTTGGCCGTCTCTTCCAGTTCCTCGGCCGCATACACGGCCGCTTCCAGGCTGCTGCCCGACACCACGGGACCGTGGTTGGCCAGCAGCACGGCCGAATGCTTGCGCGCCATGGCGCCGATGGCGCCCGCCAGCGCCGGGTCGCCCGGGCGGTGATACGGAACCAGGGGCAGGCGCCCCACCTTCATCACGAAGTAGGGCGTCAGCGGCGGGAGGCAGTCGTCATGGTTCAAGCCGCACATGCAGGACACGGCCGCCGAATGCGTCGAGTGCAGATGCACGATGGCGCCGGCGCTGCCGCGCTCTGCATACATGGCGCGGTGCAAAAACGCTTCCTTCGACGGCGGCGCGCCGCTGATCAAGTTGCCGTCCCAGTCCAGCTTGGACAAGTGCGCGGGGTCCAGCCGCCCCAGGCTGGCATTCGTGGGCGTCAGCAGCCAGCCGTCGGACAGGCGCACGCTGAGGTTGCCGCTGCTGCCCGCCGTCAGCCCCCGTTCAAACAGGGACTTGCCGAAGTCGGCGATCTGCTCGCGCTGGCGCATCTCTTCGGGCGCGGCGTGGATGGCGGGGGTGGCGGCACTCATGCCAGCACCTGCCAGGCCTTGCTGAAGAAATCAACCGTGCCGAAATTGCCGGACTTGAGCGCCAGCGCCAATGGCGCCACGCCATCGTCGCCCAACGCGGGCAAGGCTTGCGTCCAGGGCACGCCGGGGTCGATCTCGGGGCCGATGCGCAAGCCCGCCACGCCCAGCGCTTTCACCACCGCGCCCGAGGTTTCGCCGCCAGCGACGATCAGCTGGCCCACGCCCAGGCGCACGAGGCCCTGCGCGATGGCGGCCAGGGTTTCCTCGACGAGGGCGCCGGCCCGTTCCACGCCCAGTTGCGCCTGCACGGCGCGCACGGCGTCCGGCGTGGCCGTGGCATAGACCAGCACGGGGCCTCGCGCCAGGTGCGCGCCCGCCCATTCCAGCGCCTGCTCCACCACGGCATCCACCACCTCGCCGCCAGCGGCCAGCTGCAGGGGATCGACATGGAATGCCGGCGCGTGCTCGCGCAGGTGCGCCACCTGCTGCTGCGTGGCCACCGAGCAGCTGCCCGAGATCACGGCGCGGAAACCCGATGCCGGCGGCAAGCGTCCCGCCTGGCCCGCATGCGACGGCGACAACTGCCCCCGCTGGCGGAAATTCTGCGGCAGTCCCAGCGCGATGCCGGAGCCGCCCGTGATCAGTTTCAAGTCCGCGCAGGCGGCGCCGATGGCTTCCAGGTCGCGGTTCGACACGGCATCGACGACGGCGAAATGGCAGCCCTGCCCGCGCAGCTCCGTGAAGCGCTGGGCGATGGCGGCCGCGCCCCTCTCCACCACGCCGTAGTCGGCCAGGCCCACCTTGGCCTGCACCTGCTGCTGCAGCACGCGCAGCAGGTTCGAATCCGTCATTGGCGTCAACGGGTGGTCGCGCATGCCGGATTCGGCCAGCGGCACGTCGCCGACGAACAGGTTGCCCTTGTAGATGGTGCGGCCATTGGCGGGGAACGCGGGACAGGCGATCGTGAAGTCCGTGTCGAGCGCCCGCATCAGCGCCTCGGCCACGGGGCCGATATTGCCGCGCGGCGTGGAGTCGAACGTGGAGCAGTATTTGAAGTAGAACTGGCGGCAGCCGGCTTGCTGCAGCCAGGCCAGCGCGGCCAGCGATTCGGTCACCGCATCGTCCGGCGCCGTCGTGCGCGACTTGAGCGCGATGACGACGGCATCGACGTCGGCCGGCGGCGGCCCTTGCGGCACGCCGATCAGCTGCACCGTGCGCATGCCGGCCTTGACCAGCATGCCGGCCAGGTCGGTGCCACCCGTGAAATCGTCGGCGATACATCCCAGTAGTACGGTCATGATTGTTCCTTCCTGATTCAGTTACGCTTTCGCCGGCAAATCGATGCCCGGGAAAGTCTTGATGACTGCCGCATCGTCCTCGCCGCCAAAACCGGCGGCCGACGCCTGCATGAACATCTGGTGCGCCGTGGCCGACAACGGCAATGGGAACACGCTTTTTTTCGCGTAATCGAGCACGATGCCGAGGTCTTTCACAAAAATATTCACGGCCGACAGCGGCGTGTAGTCGCCCTTCAGGATATGCGGCACGCGGTTCTGGAACATCCAGGAACTGCCGGCGCTGTTCGAAATCACTTCGTACAGGGCGTCCGGATCGCAGCCGGCGCGCAAGCCCAGTGCCATCGCTTCGGCGGCGGCGGCGATGTGCACGCCGGCCAGCAGCTGGTTGATCATCTTGACTTTCGAGCCCTGCCCCGGCTGCTCGCCCAGGCGGTACAGCCGGGCGCAGATGGCATCGAAAATGCCGGCGCAGGCATCGAACGCATCGGGCGCGCCGGCCGCCATCACGGACATCTCGCCGGCAGCCGCCTTGGCCGCGCCGCCGGAAATGGGCGCGTCGATGAAACGCAGTCCCATGGCCGCCAGGCGCGTACCCAGCGCTTCGGCAAATTCCGGCGCCACGGTGGCGCAGGCGATCACCACGCTGCCCGGCGCCAGCGCGCCGGCCGCGCCGTGCTCGCCAAACAGCACGGTCTCCGTCTGCTGCGCATTGACGACAACGATCAGCAAGGCTTGCACCTGCGCCGCCAGCGCGGCAGGCGAGGACGCCGCATGGGCGCCCGACTCCACCAGCTTTTGCACGGTGTCGGGGCGCACGTCGCAGGCATGCACTGCGAAGCCCGCGCGCAGCAACGACTGCGCGATGCCCATGCCCATGGCGCCCAGGCCGATCACGCCCACTTTTTCAATTGCTGTACTCATCGTTTGCTCCAGATATTTATTTGTTCACCAGCTTGGCCGGCACGCGCATGATGATGGCCGCACCGACCACCAGGATGGCTGCCAGCAGGTAGATGGCGATGTCGGTCGACTGCGTCAGGTCCTTGATGGAACCGATCATGTATGGCGCCGCGAAGCCGGCCAGGTTGCCCACCGAATTGATGGCGGCGATGCCGGCGGCGGCCGAGACGCCGCCGAGGAAGGCCGTCGGCAGGCTCCAGAACATGGGCGAGGCAGCCAGGATGCCGCCGGCGGCAATCGTCAGGAAGAAGATGGCCCAGCCCGTGTTGTGGGCGCCGGCCAGCGCGCTGCAGACGATGGCGGCAGCGCCCACCACCAGCGGGATGGCCATGTGCCAGCGCCGTTCGCGGTACTTGTCCGAGCTGCGGCCCAGCAGGATCATGGACGCCACGGCCACCGAATACGGAATCGCCGTGAACAGGCCGATATTGAGCACGCCCATCACGCCGGCCGCCTTGATCAGGCTGGGCAGCCAGAAGGTCAGCGAATACTGGCCCATCACGCAGCAGAAATAAATCAGGGCCATGACCCAGATGCGCGGGTCGGCAAACATGGCGCGGATCGACGGGTGCGATACCTTGCCCTGCGCTTCCGTGGCGATGCGCTGCTCGAGGATGACTTTTTCGTCTTCCGTCAGCCACTTCGCGGCGCGGATGCTGTTGTCGAGGTAGAGCAGCACGGCCACGCCCATCAGCGCGGCGGGAATCGCCTCGAGCACGAACATCCACTGCCAGCCCGCATAGCCGTGCCAGCCGGCAAAGGTTTCCATGATCCAGCCCGACAGCGGCCCGCCGATCAGGCCCGCCACGGGAATGGCGGCCATGAAGGTGCACACCATGCGCGCGCGGCGCTCGGACGGATACCAGTAGGTCAGATACAGGATGATGCCGGGGAAGAAGCCCGCCTCGGCGATGCCGAGCAGGAAGCGCATGATGTAGAACTGCGTCGGCGTGGTGACGAACATGAAGGCGCCCGAAATGATGGCCCAGGTGATCATGATGCGGGCGATCCACACGCGCGCGCCGATCTTGTGCAGCATGACGTTGCTGGGCACTTCGAACAGGAAGTAGCCAAGGAAGAACACGCCCGCGCCCAGGCCGTACACGGTTTCGGAAAACTGCAGGTCGGCCAGCATCTGCAGCTTGGCGAAACCCACGTTGACGCGGTCCAGGTAGGCGACGATGTAGCACAGCATGAGGAAGGGGATGATGCGCCAGGTCACCTTGCGGTAGACGGCGTCGTCGATGGTTTTCTGGCTTGCGGCGGCGCCGGCCGGCTGGCCCGGCATTGTCTGTGACACTTCCATGCTTGTCTCCTGATCGCGGGGGGATCGACCGTGCCGGGTTTTTATGGTCCACCGGAGGTGGCTGGCAACTTGTCTAAAATTTGTATGGATGTATATTATGTGTGTGTTTTATGTGTGTCAAGCTGTATATTCCATATAATGCCAAGCAGGCAAGCCCAATTGAGAACCGTTAGCACAAGGATGCACCCGATGGACCGCACGTTCAGCTTTACCCTTCCCGCGCCGGAGCCCGCCGCGGGCAGCTTCACCACCGGCACCCTGGGCGCGCGGGTGGCGGCGCGGCTGCGCCAGCAAATCCACAACGATGGCCTGGCCGGCGGCACGCGCCTGCCATCGGAGCAGGCGATGGCCACGCACTTCGGCGTCAGCCGCACGGTGCTGCGCGAAGCCATCGCCGTGCTGCAGGCGGACGGCATCGTCGCCACGCGCAAGGGCAGCGGCACGTTCGTGTGCGCGCAGGATGGCGCGAAGACGGGCGAACGGGGCGATGAGCTGACGGAGCAATCGGTGCAATCGCTGCTGAACCTGATCGAAGTGCGGCAAGGCCTGGAAGCGGAGATCGCCGCGCTGGCGGCCGTGCGGCGCACGCCGGGCCAGCTGGCCGACATCGAACACGCGCTGCGGCGCATCGAGGAAGCGGTGGCGGCCGGCGTCGATGGCGTGGAAGAAGACGTGCGCCTGCACCTGTGCATCGCCGAGGCGACGGGCAACCCCTACTGGCCGAAATTCGTCGCCATGTTCGCCGACCCGATCCGCTCGGCCGTCAAGGTGACGCGCGCGAATGAAGCGCGGCGCACGGACTTTTCCATCGAAGTGCGGCGCGAACATGAAAAGATCGTGCAAGCCATCGCCGCCGGCGACCCGCAGCAGGCGCGCCAGGCGGCCATGGAACACATGCAGCACGCGGCCGAGCGCGTGCGCCTGGCCGACCGCGAATTCTGGCGCGGCGACGGCGGCGCGCTGGCGCGCACCCTGGGGCGCGATCCCATCATGCAGAAATAGCCTGCCCCGTTCAGGGATAGCTGGGCCGGCGCATCCGGAACAGGCTCTCCGGACCGATCTCAAAATAATCGGCCGGTCCGCCGCCGCGCAGTATCGGCGCAGCGGACGCCGTGTCGTACACGCCATCCCTGAGCAGATGGCGCGCGATATGCACGCCCACCACTTCGCCCAGCACCAGCCAGCTGCCGACGCCCTCGCCATTCAATCCCTGCAGCTCGATGATCTGCGTGCGCCGGCATTCGAAGGACACGGGGCTTTCGGCCACGCGCGGCACCGCGACGATGCGCGAGGCGAGCGGGGTCAGGCCGGCCAGCGCGAATTCGTCGGCCTCGGGCGGCGCTGGCGCGCAGCTGGCGTTCATGGCATCGGCCAGCGGACGCGTGGCCAAATTCCACACGAATTCGCCGTTCTCTTCGATATTGCGCAAGGTGTCCTTGCGGCCGATGCTGGAAAAACCGATCAGCGGCGGCGTGTAATTGAAGGCATTGAAAAAACTGTAGGGCGCCAGATTGAGCACGCCCGCGCTGCTGCGCGTGGCGATCCAGCCGATCGGGCGCGGCCCGACAATCGCGTTGAAGGGATCGTGCGGCAGGCCGTGGCCCTGCGCAGGTTCATAAAAATGCATTTCATCGGCCATGCGTCTTCCTGTCATAGCGGCGCCCACGCCAGCGCGCCCGGAGCGACAGCTTAACAAAATCATCGCGCGGGCGCGCTTTCCGGTACTCCCGGTAGCGCAATCTGCGTTCTGCGCGAAAGCTGTTTACAGCGCCGTTGCAAATTTGCATACTGGTACACCTTCATCACGGGGACCGTGGAACAGATGAGCATTGACCTTGCGCGGCAGGACCATGATTTTGCTATCGGCCGGCGTCCCCAGGGCCGCTATATCGCCGCAATCGGCTTGCTGCACCTGGCGCTGTTCTGGGCGGCCACGCGGCCGGTCCACATGGGAAGCGGGCACGACGACCGGGTCTGGCTGCAACTGATGCCGCCATTGCCACCATTGCCGCCAGCAAGAGGGGTCCCCATCGAACCCGCTCCACCGCCTGCGCGCCTGCCTCCCCAACCTTCCTTGCCTGCCCGCCCCGCCGGTGCGGCGGTCGCGCCAGCACCGAAGGACGCCGCCATCCCCACGCCGCCGGCATTGATGCCGGAGCGACCGCACGACGATGCCCTGTCGGCCGAGGCGGCGCCAGCGGCGTCGAAGGCCGGCACCCTCCCCCTGGCGCAGCAGGCCCTGCAGGCAGCCGGCGCCATCGACCGCCAGCTGCGCGCCGAGCATCCGCAGGAGTTCACGGCGCCGCCCGAGACGGCGCAGACGCGCCTGGCGAAAGGCTTCGCGGAAGCGCATGCGGCGGTCAAGCCGAAGTGGTTCGAAGCGGCCCGTATCGAGCTGTTCAGCGCACCAAACGACCCCAAGCGCATCTACCGCGTCATCACGGCGGCCGGCGAATACTGCATCTATTTACCGGACAAAGGCAACATGTCGCTGAACCTCAGCGCGCGCTCCGGCTACGCCGGTTTTGGCGAAGGGACTGCGGCGCCTTGTCCCATCCGGTTTTAAGCAGGGCAGGTGGTGCGCAGGCGCCGCTTACAGCATCCCCTCATACCGCAATAAAAGCACCAGAACCTGACGCTGCCGGCGGCACCCCTTGCGCTTCCTGAAACAGGCGGCGGCGGCCTGGCAGCAGAGCGTCCGCTGGTACGAGCCAGCCTCAGCAACTATTCACATGAGACCGCATTTCACATGAATTACCATGCTGCAATGGTGCGAATTTAGCAACAAGCGCGAAAATATAGTTTTTGACGCAGTGGGCGCCGCGGCGTAGTGTCGGTCCTCCCGACAACCACGTAATGAGGAGTCTGCCATGGCAAATCCACTGTGCTTAATGATGCCGGTACTACCCGGCACCGATCCGACCCACATCGCCGCCGCATTGCAGGAGTACCAAAAGCAGATCAATGCGGCCCTCACCAGTATCGGTACCGTGCACTTTGCCCGCTTCACCCTGTTTGACCGCGCCCAGGCCAATCTGCTGCCCAACGTTAAATCGACAGGTCCCTCGGACACCCTCGTCATCGGCGTGATCACCGAGTATGACGGCGACTTCAACGACTACATCGAGGATTTTGTGGCCAAGCTGGGTCCCGTATTCGACGCGCTGCTGCAGTTTGTCGAGGGCGGCAAGCCGCTGATTCCCGTGGCCAACCACGTGGCCGCATTTGAAGCGTTCATCAGCGCCAACGACGCCGCGCAGCACGTGCCCAATACCGGCATGTATAGCGCGTATACGCAAACAGTCCAGAAAATCCTCGCTTCAGTCTGAGCCGCACGCCACGCCGGGGCCGCGCAGGCGCGCCCCGCCACCTTGCCAGCCCCAGCCCCCGGAGAGACAGCATGGCCGATTCCAGCATCGATTACGACGACGTGCAAGGCACGATCCTGCGCGGCTACCGCGTCAACCTGGCGCGCCACTTCATCCTGAGCATTACGGATGCGGCGCAGGCACGGCGCACCATCGCGGCCCTGCTCGACGGCAGCGACGGACTGCCATCGATTACCACCGCGCGCCATATCCATCCCAAGCCGCCCTGCTTCCTGAACCTCAGCTTTACCGCTCCGGGCCTGGCGGCGCTGGGCGTCGCCGCGGCCGACCTGGCCACCTTCGACCAGGCATTTCAACGGGGCGCGGCCGATCCGGCCAGCGTCGCGGCCGTGGGCGACGTGGACGGCAGCGCCCCCGAACATTGGCTCGGCAATCTGGGGCCGGCTACCCAGCGTGGCCAGGTGCATGCGCTGCTGAGCCTGTGGGTCAGCGAATCGACGGAAGTGCTGCAGCAGACATCGGCCACGCTGCGGCGCGCCTTTGCCGGCGGCTGGCACGAACTGTATGCGCACGACGGCGTGGCCCTGCCAGGCAACCGCGTGCATTTCGGCTACCGCGACAACATCGCCCAGCCGGACGTCGACGGCGCGCCGCCCCGCAAGCACGAGCCCGAATATGATCCCGACCCGCTCAACAGCGTCAAGGCGGGGGAATTCCTGCTCGGCTATCCGAATGAAAACGGCGGCATCTACCAGGTCCAGCCGCCGCAGCTGTCCACCAACGGCAGCTATGCCGCCTTCCGCATCCTGGAACAGGACGTGCCCCTGTTCGACACCATCCTGAGCCAGGCCGCGGCCAGTTCCGGGCTCAGCACCGAAATGGTGGCGGCCAAGATGTGCGGGCGCTGGCGCAACGGCAATCCGCTGGTGCTCAGTCCGGACGAGGCCGGCCCCGTGCTGCCGGACGCCAGCCTGAACCATTTTCACTATGTCGATAGCCAGCCGGCACTGGACGACACGCTGGGCCTGAAATGCCCGGTCGGCTCGCATATCCGGCGCAACAATCCGCGCGACGAAGGCGTCGTGGGAACCTCCGCCCGCAACCACCGCATCGTGCGGCGCGCCATGCCCTACGGCAGCGAATACGATCCGGCCGCGCCCGTCGCGGAGCAACGGGGCCTGGTCGGCTATTTCATCAATGCCAACCTGCGCAACCAGTTCGAGTTTCTGATGAAGCAATGGAACGATGACGATGCCTTCGTCAAGTCGGCCGTCGGCCCGGAAGGTCCCGAGGCGGGCAATGCCACGTTCAACATCAGCGGCCAGGACGTGTTTTTGGGCATCAACGATCCCGCCGTCAGTTCCTTCACCTTGCCCGGCGTGGGCGCCAAGGGCAGCGGCAACAAGACACTGCAGCACTTTTCGCGCAGCGTCATCACGCGTGGCGGCGTGTATTGCTTCTTCCCCAGCATCACGGGATTGCGCTACCTGGCGAACCTGGGCTAAGCGCCACGACGGATGCAAGCGGCAACGGCAGGCGCACGAAAGGCCCGGACCGCTTGCATTGCTCCTGTCATTGCTCTATCGTTGCAGCACGCGCATGTTGCCAACCTTGCAAAAACAACAGGAGATTCCACCGTGTCGCTCATCCTCTACGGCCACCCTTTTTCCTCGTACACGCAGAAGGTGCTCATCGCCTTGTACGAGAACGCCCTGCCCTTCGATTTCCGCTGCCTGGCGCCGGACATGCCGCAACACCTGCAACAGTGGCTGGAGCGCTGGCCGCTGCGCAAGTTTCCGCTGCTGGTGGACGGCGAGCGCAACGTCGCCGAGACCAGCATCATCATCGAATACCTGCAACTGGCCCATCCCGGCCCGCTGCGCCTGCTGCCCGATGAGCCGATGCAGGCGCTGGACGCGCGTTTTCTCGACCGCTACTTCGACCTGCACGTCATGACACCCGTGCAGCATGCCGTCGGCGCCGCCCTGACCGGCGACCCGGTGAAGACGCGCGAAGGCCGCGCGCATGCGGCAGAAAAGCTGGACCTCGCCTACGCCTGGCTGGAAAACCACCTGGCCGGCAAGACGTGGGCCACGGGCGAACACTTTACCCTGGCCGACTGCGCCGCCGCCCCCTCGCTGTTCTATGCGGACTGGACGCAGCCGATTCCCGCCACCCTGCCCCTGCTGCGTGCCTACCGCGCGCGCCTGCTGGCCCGCCCGTCGTTCGCGCGCGCGGTGGAAGAGGCGCGCCCGTACCGCCACCTCTTCCCCCTGGGCGCACCGCAGCGCGACTGACCTTGTTCAGTAGACCTGTTCAGGCAAACACGGGCCGGAAGAAACTGCGCTCGTAGCTGACGATGCAGCGCGACTCCTCTGCGTAGCGGAAGGCCGCCTGGCATTCGGCATCCTGCATGGAATCGCTGCGGTACTGCTCGTACAGGGCCAGGCTGGGAAACGAGAACATGGCCAGCGCCACGTTGCTGGCGCCCTCGGACGGCAGGAAGTAGCCGTGGTGCTGGCCGCCGAAGCGCTCGACCAGCGGTATCCACAGCTTGCCGTAGGCTTCGAATTCCTTCAGTTTGTACGGATCGATGATGTAGCGTAAATAACAGGTGATCATGCGCTTTCCTTGTGAACGTTCAAATCCGTCAGCATGCCCGCTTCCCACGAGCCGATGGCGGCCAGTGGCGTGCCAGGCAAGAAGTCCAGCGCGCAGGGATACGTAAAATCTTCCTGCGCCAGCACATCGAGACCGGGCCAGCCATAAAACAGCAGCTTGCCCTTGCCGATGCGTCCCAGCGCGCTGCCGTCGGGCAGCCAGCGCAAGGCATTGCCCGCGCCGCCGCCCGCCTCCACCGGCACCGTGGCCAGCTGGCGGCCATCGTCGATCGCATGCACGGACAGGTACTCGTCACCGCCAGCGTGGTGCAGCACGGCCAGGCGCGCGCCGTCCGGCGACGGCGCGCAGGACATGATGCCTGGCAGCGACAGCACCACGCGGCCGCCCCCGGCCTGCAGCGGCCAATCCCACACGCTGCAATAGTCGGGCGGCTGCACCTGCCCCTCGTCCACGGATTTGACGCCATGCTGGATCAGCAGACGCCGCCCGCCGTCGATGGCGCAGGCATCGCGCAGCATCTCGCCCGCATGCTCCTGCATGAAGAGCACCTCGCCCGTCTGCGCGTCGCGCACCCGCAGGCGGCCGTCCCAGCCGCCGTCGGCAAGATGCTGCCCGCACGGCGACCACGCGGGGCCGCTGCCTTCGCGATCCTTCTTGTTCTGGAAGTTGAGCAGCAGTTGCCCCGACTGCGCATCGACCACGGCCATCTGGCCCGTCGTGCTCTTGATGGCGATCCGGCTGCCGTCGGGCGAGAACGCCATGCCCGACATGTGCGCGATGAACTTGCCGCGCCACAGTTTGCTCCGCGCCGCCACGTCCCACAGGGCCAGCTCGCGTCCCAGCACGGCCAGGCGCGTGCCGTCGGGCGAAAACCGCACGCCGTAGCTGCAGCCCAGCTTCAAGGGCTTCGGCCTTGCCGTCATGGGCGCGCCAGCCGATACACGACGGTATCGAGGTCGTAATGGCGCTCCATGCCCACGTACTGCATGCCCAGGCGCGTCATGACCTTGATCGAGGCGGCGTTGTCGGGATGCGCCACGGCCACCACTTCCGGCACGCCGACGACGTCGAACGCGTGCGCGACGATGACGGCCGCCGCCTCGCTGGCATAGCCATGGCCCCAGCCCGTACGGGCCAGGCGCCAGCCGATTTCATGCGGCTTGGCCTTGTCCCCGTCGAGGTGCTGCAGGCAAGCCATGCCCACCATCTCGCCGTCGTCGAGGCGGATCAGCGCCCACCAGGAGTAGCCCCACTCGGCCCAGCGGCCCGTGATGCGCGCGACCGCCGCGCGCGTGTCCTCTTCCGTCTCGGGCTGGCCGGCGTTCAGGTAGGTCATCACCTCGGGATCCGTGTTGAGCGTGCGCATGCGCCCGTAGTGGTTTTCGGTGATCGGTTCCAGGCGCAGCCGCGCCGTCGTCAGTATGGTCATCGCGTTTCCTTGGACGAAAAAAAAGACGATACACGATCGTCTTTTTTTAGCAAGAGCGCACGCAAAATTACTTGCCTGCTTCGCCCTTCTTGATCCATGCCGCCAGCTGGTGCGGGCGCAGGCCATCGTAGTCTTCGAATGGCTGGTGGATCCACGGGTTGTGCGGCAGTTCGTCCAGGAAGTAGTCGGGACGCACGACGGAGCAGCCTTTCAGCCAGATCACGGCCGATTTGACTTCGGTCACGTCCGGGAAGTTTTCCTTCAGGTGACGCGTGACCTTGTCCAGGGTGACGCCCGAATCGGCCAGGTCGTCGACCAGCAGGATGCGGCCGGCCAGCGGGCCCTTGGTCATGGTCATGTACTTGGCGATATCGAGGTCGCCGCGCACCGTGCCCGCGTCTTCGCGGTAGGAGCTGGTCGACAGGATGGCCAGCGGCAAATCAAAAATGCGCGAGAACACGTCGCCGGGACGCACGCCGCCGCGCGCCAGGCACAATACCTGGTCGAATTTCCAGCCCGATTCGTAGACCTTGAGCGCCAGGCGCTCGATCAGGCGGTGGTACTCTTCCCAGTTGACCCAGAGATGTTGATCGTTCGATTGTGGGGTAGTCATGATAGTGAAATCTTATTATTAGCGTGATTAAAAAAATCCGCCTTGCGGCGGATTGTGTCCAGCAGCTTACTCGAATGGGTGGCGCAGCACGATCGTTTCTTCACGATCCGGACCGGTCGAAACCATGTCCACCGGCACGCCGACCAGTTCTTCGATGCGCTTGATATAAGCGCGGGCCGTCGCTGGCAGGGCCGCCAGCGATTTCGCGCCGACCGTGCTTTCCGTCCAGCCTGGCATCTCTTCGTACACGGGTACGCAGCGGGCGGCTTCTTCGGCGCCCGATGGGAAGATGTCCGTGGCCACGCCGTCGATGGTGTAGCCGGTGCACAGTTTCAAGGTTTCGATACCGTCCAGGACGTCCAGCTTGGTCAGGCACATGCCCGTCACGCCGTTGATCTGCACGGAGCGGCGCAGCAGGGCAGCATCGAACCAGCCGCAGCGGCGGGCGCGGCCCGTCACGGTGCCGAATTCATGGCCCACTTGCGCCAAGTGATGGCCGACGCCTGCATCCGTTGGCAGTTCCGACGGGAACGGGCCGGAGCCGACGCGCGTCGTGTACGCCTTGGTGATGCCCATGATGTAGTGCAGCATGCCGGGACCGACACCCGAACCGGCGGCGGCATTGCCAGCCACGCAGTTCGACGAGGTGACGAACGGATAGGTGCCGTGGTCGACGTCGAGCAAGGAACCTTGCGCGCCTTCGAACAGCAGATTCGCGCCGGCCTTGTGCGCCTTGTACAGCGCGCTCGACACGTCGGTGACCATCGGACGCAGGCGCGGCACGTAGGCCAGCGCGTCGTCGAGGGTCTTCTGGTAATCGATGCGCGGAGCCTTCAGGTAGTGCTCCAGCACGAAGTTGTGGTAATCGAGGTTTTCCGCCAGTTTTTCGGCGAAACGGGCTTCGTTCAGCAGGTCGGCGACGCGGATGGCGCGGCGCGCCACCTTGTCTTCGTAGGCCGGGCCGATGCCCTTGCCCGTGGTGCCGATCTTGGCCGCGCCGCGCGCCGCTTCACGGGCCAGGTCGAGTGCCGAGTGGTAAGGCAGGATGACCGGTGCGGCATCCGACACTTTCAGGCGCGAGGCGACTTCGACGCCGACGGCTTCGAGCTTGTCGATTTCGCGCAGCACGTCCGGTACCGACACGACCACGCCGTTACCGATGTAGCAGGCGACGCCTGGACGCATGATGCCCGACGGGATCAGCTGCAGCGCGGTTTTCACGCCGCCGATGACCAGCGTGTGGCCTGCATTGTGGCCGCCCTGGAAGCGCACCACACCCTGGGCGTGATCGGTCAACCAATCGACGATCTTGCCTTTACCTTCATCGCCCCATTGGGTGCCGATGACAACAACGTTCTTTGCCATAATTTTCTTTGACATCACTCAACCTAAGTTTTTAAGAATCCAGCTACTACCATTATCGGCAAGTACCAGCACGCGATCGCACTCGAACTCGTCTTGTTCATTACTGTGACCCGGCATACTCTGGATCACGACCTCGCCCGCCTTGCGCAACTCGGCGATTTTTTCCTTCAATTCTGGCGCGCTGCCCCACGGCGCGCGGATCGAATGCTTCCGTTCCGCGGTCGGCAACAGGCGCGCCAGTTCGCGCAAATCGAGCGAGAAGCCGGTCGCGGGACGAGCCCGGCCGAACGCTTCGCCGACGTGGTCATAACGGCCGCCGCGCGCAACCGCGTTCGGCAAGCCAGGTACATACAGCGCAAACATCGCGCCGCTTTCATATTGGTAGCCGCGCAGGTCGGCCAGGTCGATCGCCACTTCGGCGCGGCCCAGCGCAGAGCCTGCCAGCGCGGCCAGTTCGGCCAGCGCCTTGAGCACGCCCGGCAGCGGCGGCAGCACTTCGCGCGCACGCGCCAGCACGTCGATGTCGCCATACAGGTTCGGCAGGGCCAGCAGCGCATCGCGCGTCACGGCGTCGTAGCCGGCGGTCAGAGCGCGCAGGCCAGGCGCATCTTTCGCGCGCAGCAGGGTGTACAGCGCAGCCTCGTCGCGCACGGCGGCGGCGTCTTGCGCAATGATAGCGCGCAACAGGCCCACGTGCGACAAATCCAGGCGCACGCTGTCGAAACCGGCCAGTGCCAGCGAGGCGAGCGCCAGTTCCTGGATCTCGGCATCCGCTTCCAGGCCCGCGTGGCCATAGATCTCGGCGCCGATCTGCAGCGGCTCGCGCGTGGCGTGCAGGCCCGACGGACGGGTATGCAGCACGCTGCCGGCGTAGCACAGGCGGGTGACGGTGGCACGGTTGAGCAGGTGGGCGTCGATGCGCGCCACTTGCGTCGTCATGTCGGCGCGCAGGCCGAGCATGCGGCCAGACAGCTGGTCGACCAGTTTGAACGTGCGCAGGTCGGTATCCTTGCCAGCGCCAGTCATCAGCGATTCCAGATACTCGAGCAGCGGCGGCATGACCAGTTCATATCCGTACAGACGGAAATTATCCAGCATGAGGCGGCGCAGCTCTTCGATCTTGCGCGCTTCCGACGGCAGAACATCGGCAATATTTTCGGGCAAAAGCCAATTCGGCATGAGGGAGCGAGATACGGAAGAAAGTTGAAAAAATGCATCATGCGAGGCAGCGGCAGGCGCGCCAGGCAAGAGGCCGAACCTGATATTTTACGCGAAAACACGGGCCTTTAGGGATAAGTTGTCCGAAACGCTGCAGCACAGTCCTAAAAACACCGCATTTTACGCCTTCCCGCAACAGCTAAGTAATCCTCAGGAAATTACTGTGAATTTATGACGAACAGAACCGGATGCTATGCAAGGCGCCCGCTGCGACGCAGTGCGAGCACTGCTAGCAGTGGGCAACGCCGCAGAGCGCCGGTTATGGAAGTCAGAAATCACAATAATTTATTGGGGGTTACTGAGGGCGGGCACAAAAAAACGGGGCCGGCATTCACGCCGGCCCCGCTGATACCGCCACCCGTCCTTGCGGACAGGCGCAGTCTGGATGCTGCCTTACTTCTTGGCCGGAGCGGCTGCGCCGCCGCCCTTGAAGTACTTGAAGAATTCCGAACTCGGATCGACCACCATCACGTCGCCCTTGTCCTTGAAGGTGGCGCGATAGGCTTCCAGGCTGCGGTAAAACTTGTAGAACTCCGGATTCTTGCCAAACGCTTCCGCATAGATCTGCGATGCCTTGGCATCGCCCTCGCCGCGGATCTTCTCGGCTTCGCGGTACGCTTCGGCCAGGATCACGGTGCGCTGCTTGTCGGCGTCGGCGCGGATCTTCTCGGAATCGGCCGAACCGGTCGAACGCAGCTCATTGGCCACGCGCACGCGCTCGGACTTCATGCGCTCGTACACGGAGTTGTTGATCTGCTCGACGTAATCGACGCGTTTCAGGCGCACGTCGACGATTTCCACGCCGATGGCCTTGGCTTCGGCCGAGACCTTGGCCAGGATCGCTTCCATCACCTTGCCGCGCTGGCCCGAGATCACTTCGCGCACGGTGCGCTTGGTGATTTCATCGTTCAGCGCTGCCTTGACGATTTGCGACATGCGGTTGCGGGCCGGCTTTTCATCGCCGCCAAAGCTGCGGAAATACAGCCGCGGATCGGCGATGCGCCACTTCACGTAGGCGTCGACGAGGATGTTCTTCTTCTCGGCCGTGATGAAGCGTTCCGGCTCCGGCGTATCCAGGGTCAGGATGCGCTTATCCAGGTACAGCACGTTCTGGAACGGCGGCGGCAGCTTGAAATACAGGCCCGGCGTGCTGATGACTTCCTTGACTTCGCCGAGGGCGAAGACGACCGCATACTTACGCTGGTCGACCACGAACACGGTCGAGGACAAGAGCATGATCGCGATAAAGCCCGCGATCAGGGCGGCTACGATACGGTTCATTAGCGGCTCTCCCGTTCACGCGAAGAGCGGCTGTCGCGGCGCGTATTGACTTCTACTGTCGGCATGGCTTCCTGTGGCAAAACGGTGTTGGCTGCGGGTGTCGCGGCAGCACGGGCGGCGGCAGCGGCGGCGTCGGTGGCAGCCGTCTGGGCGATCAGCTTGTCGAGCGGCAGGTACAGCAGATTGCTGCCCGTCTTCGCGTCGACCATGACCTTGCTGGCACTGCTGAACACTTGCTGCATCGTTTCCAGGTACATGCGGTCGCGCGTGACGACCGGCGCCTTCTGGTACTCGACCAGCACCTGCTTGAAGCGCGAGGCATTACCGGCCGCGTTCTCGGTCACCATCGCGCTGTACGCTGCGGCTTCCTCCATCAGGCGGAATGCGGCGCCGCGCGCTTTTGGAATGACGTCGTTGGCGTAGGCCTGGCCTTCATTCTTCTGGCGTTCGCGGTCCTGGCCAGCCTTGACGGCATCGTCGAAGGCGGCTTGCACCTGCTCCGGCGGCTGCACGGCCTGCATCGTCACGTTGGTGATGACGGCGCCGACCTTGTAGCGGTCGAGAATCTGCTGCATCAGCTGCTGCGTATCGTACGCCACTTTTTCGCGGCCTTCGTACAGCACGAAGTCCATCTTGCTGCGGCCGACCACTTCGCGGATCGCCGTTTCGGCGACCTGGCGCAAGGTGTCTTCCTGGTCGCGCGTGTTGAACAGCCAGGCCACGGGGTCTTTCAGGGTGTACTGCACCGCGAACTGGATGTCGATGATGTTCTCATCGTCCGTCAGCATCAGCGACTCGCTGGCCTGCTTGTTGCGCAGCGACTGGCGGTAACCCACTTCCACCGTGCGCACCTGCGACACGTTGACGGTTTCGTCGGTCTGGAACGGGTACGGCCAGCGCCAGTTGAAACCGGCCGGCGTGGTGTGGCTGTACTTGCCGAACGTGAGCACGACGCCGTTCTGGCCCTCCTGCACGATGAAGGCGCCGCTGGCGAGCCAGATGAAGACGGCGATCACGCCGACCACGCCGGCTGTGATGCCGGCGCCCTTCATGTCGGGACGCGGGCCGCTGCCGCCGCCGTTGTTATTGCCGCCGTTGTCGGGACGGTTCTTCTGTCCGAAAAAAGCGTTCAGGCGCTGATTGAAATCGCGCCACAGCTGGTCGAGGTCCGGCGGACCTTCGCCGGGCTTTTTGCCTTCTTGGGCTTTCTTGCCGTCGTCCTTGCGATTGCCCCAGCGGGGATCGTTCAGGGACAACTTCAAGCCTGTTTTTTTGAGTAGGGAGACAAGCATAACTATCGTGTTCCGACTTGGGAGTGGGTGGAAAACCTATCGTCCTCGCCAGGCTCTTCGTCCTGGTCCGGGGCGGCGCCATCGTGCTGGTCGTACTGACCGTCAAACTGATCTTCCTGCTGTGCTTTGCCGTGCGGATAGAGGTGAACCGAAGCGGGCGCCTTCTTGGCCATCTCGACAATGGCATCGCGCAGCAAGTCGAGACCACTGCCCTTCTGCGCACTGACAAACACGCGACTGATCGTAGCATATTCGTCACGCTCCACCGAAGGCTCCAGCCCGGCCGCATCGATCTTGTTCCACACGAGAATCTGCGGAATATGATCGGCGCCGATCTCTTTCAAGACCAGGTTGACCTGCTCGATCTGCTCCATGCGCACCGGCGACGCGGCGTCGACGACGTGCAGCAGCAGATCGGCATGGATGGTTTCTTCGAGCGTGGCGCGGAAAGCGGCCACCAGTTGATGGGGCAATTCGCGCACGAAGCCGACCGTGTCGGAGATCACCACATTGCCCACGTCCTGGCCCAGGTAAACCCGGCGCGAGGTGGTGTCCAGGGTGGCGAACAGCTGGTCGGCCACATACACGCCGGCCTTGGTCACGGCATTGAACAGGGTCGACTTGCCGGCATTGGTATAGCCGACCAGGGACACCGAGAACGTGTGATTGCGGCCGCGCGCGCGGCGCTGCGTTTCGCGCTGCTTGTGCAGTTTTTCCAGGCGCGCGCGCAAGGCCTTGACGCGGTCGCCGATCAGCCGGCGGTCGGTCTCGAGCTGCGTCTCGCCGGGGCCGCGCAAGCCGATACCGCCCTTTTGCCGCTCAAGGTGGGTCCAGCCGCGGATCAGGCGCGTGGCCAGATGCTGCAGCTGGGCCAGCTCGACTTGCAGCTTGCCCTCGTGGCTCTTGGCGCGCTGCGCGAAGATGTCGAGGATCAGGCTGGTACGGTCGAGCACGCGCACATTCAGGCGCTTTTCCAGATTGCGCTGCTGGGCAGGCGAGAGGGCATGGTTGAAGATGACGATTTCCAGGCCATCGTTGACGACGGCGTCGCCAATTTCATCGGCCTTGCCGCTGCCGACGAAATACGCGGAATCGGGACTGGAACGCTTGGCCGTGATGGTGGAAATCGGGTCCGCCCCAGCCGAGCGCGACAACAGCATGAGTTCCTCCATGCTGGCGGCGAAGTCGCTGTGACCGAAGTCAACCCCGACTAGTGCCGCGCGCATGATGGCATCAGACAAGTTGCGGCGAACGCCGACGCCGATGCAAACGCATCAGCGCCGCTGGCGCGGACGGGGGCGATGGAGGGTGAAAGGCGCTGGGCCGTCAAGCTCAACGCTTTACTCCGCTTCAGATTCAATATTGAGATTGACGGCACGGGCCGGCACCACTGTCGAGATGGCATGCTTGTACACCATCTGTGTCACCGTATTGCGCAGCAATACGACATATTGATCGAACGATTCGATATGGCCCTGCAATTTAATGCCATTGACCAGATAGATCGAGACAGGAACATGCTCTTTGCGTAATGCATTGAGGAATGGGTCTTGTAACAGTTGCCCTTTGTTGCTCATAACAGCTCCGTTGTTTATGTTGTTGTGTAAGAATTGGAGGCGACTCGCTTGATTTCAAGTGCTCTCACACCTTTCAAAGAGAGAAAGATGCATCATAGCTACTGTAACCTGTTTTCACGATCGCTGTCGCGCATGGCGCATTAACACTTTATTATTTCCGTGCCAGAGCCATTGAATTGGCTGTCGGCGCCGCATTATCTCTGCGGCGCCTTAATTGATACTTAATCCAGCACAATACTCAGCGCAATTTTACTTGCTTGGCGTGCGTGCAAACGGGTTTTTACCCGTGCGCAGTTCAATGCGCAGCGGCGTGCCGACCAGAGCAAACGTATCGCGGAAATGTTTTTCCAGATAGCGCTTGTATGGATCGCCAACGGCGTCGAGTGCATTGCCGTGAATAACGATCACAGGCGGGTTCATGCCGCCCTGGTGGGCGTAGCGCAGCTTCGGACGAATCGAGCCCTTGCGGCGCGGTTCCTGCTTCTCCACGGCTTCGATCAGGGCGCGCGTCAGCTTCGGCGTCGACAGGTCGCACATGGCGGCCGCATACGCCGCGTTAAGCGACTTCATCAGCGGACCGATGTTGGTGCCCTTCAGCGCCGAAATGAAATGCATCTGCGCAAACGACAGGAAATCGAGCTTGCGGTCGATATCAATCTTGATTTCATCGCGCTGGTGCGATTGCAAGCCATCCCATTTGTTCACGGCCACCACCAGTGCGCGGCCCGATTCCAGGATGAAGCCGGCGATATGCGCGTCCTGCTCGGAAATATCCTGCTGCGCGTCGAGCATCAGCACCACCACGTTGGCTTCGGAAATCGACTGCAGGGTTTTCACCACCGAGAATTTCTCGATCGCTTCGAACACCTTGCCGCGGCGGCGGATACCAGCCGTGTCGATCAAGGTGTATTGCTGGCCATCGCGCTCGAACGGGATCTCGATCGAATCGCGGGTCGTGCCCGGCATGTCGAAGGCGATTACGCGCTCTTCGCCCAGCAGGGTGTTGATCAAGGTCGACTTGCCCACGTTCGGGCGGCCGACGAGGGCGATCTTGATGCCGCGGTCCGTCTTTTCCAGCTCTTCGGGCTCATCCGGACGCTGCGCGAACGCCAGGTCCAGCATCACTTCGACGAGATCGTTGACGCCGTCGCCGTGCGCCGACGAGATCGCATACGGATCGCCCATGCCCAATTCATAGAATTCGGACACGACGGCCGTATAGCGCATGCCTTCGCTTTTGTTGACCACCAGCAAGACCGGGCGGCCGCTCTTGCGCAGGAAGTCCACGATGGTCTTGTCATGCGGGGTCAGGCCCTGGCGGCCGTCCACGATGAACACCACCACGTCGGCTTCGGCCACGGCCTGCTTGGTCTGCAGTGCCATCTGGTGCATGATGCCTTCCTTGGCGACGGGTTCGAAACCACCCGTATCGATGACCAGGAAGGGACGTTCGCCGACACGGCCTTCGCCATAGTGACGATCGCGCGTCAACCCAGGCAAATCCGCCACCAGCGCATCGCGCGAGCGGGTCAGACGATTGAATAAAGTCGATTTCCCAACATTGGGTCGACCTACTAGTGCAATTACCGGCTTCATTGTATTACTCGACCGCGAGAGCGGTCACTGTCCCTGATTGGGTTTGAAAAATCAAATTCGAACCGGCAACAACGGGAGCCGAAACAATCGGACTGCCGTCGGTACTGACCCGACCTATTAATGCGCCATCTTCCCGTGACAGGAAGTGGATATAACCTTGATAGTCGCCGACGGCGACGCTGCGGCCAAACGAGGCCGGCGTCGACAGGCGGCGGCGCGCCAGCGCCTCATTCTTCCAGGCGCTCTGGCCGCCTTCGCGGCTGAACGCCACCACGGCGCCCTGGGCGTCTGCGGCAAACACGAAACGCTGGTCGACGGCCACGCCCACATCGGACGAGATCGGCTTGGTCCAGCGCGGCACGCCCGTGGCGGCATCGAAGCAGCCGGCCTTGCCCTGGTACGTAACGGTGCACACTTCGCCTTCGAACACCACCGGCGTGCCGGCGATGTCGGAGACGCGCTCCAGTTCGGTAGCGCCGCGCGGTTCGCTGACGACGATCTCCCAGCGTACCACACCGGTGGCGGCCGTCAGTGCCAGCAGCTTGCCGCCCGGCTGGGCCACATACACGTTCGCGCCGCCCAGCACCATGCCCGGCGCATTGCGCAGGGTCAGTGCCGGCGTGGCGCGCTGCACCGTCCACTTGCGTTCGCCCGTCTTGGCGTCGAAGCCGACGATGCGGTTGTCCACGCTACGCACCACGACCACGCCCTGGCCCACGACAGGCGGCGTCAGCACTTCGCTGGACGCCTGCGCCTTCCACAGCGGCTTGCCATCGGCATCGAAGGCCAGCACGGCGCCCTTGGCGGCGCCCACGGCCACCAGCGTGCCATCGCTGCCGGCGCTGGACGTGATGTCGCTGCCCGCCTTGATGCGCCACGTTTCACGGCCGCTGGCCGCATCCAGGCGCGCCAGCGCGCCGTCGGCATTGACCACGTACAGGCTGTTGCCGGCCAGCGCAGGCGTAAACGCGTACACGCCGGCCTTGCCGATCGAATACTTCCAGGCGTCGCGCACGGCGATGCTCGATTTTAACTCGACCAGCTTGGCCGGCTCGACTTTCGGATCTTTCGAGGCGAACGGGTTCCACGACGAGCAACCGGCCATCAGGGCCAACAGACTTGCAGCTACCAGCTTTTCAGTGACACGCATAAGTGTTATCCAACCTTTTTCTTGTACTTGTAAGGGCAAGGCCGGCGGCGCAACACGCCGCGCGGCCCAACCATCAGTGTTCCTGTCAGGCGGCAGCCTTGTCAGCCTTGGCCTTGTCGTCCGGTACCGTACCGCCGATCGCTTCCAGTTTAACCTGGATCAATTGACGGCCTGGATTGTTCTTGTCCGTCGCAGCCAGCGCAGCCAGGTAAGCCGTGCGTGCCTCGGCCAGCTTGTTTTGCGCAACCAGCACGTCGCCCTTGCGGTCGGCCACGGCGCCGGCAAATTGCGCCACGGTCGCCGTCGCCAGCACTTTCAGCGCTTCGTCGTAGGCTTTTTCATCCAGCAGGACGCCGGCCAGGCGCAGCTTGGCGATGGCCTTGTACTCTTCCGTGCCGTGCTCGGCGACCCATTGCAGCTGGGTCTTGGCCGTTTTCAGGTCATTCGCGTCGAACGCCACCTTGGCCGCGGACAAGGCGCTCATCTGCGCATACGCCGTGCCGCTGAAACGCGATTGCATGTCGCCGGCCGCGCGCATCACCTTGGCCGTGTCCTTGGCGGCGATGGCGTTCTGCAGTTCGTCGTACAGCTGGCCCGCTTGCGCCGCCTGCGTGCGCTGGTAGTACTGCCAGCCGGCCCAGCCGCTGTAGCCTGCCAGCGCCACGATCAGGACCCAGGAGGTCAGATTGCCATTGCGCTGCCACCAGGCCTTGAGGGTTGCCAGTTGTTCTTGTTCTTCGTGATCGTATGCCATGGGTCGTCAGTTTTAATGAGTAGTTGATCGAGGGTGGAACGGTCTTGCTTCAAATCAGTGGTGGTGATGCACGTGGCCGCCTGGACCGTGGTCGTGGCCGCAATCGTGGTCGCCGATGATCTGGTCCACCACGTAGTCGACGACATCGTCGAACGGCACCGTATTCTGCTGCGCGCCGGCATCGGCTTCGCGCATGGCTTTCACCGTGGCCACATTGTTGGCGATTTCATCGTCGCCCAGGATCACGGCAAACGCCGCGCCGCTGGCATCGGCCTTCTTCATTTGCGTCTTGAAGCTGCCGCCGCCGTTGCTCGCTGCGCAATGTAGCACAACGTCCAGGCCCGCATCGCGAATCCGCTCGGCCAGCACGAAGGCTTGCAGGCCTGCCTGCTCGCCCTGGTGCACCAGGTAGACGTCGCACTGGGCCGGGGCTTCCGGTTCGGCCGCATCCTTCATCAGCAGCACCAGGCGTTCCACGCCCATGCCGAAACCGACGGCGGGCGTCGATTTGCCGCCGAACATTTCCACCATGCCGTCATAGCGGCCGCCGGCGCAGACCGTGCCTTGCGCGCCCAGCTTGTCGCTGACCCACTCGAACACGGTGCGGTTGTAGTAATCGAGGCCGCGCACCAGGCGTGGGTTGATGGTGAACGGAATATTGTTGTGATTCAAGATCTTCTGCACGCCGTGGAAGTGGGCCAGCGATTCCTCGCCCAGGTAGTCCAGCAGCCTCGGCGCGCCATTGACCAGGTCCTGCATGGCAGGGTTCTTGGTGTCCAGGATGCGCAGCGGATTGCTGTGCAGGCGGCGCTTGGCTTCTTCGTCCAGCAGCTCGCTGTGGCTTTCCAGGTAGGCGATCAGGTCGGCGCGGTGGCGCAGGCGCTCGGCCGCGTCGCCGATCGAGTTCAATTCCAGGCGGATGCCTTCCAGGCCCAGGTCATCCCACAGGCGGCGCGACAGCATGATGATTTCCGCGTCGATATCGGGGCCCGTGAAACCGATGGCTTCCACGCCGAACTGGTGGAACTGGCGGTAGCGGCCTTTTTGCGGGCGCTCGTGGCGGAACATCTGGCCCTTGTACCACAGGCGTTTCGGGCCTTCGTAGACGAGGTTGTGCTCGACCACGGCGCGCACCACGCCGGCCGTGCCTTCAGGACGCAGGGTCAGGTTGTCGCCGTTCATCGAATCGGTGAAGGAATACATTTCCTTTTCCACGATATCGGTCACGGCGCCGATGGCGCGCGCAAACAATTTCGTCTCTTCCACGATCGGCGTGCGGATCTGCTGGAAGCCATAGCTTTGCAGCACGGACTGCGCCGTGTTTTCAAACAATTCCCACAGCGGGGCGTCGGCGGGCAGCACGTCATTCATGCCTTTCACCGCGGTAATTTTATCGAATTTCTTATTTTCGGACATAGTGTTCTTCTTTGCTTTAACTTGATTGTCGGATGACGCGCGTCGCGCCTCGGCGGCCCCGCTAATCCGACCTACACGACCGATTACGCGGCAACCGGTGCGGCTTTGCCATAATGGCTTTTAACATAATTCAAGACGATGTCCTGGAATTCCTCGACGATGCGTTCGCCGCGCAGGGTAACGACTTTTTCGCCGTCCACAAACACGGGCGCGGCCGGCGACTCGCCCGTGCCGGGCAGGCTGATGCCGATGTTCGCATGCTTCGATTCGCCGGGACCGTTGACGATGCAGCCCATGACGGCCACGTTCATCGCTTCCACGCCCGGATACGACTTTTTCCACTCCGGCATCTGCTCGCGCAGATACGTCTGGATATTGTCGGCCAGTTCCTGGAAGGTGGTCGACGTCGTGCGGCCGCAACCGGGGCAGGCGATCACCATGGGCGCGAACTTGCGCAAGCCCATGGTTTGCAAGATTTCCTGGCCAACGATCACTTCGCGCGTACGGTCGCCGCCCGGTTCCGGGGTGAGCGAAATGCGGATGGTGTCGCCGATGCCTTCCTGCAGCAATACGGCCAGGGCCGCCGTCGACGCGACGATGCCCTTGCTGCCCATGCCCGCTTCCGTCAAGCCCAGGTGCAGCGGATAGTCGCAGCGCTGGGCCAGCTCGCGGTACACGGCGATCAGGTCCTGCACGCCGGACACTTTACAGGACAGGATGATCTTGTCGCGGGCCAGGCCCAGCTCTTCCGCGCGCACGGCGTTTTCAACGGCCGACGTCACCAGCGCTTCATACATGACGGCTTGCGCCGGCCACGGTTCGGCACGGCCCGCGTTTTCATCCATGATGCGCGCCAGCAAGGCCTGGTCCAGGCTGCCCCAGTTCACGCCGATGCGCACCGGCTTGTCGTAGCGGCACGCCGCTTCGATCATTTGCGCAAATTGCGTGTCGCGCTTGGCGCCCTTGCCCACGTTGCCCGGATTGATACGGTACTTCGACAGCGCGCGCGCGCAATCGGGGTAATCGTTGAGCAGGGTATGGCCGTTGTAGTGGAAATCGCCCACCAGCGGCACGTCGATGTCCATCTTGTCGAGCTGCTCGCGGATGTAGGGCACGGCCGCAGCCGCTTCCGGACGGTCCACCGTCAGGCGCACCAGTTCCGAACCGGCACGCGCCAGTTCCTTGATCTGGATCGCCGTGCCGATGGCATCGGCCGTATCCGTGTTCGTCATCGACTGCACCACCACGGGGGCGTCGCCGCCCACCCAGATCTGGCGCTGGCCGTGCGCGATCAGCACCTTGCGGCTGTCGCGCCGGCCGGATGGACCGGAGCCGATCGCTGTTTTCGAGGTAGCCATAATATTATCTTCTGCGTTTGCTTGAACTGGTTGCCTGATTGACTGGATGCTTATTTGATGCTCACGCGCGAGATCGTGCCGCCGGCAACGGTCGGCAGATCCAGCTTGGCGCCGCGCAAGGTTGCCTGCACGACACCCGGCTTGCCCACCACCAGGGTGGCCGGGCCCGTGATATCGAACGTTTCCGTGCTGCCCGCCTTGACCATGCGCGAAATCAGCGGCGTCGTGCCAGGGCGGCGAATTTCCACCCACGAATCCTGCTCCACCTTCAGCACCAGCGCATTCGCGCCCACGGCTGCGGCGGCAACGGGCGGCGCGCCGGCAGCCGTCGCCGCTGGCGCGGGCGCCGGAACGGC
>NZ_WFLL01000042.1:0-50036 GCF_009208755.1 Janthinobacterium sp. FT14W | reverse complement strand
GGCCTGGCAGCAGCGCGCCGTGGCGGCGCGGCTGGAAGCGCGCCCCTTGCCGCAGCCGTCGCTGGCCGTCGCCATCGCGGCGCCCCCGGCGACGGCCAGCGAGAACCTGGCGCGCTTTTATGCCGCGCTGGGACAGCAGCGCCATGCGGAGCAGCAAGTCAAGCAGCTGTTCGACCTGGCCGCGAAGAACGGCTTGCTGCTGGCGCAGGGCGAATACAAGAGCGGCTACGACAAGGCCAGCAGGGTCGCCACGTACCAGGTGACCTTGCCGTTGAAGGGCAGCTACGCGGCCGTGTGGCAGTTCGCGCTGCAAGCGCTGCGCGCCGTACCCTTCGCCTCGCTGGACGAGCTGAGTTTTCGCCGCGAGCAGATCGCCGATACCGAGCTGGAAGCGCGCCTGCGCCTGACCTTTTATTTGACCGATGCGCAGGCCGGTGCACCGGCCGATGCGGGCGGCGCGCCATGACGCCGCGCCATTATCTGATGCTGGCCGGCGTGCTGGGGGCGGGCGCCTTGCTGCTGTTCGGCGAGCGCCAGCCCGTGGCCGAGGGGGCCGAGGCGGTGGAGCGGGCCGTCGTGCCGGTGCGCCATGCGGCCGCCAGGCCGCAGGCCGCGCAGCCGGCCATCCTGGCCCTGCTGCCGCGCAGCGAAGTGGCGGGCGAGGATGGCGACACCTTTGGCGGCGCCGGCGGCGTCTTCCAGAGCCAGAACTGGACCCCGCCGCCGCCGAAGGTGGCGGCCGTTGCCGCGCCGCCGCCTCCCCCGCCGATGGCGCCGCCGCTGCCCTTCGTCTACCTGGGCAAGGCGGCCGCCGACGGCGCCTGGGAAGTGTTTTTGTCGCGCGCCGACAAGACGTATATCGTGCGCGCCAATACCGTCATCGATGGCGCCTACAAGGTCGTGGCGATCGCGCCGCCCGTCATGACGCTCACTTATCTGCCGTTGAACCAGGTTCAGCAGCTCAACATTGGAGTACACGAGTGATGTCCCGTTCCTTTTCATCGGCGCCGTTGCTGGCACTGCTGGTGCTGCTGGCCGGCTGCGCCGGGCAGCAAGCCTACCGCGACGGGCGCGAGCTGATCGCGCAAGACCAGGTGCCGGCCGGCCTGCAGAAGCTGCAGGAAGCGCTGCAGCAGGACCCCGGCAACGCGCAATACCGCAGCGCGTACCTGCAGGCGCGCGAACGGGCCACCAGCAGCCGTTTGCAGCAGGCCGAGCGCCAGGCGCAGGCGGGGCAGGGCGAGCAGGCGCGCGCGGGCTTTCTAAGCGTGCTGGAAATCGATGCGCAGAACGAGCGGGCCGCCAGCGGCTTGCGTGCGCTCGAACGCGAGCAGCGCCAGGGCAAGCTGCTGGCCGAAGCGCAGAAGGATGCCGAGGCGAAGCGCTACGACCCGGCGCGCCAGCGCCTGAACGCCATCCTCACGGAGCAGCCGAATCACGCCGGCGCGCGCGCGCTGCTGCGCGACGTCGATGAAAAAACGGCGCCGCCCGTGGTCGAGTCGGGCCTGGCCAGATCGTACAAGCAGCCGATCACGATCGAGTTCCGCGACGCGCCGTTAAAGCAGGTGTTCGAGCTGATCGCGCGCCGTTCCGGCCTTAATTTCGTCTTCGACAAGGACGTCAAGGCTGACGCGAAAACCTCGATCTTCCTGAAGAACAGCACGGTGGAATCGGCCGTCTACTTCCTGCTGGTGACGAACCAGCTGGAACAGCAGGTGATGGATGCGAACACCATTCTGATCTATCCCAACGTGGCGGCAAAACTGAAGGAATACCAGGAAGTGCTGGTGAAGACCTTCTTCCTGGCGAACGCGGACGCCAAGCAGGTGGCCAACACGCTCAAGACCATACTGAAGACGCGCGACGTGGTGGCCGATGAAAAGCTCAACCTCGTCATCGTGCGCGACACGCCCGAGGCGATCCGCCTGGCCGAGCGCCTGATCGCGCTGCAGGACGTGCCCGAGGCGGAAGTGGTGCTGGAACTGGAAATCCTCGAAGTCAAGCGCAGCCGCCTGCTGGAGCTGGGCGTGGCCTGGCCGTCGAGCCTGACCCTGGCGCCACTGAGCCGGTCGGGCGGCCTGGGGCTGACGGTCAGCGACCTGAATAACCTGAACCAGCACAGCATCGGCGTGAGCGACCTGTCCGTGACGGCGAACGCCAAGAAGACGGACGGCGATGCGAACATCCTGGCCAACCCCCGCATCCGCGTGCGCAACCGGGAAAAGGCGAAATTCGTCATCGGCGACAGGGTGCCCGTGATTACCACCACCATTTCGCCGGGCATGGGCGGCTTTGCCTCCGAATCCATCAGCTACCTGGACGTGGGCCTGACGGTGAACGCGGAACCGACCATCTATCTGAACAATGAAGTGGGCATCCGCATCTCGCTGGAAGTGAGCAACCTGGGCGCGGCCACCATCACCAAGAGCGGCTCGACCCTGTACCAGATCGGCACGCGCCAGGCGTCGACCATGCTGCAATTGAAGGATGGCGAAAACCAGGTGCTGGCGGGCCTGATCAATAATGAAGAACGCAGCTCGGGCAACAAGGTGCCGGGCCTGGGCGAGATTCCCGTGCTGGGACGCCTGTTCGGCAGCAGCAAGGACGACAGCCAGAAGACGGAAATCGTGCTGTCGATCACGCCGCACCTGGTGCGCACGGTGCAGCGTCCGGAAGCGAAGGAATCGGAATTCTCCGCCGGCACGGAAGGCAGCTTCCGCCGCCGTCCCGACATGGCGGCCAAGGCGCCCACGCAGATGCCGGGCACGGTGATCGTGCGTTCCGGCCCGTCGGCCGTCGGCATGCAGGCGCCGCCGCCGCAGCCGCTGATGGCGCCGGGCCAGGTGCCGTCAACCTTGCCGCAGAGCGTGCCCGCGCCGGAGGTGGCGCCGTCGCCCGAGCCGGCTCCGTCGTCCCTGCCCATATCGTCGGGCCAGCCCGTGCCGCTGCAGGCGTCGCCCTTGCCGCTGTCGTCCAGCCAGCCGGTGCCGGTGGCGCCGCAGCCCGCCAAATGAGGCTGGCGCCTGCGCAGGGCGATCAAGGTGGATTCACCCTGATCGAGCTGCTGGTGACCTTGGCCATCCTGGGCGTGCTGGCCACCCTGGTCATCCCCGTCGCGCAGGTGACGGTGCAGCGGCGCCAGGAGCAGGAGCTGCGGCGCGCGCTGCGCGAGATCCGCCAGGGGCTCGACGCCTACAAGCGGGCCGGCGACGAAGGCCGCATCCTGCGCGCGCCCGATGCCAGCGGCTATCCGAAAAGCCTGGAACTGCTGGTCGAGGGCGTGCCGGACCAGCGCAATCCGAAGCGCAGCAAGCTGTTTTTCCTGCGCCGCGTGCCGCGCGACCCGTTCAACGGGAACGCGGGCCTGAGCGATGCGCAAACGTGGGGCAAGCGCAGCTACGCCAGCGAAGCGGCCGAGCCGCGCGAAGGCGACGATGTCTACGATGTGTATTGCACGTCCGGCAAGACCGGCTTGAACGACGTGCCCTACCGTTTATGGTGAACCATGGCTGCTGAAAACGCCCCGGCCCCCCCGCGCGGCTTTACCCTGATCGAATTGCTGGTGGTGCTCGGCATCGTGGCGCTGCTGCTGACCCTGGCCGTGCCCCGTTACTTTCCCAGCCTCGACAAGGCGAAGGAAACCGTGCTGGCGGACAATTTGCGCAACTTGCGCGCCACCATCGACCAGTTTCACGGCGATACGGGCCGCTATCCAGATTCCCTGGAGCAACTGGTGGAAAAAAAATACCTGCGCGCCATGCCCATCGACCCCATCACGGACAGCGAGGCCAGCTGGCTCATCGTGCCGCCGCCGGACGACACGCCGGGCCAGGTGTATGACGTGAAAAGCGGCGCGCCCGGCAAGGACCGCAGCGGCACGCCGTTTGCCGACTGGTAGCGGCGATGCGCCGTTCCGCACGCCGCCAGCGCGGCTTTACTTACCTGGGCCTGATCATCCTGGTGGCCATCCTGGGCCTGGTGGGGGCGGCCGGCTTGAAGGTGGGTTCTCTGCTGCAGCGCCAGGCGGCCGAGCAGGAGCTGCTCGACATCGGCGCGCAGTTTGCCGATGCGCTGCAGAGCTACGCGGGCGCTACGCCCGCCGGCCAGCCGCAGCAACCGCCCACCCTGGCCGCCTTGCTGCGCGATCCCCGTTTTCCTCAGGTGCGCCGCCACCTGCGCAAGCTGTACGTCGACCCCATCACGGGGCGCGCCGAATGGGGCTTGCTGTACCAGCCCGGCAGCCGGGGCATCATCGGCGTGCATAGCCTGTCGTCGTCCGCGCCCTTAAAGGTGGGCAATTTCGAGGCCCGCTTTACTGGCTTTGAAGGCAAGACGCATTTGTCCGAGTGGCAATTCGTCGTCGGCAGCCCCGTGCCGCCGGCGGGGCTGGCGCAGGTGCCGGCAGACGTACCCGCGCCGCCCGCCTTGTTTCCACCGCCTCGGCCTGCAGTGCCCACGGCAGAACCAGCGGCGCCCGAGGTGGCGGAACCGGAGGACGAGGCCGCTGCGCAGCAAGAGGCGCGCGATCCATCTTAACCATAAGTCAACAATGAACAAGGCGGGGAGAACTATTTTCATTTGGAAATACTCCATTGCCTGCAACCATTTCATAGAAGAAATAATTATAATAAATGAAATTTCGATAAAATATTTATAAGTAATTTAATGCCTTTATGCTACCATCTGGCTTGGTACTTTCGGTACTAAAACGGTGGCTGGCTCCATTGTGGCGGCCATAAATTACTTTTAAGGATAAGTTATGAAATTGAAATTTATCGCGGCAGGCATTCTGGCTGCAGCATCGTTCAGCGCATCGGCGGCAACGTACGACCTGGGCATCCTGGACCCTAGCGGTTCCGATACGCTGTCGGCAATCACCACCAAATTCACGGCGGGCGCCCTGGTTGACGACTTCTGGACATTCAAACTGGTAACGCCATCGTCGACGTCGTTTGGTGCCCTGCAAACGTTTTCCGTGGTGGAAGGCGCGATCCAGGATTTTTCGGCCACCTTGCTCGGGTACGGCAGTCTCACCAACAGCACTGCGGCCGGGGTGCAAAGCCTGAGCTGGACGGGGCCCCTGGCCGCTGGCGAGTACACCGTGCACGTCACTGGCCTGACGGGCCTGGCAAAGGCCCAGTATCTGGGTTCGGTATCGGCCTTGCCGGTACCTGAGCCGGAAACCTACGGCATGCTGCTGGGTGGCCTGGCGCTGGTCGGTTTCGCCGCCCGCCGCGCTCGCAAAGCCGTTTGACTGTTTCCCGGCCAGCATGACAAAACCCGCCTCGGCGGGTTTTTTTTGTCTCTACAACACGCGCAATGACGACAAGCTGCGCAGGACCAGGCGCCAGGTCGAAGACAGTACGCCAGTACGGCAAGACGCAGGCAGCATCCTGCGCAATGACGACAAGCTGCGCAGGACCAGGCGCCAAGTCGAAGACAGTACGCCAGTACGGCAAGACGCAGGCAGCATCCTGCGCAATGAGGACAAGCTGCGCAGGACCAGGCGCCAGGTCGAAGACAGTACGCCAGTACGGCAAGACGCAGGCAACAACGTCCTGCGCAGCTTGTCAGGCGCTGCGCTTGAAGTCGCGGAAACGGAAGCCAACAAGGAAGAGGGTGGCAAAGTAGGCCACGCCGCACAGGCTCACCACGAGGGCCAGCGCGCCGGCCCGCAGCAGCGGATGAGCTTGCATGGCGATCCAGTCGATGCGCAGGGCGCCCAGATACGCCACGCCGCCCATCACTATGAGTGCCGGCAACAGGCGCAGGAAGAACCTGGCCCAGCCCGGTTTCGGCTGGTAGATGCCCCGCTTGCGCAAGCCCCAGTACAGGAAGCTGGCGTTCAGGCAGGCGCCCAGGCCGATGGACAGGGCCAGGCCGGCCACGGCGATGTAGGGCACGAACAGCAAATTCATCAGCTGCGTGGCGATCAGCACGCCGATGGCGATCTTGACGGGCGTACGGATGTCCTGGCGCGCATAGAAGGCGGGCGCCAGGGTTTTCACGAGGATGATGCCGATCAGTCCCAGGCTGTAGGCGACCAGCGGTTCCGTCGACATGCTCACGGATTCGGCCGTGAACTTGCCGTAATGGAAGAGGGTGGCGATCAGGGGCGTGGCCAGGGTCGCCATGCCGACGGCGGCGGGCAGGGCCAGCAGGAAAGTCAGGCGCAAGCCCCAGTCCAGCAGGGCCGAGTATTCCGTCTTGTCGCCATCCACGTTGGCCTTCGACAGGCTGGGCAGCAAGATGGTGCCCAGGGCCACGCCCAGCATGGCGGTCGGAAACTCCATGAGCCGGTCCGCATACGACAGCCAGGAAATGCTGCCTTCGGCCAGGCGCGAGGCGATGCTGGTGTTGATCATCAGGCTGATCTGGGCCGCGGAGACGGCAAACACGGCCGGTCCCATCTTTTTCAGCACGCGGCGCACGCCGCCGTCGGACAGGCCGATGGCGGGATTGATCGACAGGCGCGGCAGCATGCCGATCTTGATCAGCGCGGGAATCTGGATGGCCACCTGCAGCACGCCGCCGGCGAACACGGCAATGGCCATGGCGTAGATCGGCTGTTTCAGGTGGGGCGCGAGGAAGAGCGAGGCGGCGATGAACGACAGGTTCAGCAGCACTGGCGTGAATGCGGGGATCTTGAATTCGCGCCAGGTGTTCAGGATGCCGCCGGCCAGGGCCACGAAGGACATGCAAGTAATATAAGGGAACATCAGGCGCGTCATCCACACGGCCGCGTCGAAGGCGCCCGCATCCTTGGACAGGCCCGTGGCGATGGCGTACACGAACCACGGCGCGCCCACGATGCCGACGGCGGACACGAGCAGGGTGGCCCAGACGAGGGTGGTGGCCACATGGTCGGCCAGCTGCTTGCTGGCTTCCTGGCCATGCTGGTTCTTGTATTCGGACAAGATCGGCACGAAGGCTTGCGAGAACGCCCCCTCGGCAAACAGGCGGCGCAACAGGTTGGGGATGCGGAAGGCAACAATGAAGGCGTCCGTGTAGGCGCCGGCGCCAAAGGCGCGCGCGAACAGGCTTTCGCGCAATAATCCGGTTACACGGGACAGCATGGTCATGCTGGAGATGGCGGCGAGGGTTTTAAGCAAGTTCATGGGGGCAGATTATAGCCGGGGGCGGTACCGTTAAACGCTTAAAATATGGTAACAATTACTGCCGATTCCCCGCGGATACGCCCTTGCCGGGCCCATTTTCACGTGTTTTTGGCGCGATACACGGTTTTTTGATTTGCCCCCGCTTGAAAATATCGCTATAATCGAAGGCTGTACAGAATTCTGTTACGCAGACACTAATGTTTGACAGGCACTGGTTTGGCACACATGGTTCGGCAGACGCACAGAACGCACCGGTTGGCAAACACTAATGTTTGCAAACGCACTTTGACCCTGTTTTAGGAAATTCCATGGCAAATACCGCACAAGCGCGCAAACGCGCTCGTCAAGCAGTTAAGCAAAACGCACAAAATTCGTCCCAACGTTCGACCTTGCGCACGGCTATCAAAGCTGCTCGCAAAGCGATCCAGGGCGGCGACAAGGCAGCTGCTGCTGCAATCTTCCAGGCATCCGTGTCGACCATCGACCGTATCGCTGACAAGAAGATCATCCACAAAAACAAGGCAGCTCGCCATAAGAGCCGTCTGGCAGCTGCTTTGAAAGCACTGTCCGCTTAATATTCGCCAGCAGGCAAGCCGCCAAGGCGGCCTTGCCTGTGCCGGTACGCTGGCACTGGTTGAAAAGCAAAAACCCGCAGATTCATTCTGGCGGGTTTTTTCGCGTTCATGCGCGATTTTTCCGTTGTTTCCGGCAGCCGCCTGCTGCCGGCCGCCACCGGCTAGCGCAGCGCGGGCAGGTTGCCGATGTTCATGCCAGGCTTGATGTTTTTCTGCTTGAACCAGCCCAGGTTCATTTCCAGCGCATAGCGCACGGGCACGGTCCTGGTGGAGCAATGGCTGTCGAGGGTATGCGGCTGCATGTCTTCGATGTTGACGATCTTGCCACTGGCGTCGATAAAGGCCACCGACAGGGGCAGCGGCGTGTTTTTCATCCACATGCATTGCGTGGATGGGTTGCCAAAGACAAACAGCATGCCCGCATTTGCCGGCATCTTTTCACGGTACATCAAGCCCAGCTCGCGCTGCTCTTCCGTGGCAGCCACTTCCGCCTGGATCAGGTGCATGCCGGCCGATAGTTGCAG
This sequence comes from Janthinobacterium sp. FT14W, assembly GCF_009208755.1. Lineage (NCBI taxonomy): Bacteria > Pseudomonadati > Pseudomonadota > Betaproteobacteria > Burkholderiales > Oxalobacteraceae > Janthinobacterium > Janthinobacterium sp. FT14W. Next base: position 41,819 of record NZ_WFLL01000042.1, on the reverse strand, counting down.
GCTCTTGCCTTGCGGAGCTTGTGCTTGGGCAATGCCGGCGCACGCCATCATGGCGATGGACAGGCTGAGACGGTGCAGGGAATTTTTCATGGTGCGGGATGGTGGCTGCGAAGCGGCGATTAAGCCATGCTGGCGGCTGCCCGGTCAAGCATGCTGCCTGGCCGCGCCGAAAGCGTGGGGTTACAGCAACATGGCTGCCGCCGTAACCCCGGGAACTACCCTTGATTCCTGTCTCTTACTTCACCGGCTTGCCTGCTTCTGCGGCCGGCTTGTTCGTCTTGCGCGCCTGGGGAACCAGGCGTTGCGGTGCATCGGTTGCGGCCGAGGCCTTGGTCGACGCACCCGCACGTGCCGCATCCGTCGCGGCGGACGCATTGGTGGACGCGGAGGCCGGCGGCACCGGCTTGGCGGCGTCGGTGGCGGCCGATGCATGGCTGGCGGCCGATGCGGGTGGCGGTTTGACGGCATCGGTGGCTGCGGAAGCATGCACCTGGGCGCCCGACTGGGCCAGTGCGGCGCCAGCCAGCAGGGAAGCGGCCAGGGTTAATATTACTTTTGTCATCATCTTTCCTTTTTCGTCATGTTAAGGTGGGATGATTTTAATGCATTATCTAAAAATAAATAGTGCTTAATGGCAAAATTTCAGCAGTGAAGCCACTATTTCTTGTCCTGCTCACGCTTTTCCAATGTTCTCGGCTGGCACTTCGCACCATTCGCCGGGCATCAATGGGTGGCTGGCCAGCGAGAACGGGCCGATGGCGCTGCGCACCAGGCGCAGGGTGGGCAAGCCGACGGCCGCCGTCATGCGCCGCACCTGCCGGTTTTTTCCTTCCTTGAGCGTGATCGCCAGCCAGGACGTGGGCTTGTCGGCGCGCGCGCGGATGGGCGGATTGCGGGGCCACAGCCAGTCCGGCTCGGCGATGCGCACGGCCTTGCACGGTTTGGTGATGAAGTCGCCCAGGTCCAGCGGCGCCTGCAGGCGCGCCAGGCTGGCCGCATCGGGCACGCCATCGACCTGCACCAGGTAGGTTTTCGCTTCCTTGCGGTCCGGGTGGCTGATTTCGTGCTGCAGGCGGCCGTCGTCCGTCAGCAGCAGCAAGCCTTCGCTGTCGGCGTCGAGCCGGCCGGCCGGATAGATGCCGGGAATGGTCAGATGGTCGGCCAGGGTGGCGCGGCCGTCCTGCGGCGAAAACTGGCACAGGACCTGGAATGGTTTATTGAAGAGGATGAGTGGCATGCTGGTCGATTAATTGATGCAAACGATGGTGGCTGCTGATTGGCGCCGCAAAAGCGTGGCGCCTTGTAAGATACTGGTGCATAATATGAAATGTTGGTCTTATGTCTTATAGAAGACTTGATGCCCGCGTGCCCGTACGCTTCCCTGGCGCGGCGTGCTGCATGGCGATGCGGATGGCCCGGGGGTGCTTTCCCTGCTAAAGTGCGTTGTTGCCGCCATGTTCGGACTTGTTTTTGTAAACTCTGCAACCGCAGAGCGCGTCGCCGGCCTGTGTTGCCCGCCGGCGGCGTGTCCCACTTCGGAGATCACGATGTATCAACATATCACTGTACCTGCTGACGGCCAAAAAATCACCGTCAACGCCGATTTTTCGCTGAATGTACCAGATAATCCCATCGTTCCCTTCATTGAAGGCGATGGCACGGGCATCGATATCAGCCCCGTCATGATCAAGGTGATCGACGCTGCCGTGGCCAAGGCCTATGGCGGCGCGCGCAAGATCAGCTGGATGGAAATCTATGCGGGCGAAAAATCGACGAATGTGTACGGTCCCGATGTGTGGCTGCCGGAAGAAACCCTGGCCGTGCTGAAAGACTACGTGGTTTCCATCAAGGGTCCGCTGACGACGCCCGTGGGCGGCGGCATCCGCTCGCTGAACGTGGCCCTGCGCCAGCAGCTGGACCTGTACGTCTGCCTGCGTCCCGTGCGCTACTTCACGGGCGTGCCGTCGCCCGTGAAAGAGCCGGAAAAGACGGATATGGTGATTTTCCGCGAAAACTCGGAAGACATCTACGCCGGCATCGAATACCAGCAGGGTTCCGAGGGCGCGAAAAAGCTCATCGATTTCCTCGTCAAGGAAATGGGCGTGTCGAAGATCCGCTTCCCGAACACCTCCGGCATCGGCATCAAGCCCGTGTCCATCGAAGGCACGGAGCGCCTGGTGCGCAAGGCCATCCAGTACGCGATCGACAATGACAAGCCGTCCGTGACGATCGTGCACAAAGGCAACATCATGAAGTACACGGAAGGCGGTTTCCGCGACTGGGCGTATGCGCTGGCGCAAAAGGAATTCGGCGCCGAGCTGATCGATGGCGGTCCGTGGTGCAAGTTCAAGAATCCGAAGACGGGCCGCGACATCACGGTCAAGGATTCCATCGCTGACGCGTTCCTGCAACAAATCCTGCTGCGCCCGGCCGAATACAGCGTCATCGCCACCTTGAATCTGAACGGCGACTATATTTCCGACGCGCTGGCGGCGCAAGTGGGCGGCATCGGCATCGCGCCGGGCGCCAACCTGTCCGATTCCGTGGCCATGTTCGAAGCGACGCACGGCACGGCGCCGAAGTACGCGGGCAAGGATTACGTGAATCCCGGTTCCCTGATCCTGTCGGCGGAAATGATGCTGCGCCACATGGGCTGGCTGGAGGCGGCCGACCTGGTGATTTCCTCGATGCAGAAGTCGATCGCCTCGAAGCGCGTCACCTATGATTTTGCCCGCCTGATGGAAGGCGCGACGCAGGTATCGTGCTCCGGGTTCGGCCAGGTGATGATCGAGCACATGTAACACGAGGAGGGGCAGGGTGCCGGGCACCCTGCGGACGAAAAAAAACCCCGTCTCACAACGGGGTTTTTCACATCTGAGGGCCGGCGATGCTTAGGCTGCTTGGATGTTGGAAGCTTGCTTGCCTTTAGGGCCTTGCGTGACTTCGAATTGAACTTTTTGACCTTCTTTGAGGGTCTTGAAACCGTTCATGTTGATTGCGGAGAAGTGAGCAAACAAATCTTCGCCGCCGTCATCTGGGGTGATGAAGCCAAAACCTTTGGAATCATTGAACCACTTAACTGTACCTGTTGCCATAAAAAGAACTTTCAAAATTAAAACAAATCACACGAGCCATAAAAGCAAGAAGCTTCTTGCCCCCTCCTCGACGTCTCACTTCTTATCAAGCTGTACATTACTGCAACAGTCGATACAGCATTGTTGGCGGAATAAATAATGAAGTCAAGCGCTTTTCCATCGATATTGCCAAATTCTTCACGACAACCAAAAAAGCAACTCTTGATTTTGACAGCAAGGTCGCCATCTGCGCACTATTAAGAAAACGCGTAAGATTGAAAACAATTGGAAAGGCGTAGATATTGCGCATGACAACCACTGTGAAAGCATTAGAATAAGCGTATGGCAACCAAGCACGACACAGAAACCCTGCTGGAGCGGCAAGTGCTGAAGCCGCCACCGCTCTACCAGGTAGCCTTGCTCAATGACGACTACACCCCGATGGAATTTGTGGTGGCTATCATTCAGGAGTATTTCAACAAGGACCGTGAAACGGCGACGCAAATCATGCTCAGTGTTCATCGCTACGGCAAAGGAGTGTGCGGCGTGTTCTCTAAAGATATAGCGTGTACCAAAGTGGAGTTCGTTTTAACGCATGCGCGCAAGGCGGGGCATCCCCTGCAGTGCGTGATGGAGGAAGTATGATTGCGCAGGAATTAGAAGTAAGTTTGCACATGGCGTTTGTCGAAGCTCGACAGGCACGGCACGAATTCATCACGGTTGAGCATTTACTGCTGGCACTGCTGGACAATCCCTCCGCTGCCGAGGTATTGCGTGCCTGCGCGGTCAATATTGAAGACCTGCGCAAGACCCTCACCAATTTCATCGGCGATAACACGCCGACCGTGCCTGGCACGGGCGAAGTCGACACCCAGCCGACGCTTGGTTTCCAGCGCGTGATCCAGCGCGCCATCATGCATGTCCAGTCTGCCTCGAATGGCAAGAAGGAAGTCACGGGCGCCAATGTGCTGGTGGCCATCTTCGGCGAAAAGGATTCGCATGCGGTGTACTACCTGCACCAGCAGGGCGTGACGCGCCTGGACGTGGTCAATTTCATCTCGCACGGCGTGCGCAAGGACCAGTCGACGGAAAGCGCGAAAGCTTCCGAAGGCGTGGAAGAGGCGCCCGTCGACGGCCAGCCGAAGGAAAGCCCGCTCGACCAGTTCACGCAAAACCTGAACAAGGCCGCTGCCGAAGGCAAGATCGATCCGCTGATCGGCCGCGAGGAAGAAGTCGACCGCGTGATCCAGATCCTGTGCCGCCGCCGCAAGAACAATCCGCTGCTGGTCGGCGAGGCGGGCGTGGGCAAGACGGCCATCGCCGAAGGCCTCGCTTACCGCATCACGCAGAGCGACGTGCCCGAAATCCTGCAGAATGCCGTCGTGTATTCGCTGGACATGGGCGCCTTGCTGGCCGGTACCAAATACCGCGGCGACTTCGAACAGCGCCTGAAAGCCGTGCTGAAACAGCTGAAGGACAATCCGAACGGCATCCTGTTCATCGACGAAATCCACACCATCATCGGTGCGGGCTCGGCCTCGGGCGGCACGCTGGACGCATCGAACCTGCTGAAACCGGCACTGGCGAATGGCCAGCTGAAGTGCATCGGCGCGACCACGTACACGGAATTCCGCGGCGTGTTCGAGAAAGACCATGCCTTGAGCCGCCGTTTCCAGAAAGTGGACGTCAACGAGCCGACCGTCGAACAAACCGTGCAGATCCTGCGCGGCCTCAAGTCGCGCTTCGAAGAGCACCATGGCGTGAAATACTCGGCCTCGGCCCTGTCGACGGCGGCCGAACTGGCGGCGCGCTTCATCAACGACCGCCATCTGCCCGACAAGGCGATCGACGTTATCGATGAAGCGGGCGCGGCGCAGCGCATCCTGCCGAAGTCGAAACAGAAGAAAACCATCGGCAAGGCCGAGATCGAGGACATCATCGCCAAGATCGCCCGCATTCCGCCGCAAACGGTCAACCAGGACGACCGCAGCAAGCTGCAGACGATCGACCGCGACTTGCGCAATGTGGTGTTCGGGCAAGATCCCGCCATCGATGCGCTGGCCTCGGCCATCAAGATGGCCCGTGCCGGCCTGGGCAAGACGGACAAGCCGATCGGCTCCTTCCTGTTCTCCGGTCCGACCGGCGTGGGCAAGACCGAGGTGGCCAAGCAACTGGCGTTCATCCTCGGCATCGAGCTGATCCGTTTCGACATGTCGGAATACATGGAACGCCATGCCGTCAGCCGTCTGATCGGCGCGCCGCCGGGCTACGTCGGTTTCGACCAGGGCGGCCTGCTGACGGAAGCGATCACCAAGAAACCGCATGCGGTGCTGCTGCTCGATGAAATTGAAAAAGCTCATCCGGACATTTTCAATATCCTGCTGCAAGTGATGGATCACGGTACCTTGACGGACAACAATGGCCGCAAAGCCGATTTCCGCAATGTGATCATCATCATGACCACCAATGCGGGGGCGGAAAGCTTGCAGAAGGCTTCGATCGGCTTCACCAATTCCAAGCAGGCAGGCGACGAGATGGCCGACATCAAGCGCATGTTTACGCCGGAATTCCGCAACCGCATCGACGCGACCATCAGCTTCCGCGCGCTGGACCAGGAAATCATCCTGCGCGTGGTCGACAAGTTCCTCATGCAGCTGGAAGAGCAGTTGCACGAGAAAAAGGTCGAAGCCGTGTTTACCGAGAAGCTGCGTACCTTCCTGGGCAAGAAAGGCTTCGATCCGCTGATGGGCGCGCGGCCGATGTCACGCCTGATCCAGGACCTGATCCGCAAGGCCCTGGCCGACGAGCTGCTGTTCGGCCGCCTGGTCACCGGCGGACGGGTCACGGTCGACCTCGACGACAAGGAGCAGGTCTTGCTGGAATTCCCGGAACCGCCAGACGCGGCGCCCACGGCTGCACCGGAAACGGTGGAAGTGGAGTAAGCGCAGCCTGCGCCACGCGCCATCCGAAAAACCCGCCCCACGCAAGTGGCGCGGGTTTTTTTACGTGCCGGCCATGCCGATGGCTGAAATGTTGTAAAAATGACTTTGTTTAAAAATAGGTATTGCTTTCGCGCAAGCTATGCAAGAATCATGATCCCGATGCCGGCTGCGCTCCACATCGTTTCGCCTCCCTAGCTCGTTGAAAGACTGCTTACATGAAAATTTCCCGTACTCTTGCTTTCCTCTTGTGTTCCGCCGGCCTCCTGGGCGGCACGGCCGCCATGGCCGCTGCCGCGACGGCCGGCAGCTATTTCCGTTTTCCTGCCGTGCGCGGCGATACCGTCGTGTTCACGGCCGAAGGCGACCTGTGGAAAAGCAGCGTGCGCGGCGGCGCCGCGCAGCGTTTGACCACGCATCCCGGCTATGAAACGAATGCGGCGATTTCGCGCGACGGCCTGTGGCTGGCCTTTTCCGCCGCCTACGAGGGCGCGCAGGAAGCATATGTGATGCCGCTGGCCGGCGGCTTGCCGCGGCGTATTTCGTACGACAATGGCGGCGTGCTGGTGCTGGGCTGGACGGCGCAGGGCGAAGTGCTGGTCAGCACGCAAAATACGGACGGTCCCGCTTCGCGCCGCATCGTTGCCGCCATCGATCCCGTGAAACAGACGCGCCGCGTGTTTCCCGTGGCCGACGCCAACGATGCCGTGCTCGACGATGCGGGCAAGACGCTGTTCTTCACCCGTTTCGGCCTGGCCATGACCAACGACAATGTGCGCAACTACCGGGGCGGCGCCCATGCCACCCTGTGGCGCTATGACCTGGACGGCAAGGGCGAGGCCGTGCGCATGCACGCGGAGCCTGCCGTGTTGGCGGGCAATAACAAGCGTCCCATGTGGTGGCAGGGCCGCGTCTATTACATCAGCGACGAGGGCGGCAGCGACAATCTGTGGAGCATGCTGCCCGACGGCTCCGAGCGCCGCGCCTTGACCAGCCACACGCAGTGGGACGTGCGCAATGCGGCGCTGGGCGACGGCAAGATCGTCTACCAGCTGGGCGCCGACTTGCACGTGCTGGACCTGAACGCACCCGCCGCGTCCTCGCCCACCTCGCAGCCGCTGGCCATCAGCCTCGTGTCCGATTTCGACCAGCAGCGCGCGCGCCAGATCCGCTCGCCGCTCGATACCTTGAGCAATGTCCAGCTGTCGGGCAAGGACGAGCGCATCATCCTGACGGCGCGGGGCCGGGTCAGCATCGCCGGCACGGGCAGCTTGCGCCGCGTCGATATCGCCATTCCCGAAGGGGCGCGGGCGCGCGACGCCGTCTTTTCCAGCGACGAGAAATCCGTGTTCGCCATCGTCGACACGAGCGGCGAGAACGAAATCTGGAAATACGCCGCCGATGGCTCGGGCAAGGGCGAGCAGCTGACGACGCAGGGCGACAACCACCGCTGGAAACTGTATCCGTCGCCGGACGGGCGCTGGCTCGCGCACACGGACAAGAAAGGCCGTTTCTGGCTGCTGGACCTGGCGACCAGGGGCAACGCGCTGATCGACGACGCGGGCAAGGCGGGCGTGGACAAGCACGACGAAGTGCAATGGTCGCCCGACAGCCGCAACCTGGCCATCGTGCGCGTGGCCAGCAACGAGCAGCGCGAGCAGATCGGCCTGTATACGCTGGCCTCGAAGCAGCTGCAATTCGTCACCAGCGACCGCTACACGTCCGGTTCGCCCGTGTTTTCGCCTGACGGCAAGTGGTTGTATTTCCTGTCGGCGCGCAATTTCCAGCTGGCCAACGGCTCGCCTTGGGGCGACCGCAACATGGGTCCCGTGTTCGACAAGCGCATCGGCGTGTACGCGCTGGCGCTGCAGCCGGGCAACCGTTTCCCGTTCCAGCCCGACGATGAACTGAGCCGCCCCGGCGTCAAGCCGGCCGAGACGGACGATGAAAAGGCGGCCGAACTGGCGGCGGAAAAGGCCCTGGAAAAGGCGGGCGGCAAGGCGGCCGTGAAGAAGGCGCCGGCCGCGCTGCCGGCCATCGTCAGCCAGGGCCTGGCCGAGCGCCTGTATGAAGTGCCGCTGGCGGCGGGCAACTACAGCGCGCTGGCCGCCGACGGCAAGCGCCTGTATTTCCTCGAGCGGGAAAGCGGCGAGAACAAGTCCAGCCTGAAGACGCTCGCCATCGGCAATACCGGTTCCAAGCCGGAACTGCTGGTGGCCAATGTGCGCGAATTCGACCTGGCCCAGGATAAAAAACACCTGTACTACCGCACGGCGGCGGCCACCGGGCCGGGCGAGATGCTGGTGATCGAGGCGGGCGCCAAGCTGCCTGCCGACCTGTCGAAGGCCAAGGTCAAGGTCGACGACTGGACTTTCGTGTCGAACCCGCGCCTGGAGTGGAAGCAGATGTTCAACGACGCCTGGCGCTTGCACCGCGACTTCCTGTACGACGCGAAGATGCGCGGCGTGAACTGGAAGGCGGCGCGCGACAAATATGCGCCGCTGGTCGAGCGGGTCACGGACCGGGCCGAACTCAATGACGTGCTGGGCATGATGGTGGCCGAAGTGGGCGCCCTGCATTCGCAGATCCGTCCCGGCGAATTGCGCCGCACGGAGCAGGAAGGCACGCCCGCGGGCCTGGGCGCCGTGCTGGCGCGCACCAGCGACGGCTACGCGGTCGAACATGTCTACCGCAGCGAGGCGGAACTGCCCGCGGCGCGCGCGCCCCTGTCGCGTCCCGAGGTGGATGTGAAGGCGGGCGACGTGATCACGGCCGTCAACGGCAAGGACGTGCTGGCCGCGCGCGATATCAGCGACCTGCTGCTGAACCAGGCCGACAAGCAGGTGCTGCTGCAGGTGAAGCGTGGCAAGGCCGCGCCGCGCGCGGTCATCGTCACGCCCGTCAACATGGCGAAACAGACGGCGCTGCGCTATGGCGACTGGGAGCTGAGCCGCGCCGAGCAGGTGGCTGCCGCCTCGCAAGGGCGCATCGGCTACCTGCATTTGCGCGCCATGGGGCCGAATGACATCGCCTCGTTTGCGCGCGACTTTTACGCCAACATCAACCGCGAAGGCCTGATCATCGACGTGCGGCGCAACAACGGCGGCAATATCGACAGCTGGATCATCGAAAAACTGCTGCGCAAGGCCTGGGCCTACTGGGCGCCGCCGGGCGTGCAGCCGTCGTCGAACATGCAGAACACCTTCCGCGGCCACCTGGTCGTGCTGGTCGACGAGCTCACGTATTCGGATGGCGAGACCTTCGCCGCCGGCATCAAGGCCCTGGGCCTGGCGCCGCTGGTGGGCAAGCGCACGGCCGGCGCCGGCGTCTGGCTCAGCGACAATACGCGCCTGGCCGACAACGGCATGGCGCGCGTGGCGGAAAACGGCCAGTTCGGCATCGATGGCCAGTGGCTGATCGAAGGCGTGGGCGTGGTGCCGGACGTGGAGGTGGAAAATCCGCCGCACGCCACCTTCAATGGCGCCGACCGCCAGCTGGAAGTGGCGCTGGACATGCTGGCGAAAAAGCTCAGGGAGCAGCCGCGCCCCGCATTCCAGGCGCAGCCGATTCCCGCGCTGAAGTAAGGCCGCTACAGGCCGGTGACGGCCTTGAACTGCTGCGCGCGGCGGCGCGATACTTCGATCACGCTGCCGTCCTGCAGGTGCAGGTCGAGGCCATCGGCGGCGTTCGGCGCCACCTGCGCCACCTGCGCCAGACTGACGATCTGGCGCCGGTTGGCGCGAAAGAACAGGGCCGGATCCAGTTTCTCTTCCAGCTGGTTCAGGGTGCGCAGCATCAGCGGATGCTGCGCGCCGAAATGCACGCGCGTGTAGTTGCCTTCCGATTCCAGCAGGCGGATATCGTCAAGCGCGACAAACCAGCAGCGCTCCCCATCCTTGATGAAGACCTTGCGCGGCGCGGGTGTCGGCACGGCCTGCGCCCGCGCGCCGGCGCGCGCCAGCGCCGTGGCCAGGCGCGCCGCCTGCACGGGTTTTTGCAGATAGTCGAGGGCGCTCACTTCAAATGCCTGCAGCGCGTACTGGTCGAAGGCCGTGCAAAAGATGACGTCGGGCGCCGCGTCGAGCGACGCCAGCAGGTCGAAGCCGGAGCCGCCCGGCATCTGCACGTCGAGCAGCAGCAGGTCGGGCTGCAGCTTGCCGATCTGCGCGACGGCGTCGGCCGCGCTGGCCGCCTCGCCCACGATGTCGACGGCGCCGCACTGCACGTGGGGCGCCAGCAGGCGCCGCAGCTCGGCGCGCGCCAGGCGCTCGTCATCGACCAGCAAGACCTTCAGCGGCGGCGCGCTCATGGCTGCTCCGGCAGGTCCATGGTGGCGCAGACCCAGCCCGCCTGCTGGCGCAACGCCAGGCTGGCGTGCTCGCCGCAGGCCAGCTGCAAGCGCTGGCGCGCATTGCGCAGGCCGACGCTGGTGGACGTGCCGGGTTCGCGCAAGGCGCCCGTGTTGGCCACTTCGACCTGCAGCATGGCCACGCCTTCGGCAGGGGGCGCGCGCCGCGCCGCGATGCGGATGTCGCTGCCGTCGGCGCTGGATTCGACGCCGTACTTGACGGCGTTTTCCACCAGCGTCTGCAAGGCCATGGGCGGCACGCGCACGTGATCGAGCCCGGGGGCGATGTCGAAGCTGACGCGCAGGCGTTCCTCGAAACGTATCTGTTCGATCGCCAGGTAGGCGCGCACGGCTTCCAGTTCGGCCGACAGCGGCACCGTGTCATGCTGGCCCGATTGCAGTGCGTGGCGCATCAGGCCTGTCAGCTGGTCGATCATGTGCGCGGCTGCCTCGCGGTCTTCGTAGATCAGGGCGCGCACGCTATTGAGGCTGTTGAAGAAAAAATGCGGGTTGACCTGCGCCTGCAGGGCGCGCAGTTCGGCCTCCCGTCCATGCAGCTGCAGGCGCAGGGTTTCCGCTTCCAGGCGGGCGGCGCGGCGCAGCGACAGCGCGGTGAAATAAAACACCGTCCAGGTCAGGAAGACCCCGAACCAGAACAGCAGCGCGCCGGGCAGCCAGGCGATGCCGCGCAGGATGTCGGGCGGATACATGACGTGGAAGGCGGCCGTCACGCTGGCCGTCTGGATGGCGGCCAGCAGGACCAGCGACGGCACGATGCGTTTCCAGCGCAAGCCGTTGGCCGCCCAGCCGCGCCGGCGCAGCACGCCATGCCACAGGTGCGACAGCAGCAAGCCGCCCAGCGATCCCCAGCAGGCGATGGTCGCGACGATGCGCAGTGGCGAGGAGCCGCCGTACACGCTGTTGAACAGGGCCAGCGCGCCCCAGCCGGCCAGCTGGAAGGTCCAGTACCAGTCGATCCGGGCCAGCAGCGGGGGGCGGCGGGGTGGCGTCATGGCTCAGCGCAGGAATTGCTCGATCTGGCCGAACATCCAGTCCGGCTGGTCGTACATGATGAAGTGGCGCGCCGTGTCGGCCAGTGCGATCTGCACGCCGGGCAGCAGGCGGTACTGCTGCTGGAAGGTGGCTTCGATGGCGGCGCGCGGCGCGTAGTCCTTGTAGGCGATCCAGGTGCCCAGCACCAGGGTGGGCGACTGCACTTTCGCCACATCCTGGCGCAGGTCGCTGGCCATCAGGGTGCCCATGGCGCGGATCACCGTTTCGCGGTCCGAGCGCTGGCCCCAGCCGACGATGCGTTCCACGTCGGCCGGCGCGCTGGCCATGGCCGCGACGGTGCGGCGCTGGCTGGCGCTGGCGGCCGCCGCATCCTGGGCCCGCATGGCCGCCTGCATCTGCTGCGACATGGCTTGCAGCTGCTCTGGCGTGATGGAGGGCAGCTGCGTTGCGCCCAGCGCCGGCAGCGAATCGACGATCACCAGCTTGCCCGCCTGGGCGGGATGGTCGATGGCCATTTTCAGGGCCAGGAAGCCGCCCAGGCTATGTCCGATGATGGCCGGCCGGCCCAGTTCTTTTCCGGTGATGTAGTCGGCCAGCTGCTGTTCCGCCTGCGCCAGCAGGTCGCCTTCGATGGGCGCCACGCCGGCAAAGCCGGCCAGTGTCAGCACGTGGCAGGCGCGCCCCGCCTGCGGTCCGCACAGGCGCGCCACCGTGCCTTGCCAGACTTCGCCCGCGGATGCGAGGCCGGGAATCAGGATGAGGGGACGGCCCTGGCCCGTGACCTCGACCGTGAATGCCGCGGGCGCGGCGGCCTGGCCGGCGCCCGCCAGCAGCGCGCTACTGAGCAGTATCAATGTTTGCAATGTTCGTTTCATGGGGTACTCCTCCTTGACGACCATGCTAGCGGCGCAGGCGCCCCGCGGCCAGCGCCGCGGGATGAGCGGTGCCAGGGCAGGATGAACGGTTCAGATCCACACATCCTGATCCTGGCAGCGCTCCGGATGGTAGGTCAGGTACTGCACCATGCGCGGCGCCGGGCCGCGGTTGGGGGTGGCGCAATGGGGCAGGGCCTGGTGCCAGATGATGAAATCGCCGGCCTGGCCTTCGACGGGCACGGGCTGCAGGCTGTGGATGGCCCATTCGCGCGGCGTGGTGCCGGGCGGCAGCTGCTGCATCCAGCCGGCGATGTGGTGCTGGAAGCCGGGCACGCAGTGGAAGGCGCCATGCTGCGCCGGACAGTCGCTCAGGTACAGCATGCCCTGCAGCTTGAACGGAATCGGCTGTTGCAGGCTGACGTCCCAGTGCAGGGCGCTGCCGAGGAAACGGTGCTGCGGCGTTTCTGGAGCATTGAAGCTTACCTTGTCGATGCTGGCATAGATGGCGGTGCCTGCGCCGTACAGCTGCTGGTAGGCGTGGCGGATGTGCGCGACGTGGCGGTTTGCCTCGAGGGCAGGATGGTCGGAAAACTGCAGCATCAGGCCCCGCTTGCCCGGGTGCGGCCGGTACCACGATGCCGGTTCGTCCGGGGAGGCGCCCAGGTAGTCCCAGATGGCCGCCTGGGCGGCGGCGCACTGCGCGCGCGGCACGGCGCCGCGCAGCACCAGGTAGCCGTGTTCCTCGAAATGATGCAGTTCGGCGGCGGACAGCACGTCCTCGTGCGGGCTGCTGGCGTGGGCCGGGCGGGGCCGCGTGCGCGCGGCGATCCACTCGGTGTAGGCTTGCAGGGTGGGCCGCTGCTGGTACAGGAAGTGCAGCGCGTCTTCCATCGAAATGCCGCGCGCGTACAGCGCCTTGATGTCCCCGTTGTCGCGCGCCAGTCCGTCGGCGCCAGGCGCACCGCCTTGTCCCGTGCAGCGCTGCCATAATTGGTGCAAATGAGGCCAGTCGTCCATGGTGTCTTGAGGTGGTTGAGAAATTAGCCGGCGCGCAGGCGGCGCCACAGGGTGGTGCGGCTGATGCCCAGGTACTGGGCGGCGGCGTCGCGGCGCCCGCCGAAGCGCGCCAGTACGGCGTTGGCGCTTTCGTCTTCCAGGCGCGGCGCGGCGGTGGCGGTAGCCGCCGGCGGCAGCGCCGCCGTGCCGCCAGCGTTGGCCAGTTCCGGCGCCACGCCCAGCACGAAGGCGGGAGTGAGCGCCTGCAGCGGTTCGGCGGCCAGGAACAGGGCCAGGCGCTCGGCCAGGTTGCGCAGCTCGCGCACGTTGCCGGGCCAGTCGTAGCGGCGCAGCAGCGGCGCGCAGGCGATGATTTCCGCGTGCAGGTTGGGGTGCGGACGGGCGCCCAGCGCGGCCAGCGCGTTTTTCAGCGACCATTCGGCCAGGCCGGGAATATCGCTGGCGCGTTCGCGCAAGGCCGGCAAATGCAGGCGCAGCACGGCCAGGCGGTAGAACAGGTCGGCGCGGAAGCGTCCTTCGCGGATGCGCTGCTCCAGGTCGCAGTGGGTGGCGCTGATGATGCGCACATTGATGGCGATGGGCCGCGTGCCGCCCACGCGCACCACTTCGCGCTCTTCCAGCACGCGCAGCAGCCGCGTTTGCAGGGCCAGCGGCATTTCGCCGATTTCGTCGAGGAACAGGGTGCCGTGGTTGGCCGCCTCGAACAGGCCCGCGTGGCCGCCCCGGCGCGCGCCCGTGAATGCCCCGTCTTCGTGGCCGAACAGCTCCGATTCCAGCAGGGATTCGGCGATGGCGCCGCAATTGATGGCGATGAAGGGCCGGTTCGCGCCCAGGCTGCGGGGGCTTTCGCGGTGGATGGCCTGCGCCACCAGTTCCTTGCCGCTGCCCGTCTCGCCCTGGATCAGCACCGTCGCCGGCGAGCGGGCGTACAGCACCACCGACTGGCGCAGCGCTTCCATGGCCTCGGATTCGCCGCGCAGATCGTGCAGGCCGTGGCGCGCGCGCAGGGTGTCGGCCACCACCGCGCGCCGTCCGCGGCCCGATTCGATCTGGGTCAGGCGCGCCAGTTCCAGCGCGTCGTCGAAGGCGCGCCGGATGGCCGTGGCCGAATACACGAAGACGGCGGCCAGCCCAGCCTCTTCGGCCAGGTCCGTGACGAGGCCCGCGCCGACGACGGCCTTGACGCCGGCCGCCTTGAGTTCATTGATCTGCGCGCGCGCGTCTTCCTCGGTGGCATACGTGCGTTGAAAAATGGGGAAGCCGAATGTGGCGGCAAATTCGCCCAGTTCCGGCATCGGGTCCTGGTAGGTGACGACGCCGATCTGCGGCGAGATGCGCCGCGCGCGCGCCAGCGCCTGCATCACGTCGTAGCCGCTGGCCTTGGCGATGATGACGGGCACCGACAGCCGGCCTTTCAGGTAGGCGCCGTTCGAGCCGGCCGCGATGACGGCGTCGCAGCGCTCGGTGGCCATGCGCTCGCGGATATGGCGCACGGCGTCGTCGAAGCCCAGGTTGATCGGTTCGATCGTTGCCAGGTCGTCGTATTCGAGCGTGATGTCGCGGAACAGGTCGAACAGGCGCGAGACGGAGACGGTCCAGATGACGGGTTTGTCGCGGTGGTCGAGCGGAGGTTGGGGAGGGCGGCGCATGCTTTATTCTAAACGATTTGTTTCATTTTTTAGCCATGCAACGGCCTTGCAACGGGCGTGTTGCAAGCAGTCTGTGGCGTTTCAGATATTGCCAATAAGGAATATGAAAAAACCCCGGGAAACTGGTTTATGATCTAGCAGCACCATGATGCCTATGGAATATATTGCTCAGGCGCATGTTCGACCGTTACCAACCGACCCATGGTGTCCATGAACCGCGTACCGACCAGTCCCGATTTCATTGCCGATGCCTTGCAGCTGATCGCCTTGCCGGCGTGTGCCTGCGATGCCTGCGGCATGGTGGTGGCCGCGAATGGCGCCTTGAACGCCTTGCTGGACAGGGATGTGTCGGGCCGGCTGCTGGCCGATTGTTTCAGCGACGCCTATCGCGCGTCGAGCACCAGCATGCTGCGCGGCGCGCTGGGCGCGGCGGGGCGCGAGCGGCACTGGGACAGCAGCCTTGAAGGGGCGGCGGGCGCCATCGCCGTGCAGGTGTGGGCCAGGCCGCTGCCGGTGGGCGATGGTTTGCCGGGCGCAACCCTGGTGTTTGCCGACATCAGCTTGCAGCAGCGCGACCAGCAAGCCTTGCGCAAGACCTTGCTGGAACAGCAGGCCATCCTGGAAAGCGCGGCCGTCGGCATCGTGTTTTCCAAGGGCGGCTTCATCGAGGAGTGCAATATCCGCGCCGCGGAGATGCTCGGTTATGCGCGCCACCAGTTGACGGGCATGCCGGGCGCGGTGCTGTACCGCTCCGCCGAGCATTGCCGCGCGCTGGGGCTGGAAGCGGCGCCGCTGTTGTCGAAGGGCAAGCCGTACCGTACCGAACTGGAATTGCGGCGCCAGGATGGCACCTTGTTCTGGAGCCGGCTGCACGGGCGCGCCGTCGACCCCCTCAATACCCATGACGGCACGGTATGGATCATCGAGGATATCAGCGACCACCGGCGCGATGAAGACCAGCTGCGCCGCGCCATGCTGGAAATGCAGGCCGTGATGGACAACGCGCCGCTGGCCATCGGTTTTCAGCGCGACAAGGGCGTGCTGCGCTACAACCGGCGCTTCGCCGAATGCTTCGGCTTTGACGGCGACAGCGGCGTGGGCTTGCCGGTGGCCGACCTGTATCCGTCGCGCGCCGCGTACGAGAGCGTGGTGCGGCAGGCCGCGCCCCTGCTGCGGCGCGGCCTGCCGTTCCAGGGCGAGATGGAGATGCGCCGCCGCGACGGCTCTACGTTCTGGGCGCTCGCGTATGGCTATGTCCTGAACCCGGAAAGCCAGGCCGGCCGCGGCCTGCGCGACACGATCTGGCTGTTCGACGACCGCAGCGCGCAAAAGGCGGCCGAGGAGGCCACGCGCCAGCTGATGCTGGAGCAGCAGGCCATCCTCGACAACGCCTCCGTCGGCATCCTGTTTTCCCGTTCGCGCCTGGTCCTGCGCTGCAATCCCCGCTTCGCCGAAATGTTCGGCTACGCGCAGGAGGAGATGACGGGCCTGCCCGCCGCCGAGCTGTTTCCCTCGCCCGCCGCCTACGAGGAGTTTGGCGTGCAGGCCACGCCGCTGCTGGGGCAGGGCTTGCCGTACGAGCAGGATGAAGCGCTGTTCCGCCGCCGCGACGGCAGCCTGTTCTGGTGCCGCATCCGCGCCAAGGCCGTCGATCAGGCGCACAGCGAACAGGGCACCATCTGGATACTCGAAGACGTCACGGCCAGCCGCCAGACGCAGATGGAAGTGGCGGCCATCATGACGAATGCCTCGGTGAGCATCCTGTATACCAAGAACCGCCAGATCACGCGCTACAACCTGGGCTTTGCCGCGATGTTCGGCTACAGCGGCGACGAGGCGCTGGGCTTGCCCGGCCGCGCGCTGTACGTCTCGCAGCAATCCTACGAGCTGCTGGGCGCGGCGGCCTTCCCCTTCCTGTCGGTGGCCAAGCCCTTCCAGACGGAAGTGGAAATGATGCGCCGCGACGGCAGCACCTTGTGGGCGCAGCTGATCGCCTATGTCGTCAATCCGGACGATCCCGCCGCCGGCACCATCTGGATCATCGAGGACCGCACGGAGGCGAAGCGCGCCGAGGAATCCCTGCGCAACGCGCTGCTGGAAAACCAGGCCATCCTCGACAGCGCCGTGCTGGGCATCTCGGTGGTGGAGGGCGGCTACAATTTGCGCAGCAACAGCAAGATGGAAGAGCTGTTCGGCTACGGGCCAGGCGAGATCAACGGCCTGTCGGTGCAGGCCCTGTATCCGGACGTCGCTGCGTGGAAGGCGGCGCGCGGCGAGACGGCGCGCGATTTCGGCGCGGGCAGGGTGCACATGTCGGAATACCAGCTGGTGCGCAAGGATGGTAGCCGTTTCTGGGCGCGCCTGTCCGGCCGGCCGTTCGACCTGGCGCATGCGCACGGCCGTTCGGTGTGGCTGGTGGACGACGTGACGGCGCGCCGCGAGGCGGCCGAGGCGGTGCGCCGCGCGCGCGATGAACTGGAGCTGCGGGTGCAGGAGCGCACGGCCGAACTGGCCGGCGCCAACCTGCTGCTGCAGGGCGAGATCGTCGAGCGGCGCCAGGCCGAGGCGCGGGTGCACCACATGGCTTACCACGACAACCTGACGGGCTTGCCGAACCGCGCGCTGCTGTCGGACCGGCTGGAACGGGCCATGCTGGCCGCGCAGCGTTCCGGCCGCAAGCTGGCCGTGATGTTCATCGACCTGGACCGCTTCAAGACCATCAACGATTCGCTGGGCCACATGACGGGCGACCTGCTGCTCAAGGAAGTGGCCGCGCGGCTGTGCGGCGCCGTGCGCGCCAGCGACACGGTGGCGCGCCTGGGCGGCGATGAATTCGTCGTGCTGGTGCCGGGCATCCGCGGCACCGATGAAGCGGCGCGCGTGGCCGAGAAGATCATCGAGGCGCTGACGCCCGCCTTTCCGCTCGACGGCCATGTGCTGCACGTGACGCCGTCGATCGGCATCTGCGTGTATCCGGACGATGGCGGCGATGTCGACGCCCTGATGCGCCATGCGGATGCGGCCATGTACCACGCCAAGGGCAATGGCCGCAACAACTACCAGTTCTTCACGCAGACGATGAACCAGGCGGCGGCCCTGCACTTCGACCTGGAAAGCAGCTTGCGCACGGCGCTGGCGCTGCAGCAGTTCGAGCTGTTCTACCAGCCCGTCATCGATATCGCCACGCGCCGCCTGCACGGCATGGAAGTGCTGCTGCGCTGGCGCCGTCCCGGCCATGGACTGGTGCTGCCTGACCGCTTCATTCCCATCATGGAGGAAAACGGCCTGATCGTGCCGGTGGGCGAATGGGTGATGCGCCAGGCGTGCGAGCAAAGCATGGCCTGGCAGCGCCAGGGCCTGCAAGCGGTGCCGCTGGCGGTGAACCTGTCGCCGCGCCAGTTCATGCACAAGGGCCTGGTGGCGGCCATCGGCGCCGTGGTGCGGGAAACGGGCATCGACCCGTCGCTGCTGGAATTCGAGATCACCGAGACGGCGCTGATGCAGCATGGCGAGCATACGCTGGAGATTTTGCGGCAGATCAATGGCATGGGCCTGCGCCTGTCGATCGACGATTTCGGCACCGGCTATTCCAGCCTGGCCTACCTGAAGCGCTTCCCCGTGAAGAAGGTCAAGATCGACCGCGCCTTCATCAAGGACCTGGAACACAGCGGGGAAGACCGGGCCATCGTGGCGGCCATCATCGCGCTGGCCGACAGCCTGCAATTGTCGGCCGTGGCCGAGGGCGTGGAGACGGAAGAGCAGTTCGCCCTGCTGCAGGCAAGCGGCTGCCGCTACGCGCAGGGCTATCTGTTTTCCGCTCCGGTGCCTGCGGCGAATGCGCAGGTGCTGCTGGAGGGCGCGACCTGAGCTGCCGCGCTTCGGCCGGCGATCAGTCGATGGTGGCCACGACGGGCGCATGGTCGGACGGCTGCTCCCACTTGCGGGGCACGCGGTCGATCACGCAGGCCGTGCAGCGGGCGGCGAGGGCGGGCGAGAGCAGGATATGGTCGATGCGCAGGCCCTTGTTCAGGCGGAAGCCCAGCTGGCGGTAATCCCACCAGCTGAACGATTTGTCAGCCTGCTCGAACAGGCGGAAGGCGTCCGTCAGGCCGATGTCGAACAGGCGCTGCAGGGCCGCGCGTTCCTTGTCCGACACCAGCACCTGGCCGGCCCAGGCGACGGGGTCGTGCACGTCGCGGTCGTCGGGCGCGATATTGTAGTCGCCCACGACGGCCAGTTGCGGATGCTGCTGCGCTTCTTCGGCCAGCCAGTCGTGCAGGGCGGCCAGCCAGCCCAGCTTGTATTCGTACTTGTCCGAGTCGACGCTCTGGCCGTTCGGCACATAGGCGCAGACGACGCGCACACCGCCGATGGTGGCGGCCAGGATGCGCTGCTGCGCATCTTCATAGCGGGGATTGTTCTTCACCACGTCGGTGATCGGCTGCTTCGACAGGATGGCCACGCCGTTGTAGGTTTTCTGGCCGCTGAAGACCACCTGGTAGCCGGCCGCCTCGATCTCGGCGACGGGGAACTTGTCGTCCGTGAGCTTGGTCTCTTGCAAGCAGAGTATGTCGACCGGGTTGTCTGTCAGCCACTGCAGTACTTGCGGCAGGCGCACTTTGAGCGAGTTGACGTTCCAGGTGGCGAGTTTCATGGGAAAAATCCTTGCTTGAATAGGTATCGATAGGCGCGAATCTTACCGCATGCGTGCGGGCGGCGTCCTGCCCCGCTGGTCAAGTGCATGCTTTATTTGCTTGCAAGGAAAAAGAGTATTAATAAAGTATTTATATTTAACCAATCGTGGCGCATGAATATTATGTTTTTGTGTATCATTGATCAATCCCTATGTTTGATTTGGCATAAGTGGCTGGCGTGGCAGGCTGCGTCTCCCCATTTAACGCGACAAAGGTGTAAAGTTTCTCGCTAAAACGCGATAAAAACTACTAAAATGGCACAATGTAACAACTGTGTCATACGGCTTTGTTACAGCCAAGTTAAGAACCGAACAGGAAGCAGTTGTAATTAGTTGTAATTGCTATTCCGATTACATGACCACTGTGCCCGGGGCGGAGCGTAGATTCCGTCCCTGGCGCCGCCAGACTTGTTATATAAATTGCAGTACTATATCTATGAGACTGTTTTGCGACATCAATAGATGGTACTATTTTGAAATGTTGCAGTTTTAATAGTGAGACTTGCGCGTAGCATTTGCAAAGGAAGAAAATGCGAACTGCATTTGAAGCGTGGGCGCAGCGTGACGGCCACATTGTGCGGCGAAGAGAAGACAAACCGGATGAGTACCTGATCTTCGAGACCCAGCGTCGCTGGGTTATCTGGCAGGCTGCTCTGACGCATGGCAAGACGGCTGCGAAGCCGCGGGTGAGCGCTGCCGAAAAGGCGGCGAAGGCCCAGCGCGCGCTGGAAATGTCTTCCGATGAAGCGACCGTGCGCAACAAGGTGCTCAATGAGGTGCTCGACGCCTTCAGCGGCGCCGATGGCGCGGCCGGCATGGAAGGCATACTGAAAGTGATCCAGGGCCTGAAAATGAAGCAGAAGGCACTGGCCGACGACAAGAGCGAAGATTCCACGGCTTGAGGAGACGGCGATGCGCTATCGGCACTACAAGGGCGGCATTTATGAACTGGTGTGCGAAGCCACGCTGGAAGCGGATCTCACGCCGATGATCGTCTATCGCGCCGCAGACGGTTCCATCTGGACCCGGCCGAAAGACGTGTTCTTTCAGCTGATCGAGGTCGAAGGCGTCATGGTCCAGCGTTTCGCCCCCATCAACTGATGGCCGCCTGCGTGCGTGCCCGGGATTCTCTTCATGCGTAAATTGCTGCCTGCCGCAGTGGTGCTGGGCCTTGCCTGCACCGCGGCGCATGCCGAAACCATCGGTTCGGTCGACACGGTGTTCAAGCTGATCGGCCCTGACCACAAGATCGTCGTCGAAGCGTATGACGATCCCCGCGTCGCCGGCGTCAGCTGCTATCTGTCGCGCGCCAAGACGGGCGGCATCAAGGGCGCCGTCGGCCTGGCCGAAGACAAGGCCGATGCGGCCGTGGCCTGCCGCCAGGTGGGACCGCTGCAATTCAAGGGCAAGCTGCCGCGCCAGGAAGAAGTGTTTACCGAGCGCGCCTCGATCTTCTTCAAGCATGTGCGCGTCGTGCGCATGGTCGACAGCAAGCGCAATGCGCTGGTCTATCTCGTCTATTCCGACCGCCTGATCGAGGGTAGTCCGAAAAACAGCGTCACCGCCGTCGCCGTGCCGGGCGACCAGCCGATTCCCGTCCGTTAAGCGAGCCAGCCATGCGCGTACCATCGTCTGCCGCCCTTGCCGCCAGGACGCTGCTGCTGTTTGGCCTGGGCGGCTGCGCCACGTTGACGGGCAACACCGAGCAGATGGTGCTGGTGCAAACCATCCAGGACAACCGCGAACTGAGCGGCGCCGGCTGCATCCTCAGCAACGACGTGGGCAAGTGGTTTGTCACCACGCCGGGGCGCATTATCATCCGCAAGAGCCAGGAACCGCTGAAGGTCGACTGCCGCAAGCACGGTTCGCCAGCCATCGCGACGGACGACCATATCGATCCCAAGCTCAATGGCAGCGTCTGGGGCAATGTCATCCTGACCCTGGGCGTCGGCTATTTCGTCGACCGCAACACGGGTGCCGGCTTCGACTACCCGTCCATTCTGACCATCGTCATGCAGGACCCCGCGCGCCTGGCGCCGCCTCCGCCGGTTCCCGCGCCGCCGCCGGCCGCCGCCGTGCCGGAAGCGGTGGTGCAGCCCAAGGTGGCGCCGCTGCCGATTCCCGATCCCGTCGTCTACTGATTCATGCGCTGCGCATAAAAAAACCGCCATGGTCGCAAGACCTGGCGGTTTTTTTTTACGGTGTCACGACGCCTGACAAAACCGTCGCGAGCGGGAGCTGGTGGTGGCCGAGAAGCGCAGCTGTACTTCAGGTACAGCGAGCATCGCCGGCCGCCAATAGCCCCGCGCAGCAGGTTTGGTCTGGCGTTTCCTTACACGCGGTTGATCAGGAACGTCGTCAAGAGCGGCACCGGACGGCCGGTCGCGCCTTTTGCGCCACCCGATTTCCATGCCGTGCCGGCGATGTCCAGATGCGCCCAGGTGTACTTCCTGGTGAAGTTTTCCAGGAACGCTGCTGCCGTCACCGAACCGCCGCCTGGCGTGCCGATGTTGGCCAGGTCGGCGAAGTTCGACTTCAGCTGCTCGTTGTACGCTTCTTCGATCGGCATGCGCCATGCCGTGTCGCTCGATTGCTTGCCCGCTGCCAGCAGTTCATTGGCCAGCTGGTCATGCGCCGCATCGCTGCGCGTAAACAGGCCGCTGTTGTGGTGGCCCAGGGCGACGACGCAAGCGCCCGTCAGGGTGGCGATATCGACCACGGCTGCCGGCTTGAAGCGTTCGGCGTAGGTCAGCGCGTCGCACAGCACCAGGCGGCCTTCGGCGTCCGTGTTCAGCACTTCGATGGTCAGGCCGTTCATCGAGGTGACGATGTCGCCCGGTTTGGTGGCGCGGCCCGACGGCATGTTTTCGCATGCGGCGATGACGCCGATGACGTTCAGCTTCAGATTCATTTCGCCGATGGCGCGGAAGGTGCCCAGTACCGAGGCGGCGCCGCACATGTCGTACTTCATTTCGTCCATGCCGGGACCGGCCTTGATGGAAATGCCGCCCGTGTCGAAGGTGATGCCCTTGCCGACCAGGACCACTGGCGCATCCTTGGCCTTGCCGCCCATGTGCTTCAGGACGATGAACTTCGGCGGCTGCTCGCTGCCGTTGGTGACGGACAGGAAGCTGCCCATTTTCAGCGCTTCGAGCTGTTTGCGGTCCAGTACTTCGACTTCGAACTTGTAATCCTTGGCCAGCTGCTTGGCCGTGTTGGCCAGGTAGGTCGGGTTGGCGATGTTCGCCGGCAGGTCGCCCAAGTTGCGCGTCAGGTCGGAACCGTTGGCGATGGCGATGGCTTGCGCCAGTGCGCCGCGCGTGGCGTTGGTCGCCGGTGCCGACAGGACGATCTTGCGCACGCCCGCTGGCGCCGGGTCTTTTTTGCTTTTTTGCGAGTCGCAGCGGTATTCGCTGTCGTGGGCGGCTTGCACCACGCAACGGATTGCCCAATTTACGTCGCGCTCTTTCACTTCCGTCAGCGGTAATGCGATAATGGCGTCCGCAGCGCCCAGCGAGCCAAACGCCTTGAGCGCCGCTTGCACGCCGCTGGCGAAGCTTTTTTCGCTGACAGTTTCATCGCTGCCCATGCCAACGAGCAGAACACGTTCCGCGGCGACGCCATCGACTGCGCGCAGCAGCAACGTGCTGCCAGGCTTGCCGCTGATGTCGCCGGACTTCAGCGCAGCCGAAATCGCACCCTTGCTGTCCAGCGATTTTGCCGCTGGCGACAGTTTTTTGTTTTCGAATACCGCAACCGCGATGCATCCGCTTTTGGCCGTGCCGAGGGTGCTCTTGGTATCGAATGCTTTTATGCTAAAGTCCATTTGGTTCTCCGTTTTCATTTACTAGTAACGTGTTACTCAACTAACTGACCCGAATTATAAACTCCGAATGATCTTTCAACGCGCCCTTCGACGTGAATTGGCTAGTGCCGCCGGGGCCACCTTCACTGTTTTGTTCAGTATCCTGCTCACCTGGATGCTGATCGGTATTCTCGGCAAGGCGGCGGGCGGCAAAATCGCGTCGTCCGACGTCATGTCCCTGATGGTCTTTTCCGCCCTGATGCAGCTGCCCACCATCATCATCCTCACCGGTTTCATTTCGGTGCTGATGGTCGTCACGCGCAGCTACAAGGAGTCGGAGATGGTGGTGTGGTTCGCTTCCGGCCTGAGCCTGTCGCGCTGGATCTGGCCCGTCCTCAGCTTCGGCCTGCCGCTGGTGCTGGCCACCGGCGTCCTGAGCCTGTACGCCACGCCGTGGGCGCAAAAGAAAAGCGATGAATATGTGGCGCGCTTTGAAAAGCGCGAAGACCTGCAGAAAGTCACGCCGGGCCAGTTCCGCGAATCGGCCGGCAGCAACCGCATTTTCTTCGTCGAGGGCGTCAGCGGCGAGAAAAACGTGGTGCAGAACGTCTTCGTCAATACCGTCGATGAAAAAGGCAGCGCCGTCGTCGTCGTCGCCCGCGAAGGCGTGATCAATACCGACGCCAAGGGCGAACGCTTCCTGGTGCTCAAGAGCGGCCGCCGCTACCAGGGCGTGCCGACGCAAGCGGACTTCCAGAGCATGGAATTCGAGCAGTACATCATGCGCATCGAGAGCAAGCAGCAGGAGCTGGGAGCGGAGCTGGGCGTGCGCGCCATGAGCACCATGGCGCTCATCGCCGAACCGAACCCGTACACCATGGCCGAATTGCTGTGGCGGGTCAGTGCGCCGCTGATCGGCCTGATGCTGATCCTGCTGGCCATTCCGCTGGGCTTTGTCAATCCGCGTGCCGGCAGTTCGACCAACCTGATCATCGCCCTGCTGATTTTCTTTACCTACAGCAACCTTATCAAGGTCGTCGAAGCGAGCGTGAAACAGGGGCGCCTGAGCTTTGGCGTGGCCTGGTGGCCGCTGCACCTGCTGGCGGCACTGGCCGTGGTGGCGCTGTTTGCATGGCGCCTGAATGTGAATCACCGCTATCATCCGCTGGTCCTGCTGGCGTCCTTCAAGCGCGCGCGCCGCGCCGGCAATACAAGTAAAGCGGCATCGAAATGAAGATTTTACAGCGCTATTTTGCGGTCTCGATATTCCAGGCGGTGCTGTTCGTGCTGCTGGCCTTCCTGGCACTGCAAGCCTTCATCGACCTGACGGGCGAGCTGCCCAAGGTGGGCCGCAACGGCTATACCATCCAGTATGCGTTCCTGTACGTGCTGGTGCTGGTGCCGGGGCACGTGTACGAGGTGATGCCGATCGCGGCCCTGATCGGCACCATTTACACGATGGCGCAGTTTGCCGCCAGCTCCGAATTTACCATCATGCGCGCGTCGAGCATGTCGACGGCGATGGCGGCCGGTTTCCTGTTCCGCATCGGCATCGTCTTCGTCGTCATCACCTTTATCTTCGGTGAATTGATCACGCCGCGCACGGAGCCGCTGGCCGAGCGTCTCAAGCTGACCTCGCGCGGCGCGGCCGTGTCGAGCGAATTCCGCTCCGGGCTGTGGACCAAGGACATGGTCAAGAGCGACGGCCTGACGGGCAGCGTCACCGGTTCGCGCTTTTTCAATGTGGGCGAAGCGCGTCCGGATGGCCAGCTGAAAAACGTCAAGCTGTATGAATTCGACACCGACATGCGCTTGCGCACCCTGACCGTGGCCAAGGGCGCTACCTACCAGGGCAATAATATCTGGCGCCTGACCGAGGTGACGGAAACCTCGTTCTCGAACAGCGCGGCGACCGCGCCCGGCTTCGAGCCGAAGCTGTCGAACTACTATGGCCAGGAGACGAGCCTGGTGCGCACCGTGCAAAGCGCCAGCAAGGACATGACGTCGGAAGTGACGCCGAAGATCCTGACGGTGTCGGCGTCCGATCCCGAGCGCATGTCGGCCAGCGAACTGGCCGTGTACACGCGCCACCTGGCCGAGAACAAGCAGGAAACCGAGCGTTTCCGCATCGCCTTCTGGAAAAAGCTGATCGATCCGCTGGCCATTTTCGTGCTGATGGCGCTGGCGCTGCCGTTTGCCTACATGCACACGCGCAGCGGCGGCATCAGCCTGAAGATCTTCATCGGCATCATGATCGGCGTGAGCTTCATGCTGGTCAACACCCTGTTCTCGCATCTCGGGCTGCTCAGCACCTGGCCGGCCTTCCTGACGGCGGTGGCGCCGAGCGCCCTGTACCTGCTGCTGGCGCTGGGCGCCCTGTGGTGGGTGGAGCGGCACTGATGGCGGCGCACGTGCAACAGGCATTGATCCTGTTTGCCCACGGCGCGCGCGCTGCATCGTGGGCCGCGCCCTTCGAGCGCCTGCGCGACCTGACCCAGGCGCGCATGCCCGACGCCAGCGTGCACCTGGCCTTCCTGGAACTGATGTCGCCGCGCCTGCCCGAGCTGGTAGCGGCCCTGCTGGCCCAGCTGCCCGCCGGCGCCATCCTGGACGCCACCGTGGTGCCGGTGTTCCTGGGGCAGGGCGGGCATGTGCTGCGCGACTTGCCGCTCTTGCTGGAAGAACTGCGCCAGCAGCATCCGCGCCTGCGCCTGAAGGTGGTCGAGGCGGTGGGCGAAAACGCCAGCGTGCTTGCCGCCATCGCCGACTACTGCGTGGCCGCGCCAGGCTCCAGCCCCATCTCTTGAGCGGCGCCGCCAGCGCGATGCCTGCCGCGGCCATCGACATCGTCTACCTGTGGGTCGATGGCGCCGACCCGGCCTGGCGCGCGCGCCGGCAGCACGCGTATGCCGCCTGGGAGCGTGCGCACCCGGGCCAGCTGGCCCTGCACGGCAACGTGGCGGGACGCTACCGCGACAACGGCGAGCTGCGCTACAACCTGCGCGCGCTCGAGCGCTTCTTCCCAGGCCACGGCCATATCTATCTGCTGACGGACCGCCAGGTGCCTGCCTGGCTGCGCGCGTCGCCGCGCCTGACGGTGATCGACCATGCCAGCCTGATGCCCGGTGCATCCCTGCCCGTGTTCGATTCCGGCCATATCGAATCGTATCTGCACCATATTCCGGGCCTGTCCGAGCGCTTCCTGTATTTGAACGACGACGTGTTCTTTGGCGCGCCGTTCGAGCCGACCTTCTGGTTTGGCGGGGAAGGGGACGGGCGCTTGAGCGTTTTCACGGAGAGTGCGCTGCAGGAGGACATGCAGGGCTTGCGCGCCGACGTGGCCGCGCCCGTCAACTGCGCCACCTTGTCGCGGCAATGGCTGTCGGCGCAGTACGCCGATTACCGGCATGAGCCGCGCCTGTATGCGCATGCGCCGCGGCCCATGCTGAAAAGCGCGCTGCATGCGCTGGAAGGGCTGGCGCCGGCCGTGTTTGCCGGCGTGCGCGCGACCGTGTTCCGCTCCTGGCAGGTGCCGGCATTGCTGCCCGACCTGGTGCCGCGCTGGATGGTGCATCAGGGAGTGGCGCGGGCGCGCATGCTCGATCCGCTGCATATCGCCAGCGGCGACGCGGATGCGCCGCGGCAGCTGGAGCAGCTGCTGGCGCAGTTCGGCCGCTTGCCGTTTTTCTGCATCAACGATACCTGCGACGAGGCCGAAGACGACGACCCGCGCTTGCTGCGCGTGGCCGCTACCTTGCAGCAGCTGCTGCCGCTGCCATCTTCATTTGAAATGTGACGGCGCTCAAGCCGCTTTCTTGTTTGGCGCCAGGCTGATGCGGGCTGCGGCCGAGCTGTCGGACAGCGCGGCGAGGAACAGCAGCAGATAGGCGCCCAGTTCCAGCACTTCTTCGCCCAGCAGCGCGTAGGCGTCCGGCATGCCGTGGAAGACCTTCTTGTCGAAGGGCCAGCCGGCAACCATCAGCAAGCCGCCGATGGCCGTCAGGATGGTGATGCGCATGCTGAAAATCTGCGGCGCATGGGCAAACACCTTGCGGGCGCGCGGCGCGAAGAAGATCAGCACGCGTATCAGGATCAGCAGCTCGACCACGCGCAGGGCTTTTTCCAGCTGCGCCCACGCGGGCGCCGTGCCGAACTGGTCGATATCGAGTTCGCGCAGCAGGAAGCCGAACAGCAGGGCCGACAAGCCGGCATGCATGAGGAAACGCAGGGACTGGCGGTCGGCTTCCTGCCACGCGCGCGCGCCGTGCACGGTGCAGGCCAGGGCCAGGAACAGCGCCTGCAGCCATTCCAGCAAGTGGTTTTCATCGTCGATATTCGGGAACACCGTCCACAGGGCGATGGAGGCAAGCATGCTGAACAGCACAGCGCTGGCGACGCCGGCATTGCTGCGGCTGAGCGAAGTCAGGGCTTCGCGCACGGAAGAGAAATTCATTGTTGATTGTGACGGCTCAAGTTGCGCGGCGCGGTATTGCAGCCTGCGGGCGCAGCTTTTTTCGGGGAGATTGCCGGGGCGGTTCCCGTCAGCGGGGAAGCCGCGCAGCAAGTGCTATGGCGGGGCGAAGCGTGATCTTATTGCTATCACGCAACAACTTCTCGAGAAAAGATGCGTGAGCATCGTATCATGTTTCGTCGAAAGACGTCAGTTACTGACTTTAAAGTCGGTAAAATACGGTGTATTTATTCAAGCATGGCGCGCCACAATGGCGACCTCTTCGCCGATGGTCTGGTGCGCGCGCGCGGCCATGGCGTCGCCCAGCATCACCAGCACGGGACCGTGGGTGTCGCCCAGGCCGTGCGCGAGGGCGCTCAGCGGCAGGCGCACGATGCGCTGGTCCGGGCGGCTGCAGTTTTCAATCACCACCACGGGCGTGTCAATGCGCCGGCCCTGGGCCAGCAGGCGCTGCGCCGTGGCGATGGCTTCGCGCCCGCCCATGTATTGCACGAGAGTGTCGCAGTCGGGAATGCGCGTCTGGTCCGGTTCGCCCGGCGCCGTGCTGGACGTGAAGAAGGCCACGCTGCGCGACACGCCCCGCTTGGTCAGCGGCTGCTGCGTGGCGGCCGCTGCCGCCAGGGCCGTGGTAATGCCGGGCACCACTTCGACGGCGATGCCCGCTTCTTCCAGTGCCCGCAGTTCCTCGTCGGCGCGGCCGAACAGCATGGGGTCGCCCCCTTTCAGGCGCACCACGACGGCGTGCTTGCGCGCGTGGTCGACCAGTTGCTTGTTGATGAACGCCTGCGCCGTCGATAGCTGGCCGCAGCGCTTGCCTACAAGAATCTTTTGCGCCTGGGGGCACAGCTCCAGCATCTCTTCGGTGACCAGCGCGTCGTGCAGCACGACGTCCGCTTGCGCCAGCAGGCGCGCGCCGCGCAAGGTCATCAGGTCTTGCGCGCCGGGGCCGGCGCCGATCAGGTAGACCTTGCCGGGGAGAGATGGGGAGCTGTTCATATGGCTGCCTTTCCTGGACGATGCGGGGTTAGAGTCGGACCATGCCGGCCGCAACCGTCTGGTGGGTCACTTCATCGATCAGGATAAACGCGCCCGTGGCGCGGATATCGGCATACGCGTCGGCCGCCAGCGCCTGCTGCACGTTCAGGCTGATGCGGGCGATATCGTTCAGCTTCAAGCCGTCGGCCGGGTGGCGCTGCTGCGTATTGATATCGAGAATGGACTCGATCGCCGTTACCTTGGCCGCCGTCTGTTTCGTGCCATGCTTGATCCAGTACTTGCGGCGCAGGTCCAGCGCGTCTTCCGACAGCCAGCATACGTCGGCCACCACCTGTTTCAGCAGGGTGGCTGGGCGTTCGCTGCTGGCCAGCAAGTCGCCACGCGAGATATCGAGGTATTCATTCAGCAGCAGGGTCACGGACTGGCCCACCACGGCCGTCGGCAGCGAGCCATCCAGGGTGACGATATCCTTCACGGTGGCCGTCTGGCCGGACGGCTGCACCACCAGGGTGTCGCCGATGCTGACCTTGCCCGCCTCGATGCGGCCCATGTAGCC
This sequence comes from Janthinobacterium sp. FT14W, assembly GCF_009208755.1. Classification (NCBI taxonomy): domain Bacteria; kingdom Pseudomonadati; phylum Pseudomonadota; class Betaproteobacteria; order Burkholderiales; family Oxalobacteraceae; genus Janthinobacterium; species Janthinobacterium sp. FT14W. The sequence goes on along the minus strand of NZ_WFLL01000042.1, from coordinate 12,382 downwards.
GCGGAAATCATTGGCTTCGTGGCCGTTGTGGCGCGCCACCAGCTGCACGGGGAAGCGGAAGGGCGCGTCGTGCGATTCGTCGTAGACGGACAGCGATTCGAGCAGTTCGATCAGGGTGGGACCCGTGTACCAGCCCAGCTTTTCGCCCCGTTCGACGACGTTGTCGCCCGTGAGGGCCGACAGGGGGATCGGCGTGATGTCCTTCAGGCCCAGCGACTGGGCAAATTCGCGGTAGGCGGCGACGATGCGGTTGTACACCGTTGCATCGTAATCGACCAGGTCCATCTTGTTGACGGCGACGACCACGTGCTCGATCTGCAGCAAGTGGGCGATGGTCGAGTGGCGTTTGGTCTGGATCAACAGTTCCACGCTGCCATCGTCGCCCAGTTTCACCTTCGACACGTCGATCAGGATGATGACGGCGTCGGCCGTGGATGCGCCCGTGACCATGTTGCGCGTGTATTGCTCGTGGCCGGGCGTGTCGGCGATGATGAATTTGCGCTTCGGCGTGGCAAAGTAACGGTAGGCCACGTCGATGGTGATGCCTTGCTCGCGTTCCGCTTCCAGGCCGTCCGTCAGCAGCGACAGGTCGACCGTGTCGCCCACCGTGCGCTTGTGCTTGGAGCGCGACATGGCGTCGAGCTGGTCGGCGAAGATACCCTTGCTGTCGAACAACAAACGGCCGATCAGCGTGCTCTTGCCGTCATCGACGGAACCGGCCGTGATAAAGCGCAACATGCCGCGTTCGACGCTGCTGCTGAGATTGGTGTTCTGGATTGCTGCGTTCATTAGAAATACCCTGCTTTCTTGCGTTTTTCCATCGAGGCTTCGGAAGTCTGGTCATCCATGCGGGTGGCGCCCCGTTCCGTGATTTGCGTGATTGCCGTCTCGGCGATGATGGCGTCGACCGTATCGGCGCTTGAGGACACGGGGCAGGTGCACGAGATATCGCCCACGGTGCGGAAGCGCACGACTTGCGTTTCCACCGTCTCGCCTTCGCGCGGCGGCGTCAGGTCCGTCAGCGGCACCAGCAGGCCGTTGCGCGGGATCACCTGGCGTTCGTGTGCGAAGTAGATCGGCGGCAATTCCAGTTTTTCACGGGCGATGTATTGCCATACGTCCAGCTCCGTCCAGTTCGAGATGGGGAAGACGCGCATGTTTTCGCCGGGATGCACGCGGGTGTTATACAGGTCCCACAATTCCGGACGCTGGGCTTTCGGGTCCCAGGCGCCGAATTCGTCGCGGAACGAAAAGATGCGTTCCTTGGCGCGGGCCTTCTCTTCATCGCGGCGGGCGCCGCCGATGCAGGCGTCAAAACCGTGTTCGGCGATGGTTTCCAGCAAGGTCACGGCTTGCGCCGCATTGCGCGAATCCGTGGCCGGGTTGCGCAGGCGCACGGTACCGCGCTTGATCGAATCTTCGACGGAGCCAACGATCAGGCGTTCGCCCAGTTCCGCTACTTTCTTGTCGCGGAAAGTGATGACTTCCGGGAAATTGTGGCCCGTGTCGATGTGCACGAGGGGAAATGGAAACTTGCCTGGGCGGAAGGCCTTTTCGGCCAGGCGCAGCAGGACGACGGAATCCTTGCCGCCGGAAAACAGCAGGGCGGGGTTGGCCGATTCGGCCGCCACTTCGCGCATGATGTGAATGGCTTCCGACTCAAGGCTGTCGAGGTGGCGCTGGTTCAAAATATTGCTCATATGGAGTGCTTTCTTGTTCTGCTGCGTCTGTTATGTCTGTTCAGGCTGCCACGGATTTGATGCGTATCAATTTGCCGTCCACCATGTGCAGGCCGCATTCCTTGGAATCGGGATTTTCCCACCACCAGCGTCCGGCCCGCACATCTTCGCCCGGCTGGACGGCCCGCGTGCACGGTTCGCAGCCGATGGACGGGTAGCCCTGGTCGTGCAGCGCATTGTAGGGCACGTCGTTGGCGCGGATATAGTCCCACACGTCCTGCTCGGACCAGTCGGCCAGCGGATTGAATTTCGTCATCGCGTGCGCCGCATCGTCTTCCTGCACGTGCAGTTCGGCGCGCGTGGTGGACTGGGCGCGGCGCTGGCCCGTCACCCAGGCCTTGTTGCCGGCCAGGGCGCGGCCCAGCGGCTCGACCTTGCGGATGCGGCAGCATTCGCGGCGCATCTCGACGCTGTCATAAAAGGCGTTCAGGCCATGCTGTTCCACGTAGGCGGCCACGGCTTCCGGCTGCGGGCGGTACAGGGTGATGTCGTGGCCGTAGCGGGTTTTCACCTTGTCGAGCACGGCCAGGGTTTCCTGGTGCAAGCGGCCCGTTTCCAGAGAAAAGATGCCGATCGGCAGCTTCGCTTTGAGAATCATGTCGGTCAACACCATGTCTTCGGCTGCCAGGCTGGACGCGAACACGGCCGGCGAAAACTCCGCGGCGATGCGTGTCAGCGTTTGCTCGGTGGCGTGTATCAAAGAAGTCAAATCGCTCATGACAATTCCTCAGATGCCGGCCGCGTTGTCGAGGTCGGGATTCTGGCCTTCGCGGTGGTGACGGCGGAACAGCGGCGACTTCTGATCCCACGATGCCTGGTAGGTTTCCGAAAACACGGACAGCCCTTTCAAGGCGTCATGGATGCTGCGGTCCGGCCGGGTGGCATACGCATCGAAGCCGACCCTGTGCATGGAAAACAGCTGGTCGCGCAGCACGTCGCCGATGGCCCGCAATTCCCCACGGAAACCCAGGCGGGCGCGCAGGTTGAAGGCGATGGAATAGCCGCGGCCATCCGTGAATTTCGGGAAGTCCACGCCGATGACGGGCAATTGCGCCACGTCGGCCGCCAGTTCTTCCGGGCGTTCGTCGCTGGCCAGCCAGACACCGATGTCGGGCAGGCGGGCGGCCAGGGTCGCGCGCTGGGCTTGCCACACGGGCAGGGGCACGATGACCTTGCCGGCGGGCACGACCACCGTTTCCGGCGTATCGTTTTCATCGAGGCGCAGCAAGCCCCAGGTATTCGGCACCACGGCGGCGTTCTTGATGATTTCTTCGCGTACTTCAAACATATTCGTCTTCTCCCACCAGGTTGCCGACCGTGATCGGCGTTGCATATACGTGTTCCTTGAACGGCGCCAGGCCCAGGCGCTGGGCCGTGTCGACGAAGCGCTCGCCTTCATGGCGTTCGCGCACGTAGACGTGCAGCAGGCGGCCGATGACTTCAGGCATCTGGAGGGAAGAGAACGATGGTCCGATGATCTTGCCGATGGCGGCGTTGTTGCCTTGCGCGCCGCCGATCGACACTTGATACCATTCGCTGCCATCCTTGTCGACGCCGAGGATGCCGATGCTGCCCACGTGATGGTGGCCGCAGGCATTGATGCAGCCGGAAATATTCAGTTCGATCTCGCCGATGTCGTGCTGGAAGTCGATGCTGTCGAAGCGTTCCGCGATGGCGGCCGCGATCGGCAAGGACTTGGCGTTCGCCAGCGAGCAGAAATCGCCGCCGGGGCAGCAGATCATGTCGGTCAGCAAGCCGATATTTGGCGTGGCCAGGCCGTGCGCCTTGGCTTCCTGCCACAGTTTAAAGAGTTTCGATTGCTCCACGTCGGCCAGCACCAGGTTCTGCTCATGCGTCACGCGCAGTTCGCCAAAGCTGTAGCGGTCGGCCAGATCGGCCACGAAGTCGATCTGCTCGGCCGTCGCGTCGCCGGGCGGCACGCCCGTTTTCTTCAAGGACAGCACCACGGCCACGTAGCCAGGGCGCTGGTGCGGCTTGACGTTGCGCGCCAGCCAGTTTACATAGGCCTTGTTGTCCGCGTGTTCCGCCTGGTAGTCGAGTTCCGGCAGGGCAAGGTAGGCGGGTGGATTGAAGAAGTCCGCCACGCGCTGCATTTCCTCGGCCGTCAGGGTTTCCGGGCCGTCTTTCAGATCGACCCACTCTTCTTCCACCTGGCGCGTGAATTCTTCCACGCCGATGGCTTTGAGCAAGATCTTGATGCGCGCCTTGTATTTGTTGTCGCGGCGGCCGTGCAGGTTGTACACGCGCATGATGGCCTGGATGTAGGTCAGCAAGTGCTGCCATGGCAGGAACTCGCGCACCACGCTGCCCAGGATGGGCGTGCGGCCCATGCCGCCGCCGGCCATCACCTTGAAGCCCACTTCGCCGGCCGCGTTGCGCACGGCCGTCAAGCCGATGTCGTGCACGGCGATGGCGGCGCGGTCTTCCTCGGCGCCATTGATGGCGACCTTGAACTTGCGGGGCAGGGCGATGAACTCGGGATGGAAGGTGCTCCACTGGCGCAGCACTTCCGCGTACGGGCGCGGATCGATGATTTCATCGGCGGCGACGCCGGCGTACGGGTCCGATGTTGTATTACGGATACAGTTGCCGGAGGTCTGGATCGCGTGCATTTCGACGGACGCCAGGTCCGTCAGGATATCGGGTGTCTGCTCCAGCTCGATCCAGTTGAACTGGATGTTCTGGCGCGTGGTGAAGTGGCCATAGCCGCGGTCATACTTGCGCGCGATGTGCGCGAACATGCGCATCTGTTGCGACGACAGCAAGCCGTAGGGCACGGCAATGCGCAGCATGTAGGCGTGGCGTTGCATGTACAGGCCGTTTTGCAGGCGCAGCGGAATGAATTCCTCTTCCGTCAGTTCATTGGCGATACGGCGCGCAACCTGGTCTCGGTACTGGGCGATGCGTTCTTTGATGATGAGGTGGTCGTACTGATCGTAATGGTACATATCAATTCCTAAAAAAGCCGGGGTGCTGGAAGATTGCCTGGGATTATGTTCTTGATACTGTTCGTGTCACATGGTCGGTCAATTAATAGATTAGCTTTACTGCCACGCCGGTCAAGGTCATCGCCAGCAGGACTCTTAAAAACCTTTCCGGCACGGAGCGGGCCACCCAGGAACCGAGCGTGATGCCGGGCAGGGAGCCGACCAGCAGGGAGGCCAGCAATTCCCAATGGATGGAACCGAGCCACCAGTGGCCCAGGGCGGCGATGGCCGTCAGGGGCACGGCATAGGCGATGTCGGTGCCCGCCACTTCGGCTGAGCTCATGCGTGGATACAGCATCACCAGCAGGGTGGCGCCGATGGCGCCGGCGCCGATCGACGAGACCGTCACCAGCACGCCCAGCACGGCGCCGGAAAAAATGGTCGCGGCGGCAAGCTTGTTGCCTTGTAATTGTTTTTCAGGGTGGGCATTGATCCAGGCCAGCATGCGGCCCTTGAAGATCAGCGCCACGACGGTCAGCAGCACGGAGGCGGCGATGGAATAGCGGATGATCTGGCCGATTTCCGGCGACAGGGTGCCGAACGATTTCAGCGCCAGGGTCGAGACGACGGCAGCGGGCAGGGCGCCGATGCACAGGCGCTTGACGATATCCCAGCGGATGGTGCCGCGCAGGCGGTGCGTCAGGGTGCCGGCGCTCTTGGTGATCGAGGCGAAGGCCAGGTCGGTGCCGACGGCCACGGAGGGCGGCACGCCAAACAGCAGGGTTAACAGCGGCGTCATCAGCGAACCGCCGCCCACACCGGTCATTCCTACGAGTAATCCTACGGCAAATCCTGAGACTATATAAGACAAAGTCATGCTTTCACCCCCAAAGTACCCGCAATAGTAATAAACTTGGCGTTTAATCCAAACTACTTAGTACGCATTTGCTTATATGCGATATGCGTATATGCATGAACGCAAAATCATGGGTGGGGCGGAAACTCGGCAAATCACGGCAATCTAGGGCAAACCAGCAATGAATCTCCATCAACTGCGCTTCGTGCGCGAAGCGGTCCGGCAGAATTACAACCTGACGGACGCCGCCAAGGCCTTGTTCACGTCGCAACCGGGCGTGTCGAAGGCCATCATCGAGCTGGAAGAAGAGCTGGGCGTGGATATCTTTACGCGCCACGGCAAGCGCATCCGCGGCTTGACGGAGCCGGGCCGCCTGGTGCTGGAGTCCGTCGAGCTGATCATGCAGGAAATCGACAGCATGAAGCGCATCGGCAAGGAATTCGCGGCGCAGGACAGCGGCAGCTTTACTATTGCCACCACGCATACGCAGGCGCGCTACACCTTGCCCAAGGTGGTGCAAGCCTTCATGCTGAAGTTCCCCAAGGTACGATTGTCTTTACTGCAAGGAAACCCGCGCCAGATCGCCGAGATGGTGCAGCGCGACCAGGCCGACCTGGCCATCGCCACGGAATCGATCGCCGCCATCGATGGCCTGATCACCTTGCCCTGCTATCAATGGGAGCACGTGGTGGTGGTGCCGGTCGACCATCCGCTGCTCAAGTCGAAGTCCGTGACCCTGGAAGAAATCGCCGCCTTCCCCCTGATTACCTATGACAGCGCGTTTGCCGGACGCAACAAGATCGACCACGCTTTCGTGCTGCGGGGCTTGAAGCCGGACATCTTGCTCGAGGCTATCGATGCGGACGTGATCAAGACTTATGTCGAGTTGGGCATGGGGATTGGTATCATAGCGGGTATGGCCTTCGATGCCGAGCGCGACAAAGGCTTGCGCGCCATCCCTGTCGGCCACCTGTTCGGCATGAATGTGTCGCGCGTGGCCGTCAAGCAGGGCGCGTATTTGCGCAGCTATATCTATACCTTTATCGAGTTGCTGACGCCGACCCTGAATCGCAAGCTCATCGAGCAGGCGATGAGCGGTGATAAAGAGCACTACGAACTATAACAATGCATGAAGTCGGCCGGGCGACGTGCCTGGCCAAGATTATTTAAGAAGAGAAGAAACAATGATTACCGATCAGCTTGCCAAATATTACGCCACCATCGCGCAGCAGTACGAGCGCGTCTATGACAAGCCCGAACGCCAGGAAGACCTGGAAGTGTTGCGCGACAAGGTCGCCGACGTGCTGGAAGGCCACACCGTGCTGGAGCTGGCTTGCGGCACCGGCTACTGGACGGAAGTGGTCGCCGAGTCGGCCGAGTCCGTGCTGGCCACCGATATCAACGATGAAATGCTGGCGCTGGCCCAGGCACGCGGCTTGCCCGACAACGTCACGTTCGCCAAGCTCGACGCCTTTAATTTGCCCGATGACTTGCTGGGCAAGTTCACGGCCGTGTTCGCCGGTTTCTGGTGGTCGCACGTCAAGCGCGAAGACCAGGACAAGTATCTGAAGCAATTGCGCAGCAAGCTGGGCAAGGACATCCTGCTGGTGCTGATCGACAATTCCTATGTCGATGGCAGCAGCACCGTGATCGCGCGCACTGACCTGGAAGGCAATACCCACCAGTTCCGCACGACGGAGGGGGGCGAGCGCTATGAAGTGCTGAAGAATTTCCCATCGGATAGCCACCTGCGCAAGAAATTTGCCCACTCGGCCCGCGAAATCCGCATGAAGCGCCTGGAATACTACTGGCTGCTGAGCTGCCGCCTGAAGTAAGGCCGGAACGGCAATATGAACCGCCTTCGGGCGGTTTTTTTTCGCCTGTTGTTTTTAGGTAACACGGTGTTGTGCCAAAAAGCAACATCTTGTCGATGTCATATTGTTGAAGTATTTGATGGGCATGATTCGGTTCAGCAGCTAAGCAGCAACACTCTTGTCCAACCTAATGTAGAGAATCTCAAGTGAAAAAAATTACTCTGGCAGCATTGATCATCGGCACCTTCGCGGCAGCTACGGCGCAAGCACAATCGAACGTCACCGTGTACGGCCTGGTTGACCTCGGTATCGCCAAGACCACTGGCCAGCCGACCGTCGAACGCGAAAACAATGCGTCGCGCCTCGGTTTCAAGGGTACGGAAGATTTGGGTGGCGGCCTGTCCGCAATTTTCAACCTGGAAAGTGAATTCCTGGCCGACACCGGCGCGCAAAAAGGCGTGTTGTTCGACCGTCAAGCGTATGTGGGCTTGAAAGGCGCTTTCGGTACCGCCATCCTGGGCCGCACCAAGAACCTGGTCGATGGCACCATCGCCCGCGTCGACCCATTCAACACCTACGGCGTGGTTGGCAAGAACAATGAAACCCTGCTGCGTTCGGGCGTCGGCTCGTCGCGCGTGAACAACGCCGTGACCTACAACAGCCCAAGCTTTGAAGGTTTCGTGGGCAGCCTGCAATACGTGCTGAGCGAAGTCAACAGCGCTGACGCTGGCGTGATCGGCCTGGCAACCTACGACAATGGCCCGATCAGCCTGCACGCCGGCTACGAAAAAGCCGTGCAAGCAACGGCAACGTCCGCCAAGGCTGACCTGTGGTCCATCGGTGGCGGCTATAAATTCGGCCCAGCCAAGATCACGGCTGCCTACTCGAAAGGCGACACCAAGGTGGCAACCACCGGCGAATACAAGTCCTACCTGATCGGCCTGAACTACACGGTTGGCGGCGGCGATGCCAAAGTGTCGTATGGCAAGCAAGAGCAAAGCAACAACAAGTTCAAGGATCAGGACACCATCAAGGAATTCGGCGTCGGCTACGACTACCACCTGTCGAAGCGCACCGACGTGTATGCTTACGCCGGCCGCGAGCGCGTGAAGTCGTTGACCTCGTACCAGGTTGGTATCGCACACAAATTCTAAGCATCGCTTGATGTGAGGGATGACAAGGGCGCCTGCGGGCGCCTTTTTTATTGCATCGCCGCTGCCGCCGCCTCGGCATGCATGGGCAGCGAGATTTCGATGCGTGTGCCGCCCAGTTCGCTATCGGCGCCGATGTGTATGCTGCCGTTCAAGCCCCACACCCGTTCGCGCATGCCCAGCAGCCCCAGTGCCGTGGATTTTTCCAGGTCGTGTTCGGCAATGCCGCGGCCGTCATCCTGGATGGTGATCGCCAGCGAGGAATCGATGCGGTGCAGGGCGATGGTGATGTGGTTCGCCTCGGCGTGGCGCGCGATATTCGTCAGCGCCTCTTGCACGATGCGGTAGATGGCCGTGCTGCGCGCATCGTCGAGCACCAGGTCGGCTTCGTCGGCCAGCAAGTCGAAATGGATGGCGCGGCGCAACAGGAAATCGTGGCGCAGTTTTTGCAGCGCGAAATACAAGCCCCCTTCATCGAGCGCGCGCGGACGCAGGTTGCTGGCGATGCGCCGCAGCGAAGTGATGGCCGTCACCAGCAAGCCGTCCATGCTGTGCAGCAATGCTTGCAGGGGCACGGTGGTGTCCGTGTGCTGGCGCACGAGGGTCAGGTCGACGCGCAGGGTGGCCAGCAACTGCCCCAGGTCGTCATGCAGTTCGCGCGCGATATGCTTGCGCTCTTCTTCGCGGATGGATTGCAGCGCGCTCGACAATTCACGCAATTGCGAAAAGGAGCGGGCCAGTTGTTCATGCATCTGCTGGCGCGCACTGATGTCGCGCACGATGATGGTAAACACGCTATGGCCGTCTTCCTGCATGCTCGACAGCGAGCCTTCGAGGGGAAACATGGCGCCATCGCTGCGCCGTCCCGTCAAGGTGTAGTCGGTGGCACGCCGGCCCGTCAGGCGCAGCTCCTGGCTGATGTCGCCGAACGGCGGATCGCCATCCTGCTTGCCCAGGTCGCCCAGGGTGCGCAGGTCGCGCAGGATGTAGTGGCCCAGGCGCATGCCGCGCATGCCGTCCGGCGTGTCATCGAATAACCTGGCTGCCGCCGCGTTCGCATGCAGGATGATTTGTTCGCTGTTGATGCTGATGATGGCGTCGCTGGCATTGTCGATGATGGCCTGGCCGCGCGCCTGCCGTTGCCGGCGGGCTTTCAGCGGGGGAAACAGGCACAGCAAAAGCGCCGCCGCCATGCCCAGCGGCAGGATACGCAGCAGTGCGGGACTGCCTCGGTCGGGCATGGGTATCTCCTTGCGAACGTGTACGAAGGCAGGCAAGACAGTGATGACGGGCAGGACTTTATCTAAGTAAATAGCCTATGCCTGCTGGGATGGCGCGGCTTGATGTGGCGCAGGAAGGGGGCGATGAGCGTCAGGCGCCGCGCCGGCATGGGCCGGGCGGCGGCGGGGAGCTTACATTTGCTTGAACAGGTGCAAGAAGCTGCGGCTCACTTCAAGCTTGTCGGCTTTGCCTTTGATGAGCACCAGGTGGCGGCCGCGGATGTCGCGCGTGACGCCTTCGATGGCATTCACGTTGACCAGGGTGGCGCGGTGGATTTGCCAGAACAGCGAAGGGTCGAGTTCTTCGGCCAGGTCGCGCACGGGCTTGCGGATCAGCGCTTCATACTTGGCGGTCTGCACGCAGGTGTATTTCTCGTCGGAGCGGAAAAATAAAATTTCTTCCACGGGAATCATGCGCAAGTCCTGGCCGATGCTGGCCTGTATCCATTGCAGGTAGGTGGGCTTGGCCGTGATTTTCTCGGCCAGCTGCGACAGCATGGCCGTGACGCTGCTGTTGACATCCAGGGCGGGCTTGTTCAAGTGCGTTTTCAGGCGCTCCACCGTCACCAGCAAGCGTTCATGCTCGGGCGGCTTGAGCACGTAATCGACGGCGCCCCGCTCGAACGCTTCCACGGCGTGGGTATCGTAGGCCGTGACAAAGACGATATGCGTCTTGCTGCCGATCACTTGCGCCGCTTCCATGCCCGTCTTGCCCGGCATGCGGATATCGAGGAAAGCAAAATCGGGTTTGAGTTGTTCCACCAGTTCGATCGCTTCGTCGCCATTCTTGGCTTCGCCGATGATTTCCAGTTCGGGCCAGGCCTGGCCCAGGCGCAGGCGCAGCTGGTCGCGCATCAGTCTTTCGTCGTCGGCAATAATAGCGGTAGGCATAGGTCTCAAGTGTGAACAGGCGAAGATTGATTATTCAATGATTTAGCGTTTTTATCAACTGTCTTATTTGGACAGTTGATATGGCACTTCGATCACGGCGCACACGCCGCTGGGCTGGTTGGGCGTGATGGTCAGGCTGCCCTGGTCGCCATGCAGCAGTTTCAAGCGCTCGCGGATGGTGGGCAAGCCCAGGCCCGTGCCATCGCTGGGCACCACGCCAAAGCCCAGGCCGTCATCGGTGACGGTGACGCGCAGCTTGCTGTGCGCCACTTCGGCCACGATGCGCAGGGTGCCGCCTTCCGGTTTGACTTCCAGGCCGTGCTTGATGGCATTTTCCACCATCGATTGCAGCATCATGGGAGGGAAGGCGGCGCTGCGCAGGCCGTCGGGAATCTGGAAGTCGACGGTCAGGCGTTCTTCCATGCGCATTTTCAGCAGGTTCAAGTACGCTTGCACCATGTCCGCTTCGCGGCCCAGGTTGGTAATCAGGGCGTTGTCGCGCATTTGCGGCAGCACGGCGCGCAGATACTGGATCAGGCTGCGCTGCATCTTGGCGGCGCGCGGCGGATCGACCTGGATCAGGTGTTCGACGGAGGCGAGTGTGTTGAACAGGAAGTGCGGCTCGACTTGCGCCTGCATCATCTGCATCTTCGCTTCGCTGAGCTGGCGCTGCATGGATTCGCGCTCGGCTGCCTCGTTTGCCGTGACGGTTTCCGCTTCTGCACGTTTCTTGCCGCCCACCAGGGCCTTCATGGCGAACAGGGCCAGGACCAGCAGGGACACAAAGCTCTTGAACCAGGTCGAGGCTTGCTGGTGATAGCGCGACACTTTTTGCTCTGCCGCATCATCGACCGCTTCTTCTATGGCATTCGACAACTCTTCACCGATTTGTGGCGGCAATTCAATATGGACTTCTTCCCCCGAGGCATTCGTGGTCACGGGATAGCTGGGCTTGGCGGGGGCGGCCGGTGGTTCCGGCGGTGCCGGCGGCACGGTGTTTGCGTGCTCATCCGCCTCGGCGGCATCGGCCGGCTCGCTGGCCGCATCTGCCGTGCTGCTGCGCCGGTTCTTGCTGTTGCGGGGATTGAAATGGATGCCCGTATCGTCGATCAGGATATTGGTTTCGCCCGAGCCCTTGCTGCTGCGCTTGTGCGACTTGATGATGACTTCTTCGTCCGGATTGGACGAGAAAAGCTCATCTTGCAAAATGGAACCGGCGATCAGGGCCAGGGCGGCAAACAGGAAAAATTTCCACCAAGACAGCTGAGTGACCCAGGTCGTCGTCGCGTCGAATGCCCGTTGCAACCAAGCGAGGATGGTTTTCAACAATTGGGGCAGGCTGGAAATCGGAAGCATGGGGGCACTTTCAAGTACAAGAGTTAATCGACGCAGCGGGCAAGTTTAACCGCTTGTTGAGCCGCGTCAGAGTCTGATGTTGCCACTGTGCCTAAAGACCACGAACTACGCCAGCCGATTGCGACAGGCTGCACAAAAAGGCGCTTGAAGTGAAGACTATGCTTGCTGGGCGGTGGGACGAGGCAGTATAAAAATAGCCCTTGCGGAGCCGCGGTACCTTGGCTATAATTCGCCCCCTCGCTGAACGATGCATGCAAATGCCGAGTAAAACGAGAGAAAAAGAAGGAGTTGACGATTGTGCTGAAATGCTTCATACTCTTCCTTCTTCGCAGCTGACAAACACAACG
>NZ_WFLL01000041.1:0-52341 GCF_009208755.1 Janthinobacterium sp. FT14W | reverse complement strand
GGGTGGCGGCCGTGCTGCCGGCGCGCATGCCCGCCTGGGCGGCACCGGCCTGGGGGCCGCGGGTCTCGGCGGCGCCGGGTTCGGCTTCCGCGTCCGCATACGTCAGCAGGGGATGGGCGGCCTGGTCGCGGGCGCTGCCGATTTGAAAAGAGGGGCGGGGATTGATGCCGATCAAGGTCAGCGGGATTTCCGTGCCCAGCTGGGCGCCGGCGGGCAGTTGCATGCGGGCCGGCGTGCCGGCCACGCGCACCAGGTAGCTGCCGTCGCCCATGCGGGCCAGCACCTGTCCCTGCATGGATTTGCCGATCAGTCCCTGCAGCGAGCGCTGGAACTCGGCCTGGCGCGGGTCGGCGACGGTGTCGGCCGGGCGCGTGCCCTTGATCGGGGTCAAGGGCGTCATGCCGATTGCATCCATCTTCGGCAACATGGCGCCCCCGTGTGCGTTTAGACGCCGTAGGCGTTGGCCAGGCGCCGCTCGGTACCGGTGCTGTTGATCAGCTTGGACAACTGCGCCATCCACGGCATGGTCAGGTCGCGGATCTTGCGGTCGTCTTCCAGGATCTGCTTGATCAGGGCAACCTTGCGCAAGCGGCCAGCGCTTTCCAGCACGACTTTTTCTTCATTCGCCTTCAGCGCGGCCACATGCGCGCTGATGCGTTGCTCCAGCTCTTCCAGCGCGTCCCAGTCGGCATTGGTGGCGGCGGTGACCATCTGGCCCGTCAGGGTCTGCATGGCTTCGTAGGTGGTCAGGACTTCTTGATTCGTCATCATGGGTCAGGCGCTCGCAAGGCTGGGCATACGTTTCAAATCGGCGCCGGGAATGGCGGCGGGGGTGGCGCCTATGGCGTTCCAGGTTTCGCGCAGGTCGGTCAGCAGGCGCTGCACTTCTTCCAGCATGGCCAGATCGTTGTGGATGTTGGCCGCCAGCAGGCGCGCGCTCATGTATTCATACAGGGCGTCGAGGCCTTCGGCGATCTGGCCGCCCGCGTTCTTGTCCAGGCTGGCGCGCAAGCCGTTGTCGATGATCTGGATGGCTTTCGAAATGGACTTGCCTTTCTCGGGAATATTGCCTGAATTCATGTGCATCTGCGCGCTGAGCACGGCCACCAGGGCGCCGTCGTACAGCATCACGATCAGCTTGTGCGGCGAGGCTGAGACGATGCCTGTTTCCAGGCCGACCTTGGCATAGGCATTGACGCCGCGTTGTTGGGTTCCAAACATATGTTTCTCCTGATGATGGCGCTTAGCGGTTGGCGGCGATGGATGCCAGCTGCTGGGTCAAATAAGTTTGCGTGGACTGTAATTTGCTTAGCGTTACGTCGAGGCGCGTGTATTGGGCGCGGTAGCGCGCTTCGATGTCGGTCAGCTTTGCGCTGAACTTGTCGCGCTGCGCTGCCACCGATTTCAGGGTTTCATTGATGCCGTTCGTGCGTCCGGTGATCATGCCGTCCGTGCCCAGGAAGGACGTGGCCAGGTTATTCAACTGGTAGGCATAGCCCTGCGAGAAGCTGACCGTGCCGCGCGGGCCGGTGGTGCCGCCGGTTACTTCGATCTTCAAGCCTTCGGCCGGCGAACCGGGGGCGCCCGTCAGGGTCTGGCCCGAGCCGACAACGGGTTGCCCGCCCAGCGTGCCGGCCACGTCGGTGCCCTTGACGGGCTTGGCCGTGCCAAACAGGGTATCTATGCCGGTTCCCGTGCCGCTGCTCACGGCCAGGTTGGAGACGGAGCCGTAGCGGCTCGAAGAGAGGACCAGTTTGCCGGTGCCATCGATGGCGGCGGAAACCGTCGAGCCATTGTCCGAGAAGGCCTTCACGCCGTTGATCGAGGATTGCACCAGCGACGCCAGCTGTGTCGGGGTATAGGTGCCGGCCGGTATCGTCACCTTGGCTGTGTTCTTCGCGGCGGACGGTTCCGTGTCGTTCAGCGTGACGTTCCAGGTGGTGTCGCTGGCAATCGTGGTGCTGGCGGGCAGGGCGGCATCCGAGGTGAGCGAACCCTGGCTGGCCATCGTGGTAATGCTCAGGTCATAGGTGCCGGGCTTGGTGGCGGCGGTCGAGCTGGTAAACGCGACATTGCTGTCGCTGGCCTTGCCGATGGCCGAGAACAGGCCGGCGATGTCGCTGAAGTTCGTGCTGATTGCCTTGTCGAGCTTGCTTGTATCCAGGGTCAGGCTGCCATCTTTCTGGAAGGAAATGCCCACCTGGCTCAAGGTATTCATGCCGCTGCTCAAGCCGGTAATCGGCACGCCCAGCTGCCGGCGCAGCTGGGTCTGGATCGATTGCACGGTGGCATCGCCCAGCAGCACCCCGCCCGTCTTGGTATCCGGGTTGTAGGCCGTCATCTTGCCGATCGCCGTGTTCAGGTCGTTGTAAGCCTTGACGAAGGCGGTGATGCTGGTCTTGACCGTCGTCGTGTCCTTGGCCACCGACAGGCTGGACGTGCCGATCTTGGTAATGCCCAGGGTGACGCCTTCGATCGCCGTATCGACGCTGTTCGAGCTGCTGGTGATGGCAATGCCGTTGACGCTGAACATGGTGTTCTGCGCCGCGCTGTTCTGTTTCAGGTTTTGTGCGCCAGCCACATCGTAAGCCAGCAAGTTGTTCAGGGCGCTGTCGGCGGGCTGGCCATCGCTGCCGCTGAGCGAAATCTTCATGGCCGAATTGGCGCCCGTCTTGGTCGAGCTGAGCACCAGGTGATACGGCTTGTCGCTGCCGTCGGACACGATGCTGGCGGTGACGCCCAGGCCCGCGTTGTTGATGGCGTCGCGGATGCCTTGCAGGGTGTTGTTGGTGGCATCGATCACCACCGATCCCGTGGCCTGCGTGCCATCCTGGGTGAAGCCCGTATTCATGTAGGCGCCGCCCGTGCCGGCCGTCAGCCCGGCAGCGGCCGGATTGCTGCCGGCGATGACGATGGGGCTGGCATTGCCCGACGCCAGCGTGATCGAACTGGCTATCGTCACGTTCGAGCCGTCGTTGGTGGCGTTGGAGGCATGGCCGATGCCGCCCATGACGCTGCCCGTGACGACTTCCTCGATATTGATATTGGAGCCGTCCGCGCGCGTAAATTGCAGGTTGCCGTCCGCCGCCTTGCCGGTGACCGTGATGTTCGCGGCCGCCAGTGCATTCGAGACGGCATTCGGGCCGGCCAGCGTCGTGTCGAGCGAGGCGGCGGTGATGCCGCTGCCTGCCGCGACGCCATTGCCCTGGGTGACGATCTCGATCCCGCCAACCGACAGTGAATAGGTGCCGTCCGCGCCGGTGGCGATGTTGCCGAAACCGCTGAACATGGTGGCGCTGCTGGCTGCCGGCTGTGCCGTGGCCGTGACGCCCGTGGTGCTGCTCTTGGCATTGATGGCGTCGGCCAGCGCGCGCGAGCTCTTGGTGCTGGCATCGGTCGGGATGGCCGTGCCATTGATGATCAGCGAGCCGTTGCTCACGCCTGTGAGCAGGGTGCTGCCGCTCAGGGCCGTGCCCGACACGCCGAACGTGCCGCCGGCGAGCGAGCCCAGCTGGAAGGAAACCGTCGTCTTGGCGCCGCTGCCGATGGTCGACAGTTTGCTGGCCATGCCGCCCGACGTCAGCGTCTGCGCCTGGGCCAGCTGGGAAACGTTGATGTTGTAGCTGCCGGCGACGGCCTTGGCGCCGGCGCTGGCCGACAGCACCAGCGGGTCCGACGGCGTGGCGCTGACGGCGCGGAAGTTATTCGAGTTGGTCAGTGCCGACAGCGAGCTCTGGAAGCTGCTGACGGAGCCGCTCAGGGTACCCAGTGCGCTGAGCTTGGCTTGGTAGGAGGCCGTTTTCTTGTCAAAAGTAGCCAGCGGAGCCGATTCGGCCGTCATCAGCTTGTCGATGATGGCATTCACATCCAGGCCGGTGGCGCCGGCGCCGATGCCTATGGATGAAAGGGTAGGTGTGATGGCCACTGAATACTCCTAGGAAAACGCTAATATAAGCTGTTATCGGCAGAATCAATCAGGACTTGAGAGGGGGATTTACCGCGCTGTTTTCAGCGGGCGTAAAAAATCGGGGGGAAGCAGGTGGTTGTTACTTGGATTGTAATGAAAAGCGGGGCCGGATAGCCAGGCTACCGGGCCCCGTGGTCATGCCGATGCGTATTGCCACGATGTTGCGCGTCCGTGGGCAAGGCCATCGCTATGCGCTTTGCCTGATCAGCGAACCTTTGGCAGAGTCAAAGGTCTTGGCCAGTTCCAGGGCTTCCTTGGTGGGAATCTGGCGCAGGACTTCCTTGGTTTCCTGGTCGATGACCTTGACCACCGTGCGCCGGCTGTCTTCGTCGATGGAAAACTCCAGGCCCTGCGTCTTCATCTGCGAAGACTGGTTGAGTTCCGATACCGCCTTGTCCAGCTGCTCGCGGCTGGGTTCCCTGCTGGCTTGCTGTGACGCAACAGTGCCATTTTCCGTGACGGTGCGGGACGCTGCCGGGCGCGCCGGCGGCGTGTCCGCGGACACGTAACTCTTGTCTATCCTGGCCGCGGAGGCGGCCGCTATCGTGTCGATAGTCATGGTGCTCTCCTAGTGAAAATTCCCCTGCCGAAAAAATCCGGCAGGGGAATCAGGGTCCTACGCTGTTGCCTGACTAATCGGAGATTAGCCGCGCAGCAGGCTCAGGACGCCGTTTGGCAGCGAGTTTGCTTGCGCCAGCATGGCCGTACCAGCTTGTTGCAGGATCTGGCCGCGGGTCATGTTGGCCGTTTCCGACGCGAAGTCCGTATCGACGATGCGGCTGCGCGATGCCGACAGGTTTTCCGTCGTCGATTGCAGGTTCGAGATCGCCGAGGCGAAGCGCGATTGCAATGCACCGTACTGAGCGCGTTGGCCGTTGACCGTCGACAAGGCTGCATCGGCGATTTTCAGGGCCAGCTGAGCACCGTCGAAGGTCGTGATGTCGATCGAGGCGACGGACTTCAGTTGCGAACCCTGGTTGGTGGTGGCTGCTGCTGCCGCACCCAGGCCCAGGCCGGAACCGGCATCGGTGACGGAGAAGCTGCTGTCCGAGTCGAACGTGACGGTGCCGTTGGCAACAGCGACACCTGCAGCGCCCTTGTTGTCGACCGCGGCGGTCTTGGTGCCATCGAGCTTGTAGCTGGCGACGTCGAACTTGGTGTTCGCAGTAGCGCCGTTGGTGAGCTTGATGTCAGCGCCGTTGGCATTGCTCAGCTTGATACCGCCGTTTTTCGTGTCGTACTGAGCCGTCACGCCGGTTTTTGCCGATTGGGCATTGATGGCGTTGATGCCTGCTGCGAAGTCGGTGGCGCTGCTTGCGCTGCCGCCCACTGCGAAGGACACGGTGACAGGAGTCTGGGCAGGATCGTTGTCCGATGCGATCTGGAACGAATACGATTCGGCGGCCAGGGCCAGGTTGGTTTCCGTTTTTGCCGTAGCGGTGACACCGGTAGCGCTGGTTTTCTGGTTGATGCCAGCAGCGATCGATTTAGCCGTGTCCGACAGGACAGCTGGAGGACCTACGGCAGCGGTAGCCGTAGTGTAGGTGGCGGAACCGAGCTTGCCGTTGATGGTGATGGTTTTTGCATCGGCAACGTTGGTTGTCGTTGCTTTGACTGCAACAGCATCATTCTCAATGCGGTTGTTGCCGTAGGTATTGGTCAGGAAGTTTGCACCGCTGGCCGAAATCAGCTGATTCGCGTCCGCGCCGACCTGGAAGTTGGCCGTGCCCATGGTGCCGTCCAGCAGCGCCTGGCCGTTGAACGAAGTGGTTTGGGCGATGCGGTTCAATTCCGAACCCAGCTGGCCTACCTCGGTTTGCAGCGCTTGACGGTCGCTCGACGAGTTGGTGGCGTTCGACGATTGAACGGCCAGTTCGCGGATACGTTGCAGGATGTCGCCCGAGCTCGAAAGTGCACCCTCGGCCGTTTGAGCCAGCGAGACGCCGTCGTTTGCATTGCGGGTCGCTTGCGTCATGCCGCGGATTTGCGACGTCATGCGGTCGGAAATCGCCAGGCCTGCGGCGTCGTCCTTGGCGCTGTTGATGCGCATGCCGGAAGACAGACGTTGCAGCGAGGTGGTCAGGGCCGATTGCGACGTCGACAGATTGCGCTGTGAGTTCAGGGAGGCAATGTTGGTATTAATTACTGCAGCCATGTTAATTCTCCAAACAGGTACTACATTGTGCTATGTGCCATTCACTTTGGCCTGCCCCGCTGTTCCGGGGCAATCAAGCCGCTGTTGTTTAGGGTAACGGTTGCTCTGCGGGAAAATTTATGGCGAAAAACGCTTTAAATTTTATTTTTCAGCCCTTCAGTTTGCGGCTGGCCGCGCGCTAAACGACATGATTTAAAGAAACTTGAGGGTAAAAATAGTTTTATTTTTATATGCTGCGCAGGCTGGCGGGGTGCCTGAGGGGGAAGGATAGTTATTGTTCTTGCCATGAAAAATGCCGTCCGGCCGGGTGGCGGGACGGCATGGCGTGAAGCGGACGGGGTTTAATCGGCCACCACCACGCGGTTCTTGCCCGTTTGCTTGGCCTGGTACATGGCGCGGTCGGCGCGCTTGACGAGTTCGGCCTGGTCTTCGTTGGGCAGGCGCAGGGCCACGCCGGCGGAAAAGGTGATCAGGACTTTTTCATTGTCGTGCAAGAAGAAATGCCGGGTCAGTTCGCGCTGTAGGCGCGTCATCGTCGACGAAGCGGCTTCGACCGTGGTTTCCGGCAGCAGGATGAGGAATTCCTCGCCGCCGAAGCGGGCGATGACGTCCATCGAGCGCAGGGTTTCCTTGACGATCTTCACCAGGTGTTTCAGGGCGGCATCGCCGGCCAGGTGGCCATAGGTATCGTTCAGGCGCTTGAAATCGTCCAGGTCCAGCATGGCGATGCACAGGGGCGTGCCGCGGCGGTCGGAACGGGCCGTCTCGCGCTCGAACACGTCGTCCAGGCCGCGGCGGTTCAGGCTGCCCGTCAGCTGGTCTTCGCGCACCAGTTCGCTCATATGCTGGAGCTTGGCTTCCAGGGTGTGGATGCGCTGTTCCGCATCCTGCACTTCCTGGCGCGCCAGCACCATTTTGTCGCGTGCGCGCAACGCTTCGTTCTGCACCATGCGCGTTTCGCGCAGGACTTCGTCGAGAACGTTGTTCAGTTCGCTGATGTTTTCCGCCTGGCTGATCTTTTCCGAATAGCCGCCGATCTTTTCGTGGAAGTCGCCCGTGCTGGCCGCCACCTGGCCCAGGCGGTCGATGAAGGTCATCATCATGTTCTTGACCGTCAGCTTGACGTCGGACAGGCTGTGCTTGAGCTGGCTCTGCTTGTAGATGACTTCCTTCAGGCTGCGCGTGGCGTCTTCCAGCGCGCGCTGGTCGAGGGGACCGGCAATCAGGTTTTGCACGGCGTCGACCTGGCCGCGCAGCCAGCTGTCGTCGTCCAGCAACTGGCTGACGTTATCCAGCAGCAGCTTGAACAGGCGCAGCAGCAATTCCTGCTGTTCGGCCGTGTCGCCGCTCTTCAGTTCGATCTGGTAGCACAGCTGTTTCAGGCGCAGGGCCGCCTCGTTCAGTGCTTCTTCCGTATGCGCCTGCTTGATGGCCGCACCCAGCGATTCGGCCTCTTCCACCAGCGCCGGCGTGCCCGTCAGCAGGGTGGCGACGGCAAAGCCCAGGGTGCGGCTGAGCAATTCGCGCAAGGTGCGCGTCTGCTCGCCATCCGGCAGCGGAGGCAATTCGATGCCGCCGCCTTTCTTGACCTGTTTTTCCGCCAGTTGCGCCAGCGTGCGCGCATAGCTGTCCCAGTCGCGCGCTTTCAGGGCGCGCTGGAAGCGGCGGCCAAAGTCACCCAGTTCGCCGGCCGATTCGCTCATCTTGACGGCAAACTGCGTCAGGACGTTTTCCGCGCCGCCGTCCGGCGGGGCGCTGGCGGCCAGCACGGCTCCCGGCACGGCCGGGCTGTCCGCGGCTTCGCTGATGCCCGCGATTTCATTGTAGATGTCGCGGTAGGCGCTGGGCGTGGGGGCGATGCGGCGCGTGGCCAGGCGGCGAAACGCCTCGCGGGCGATATCGGCCGGGTTCATCGCCGCAGCGGCGGCGGTATTCGTGGCGCCAGCAGGAGCGCTTGCTGGTGAAGAGGGCAATTTACTGGACATGTAGGCACAGCCTTTTTAGATATTTCTAATTATCCTCATGATATGCGAGTTGGCAAAGAACTTATTGTGCGAGAAGCTAGGAGAAGTCCTGTCAATTCGCCCGATGCCAGCGGGCATGCCGCTTTGCCGTCAATCCACCAGCTGGTTGCGGATGGCGTAATGCGTCAGTTCGGCGCTGTTCTTGAGCTTCATCTTGACCAGCAGGCGGGCGCGGTATTCGCTGACGGTTTTCACGGACAATTTGAGCTCTTCGGCGATGGCGCCCACGGCCTTGCCCGAGGCGATCATGACCAGGGTCTGGTATTCGCGGTCCGACAAGGTGTCGTGCAAGGCCGTTTCGTGGTCTTCGCCCACCGTGTTGGCCAGTTCCTGCGCCAGCGAGGCGCTGATGTATTTCAAGCCTTGCGCCACCTGGCGGATGGCCGTGACCAGTTCGCGCGGCGCACTCTGTTTCGTCAGGTAGCCGGCCGCGCCCGCCTTGAGCGAACGGATCGCGTACTGGTCTTCGCGGTGCATGGAGAGCATCAGCACGGCCAGTTCCGGCTTTTCCTTCTTGATCTGCTTGAGTACTTCGATGCCGCTGCGGTCGGGCAGGGAGATGTCGAGCAGCAATACCTGGCATTTCGAGCCGCGGAACAGTTTGATGGCGTCGTGGCCGTTTTCGGCCTCGCCGGCCACGATGATGTCTTTCGTATCGGCGAGGATTTGTTTCAAGCCTTCGCGCACGATCGCGTGATCGTCGGCGATGAATACCCGGATGGTGGCTTTTTCTTTCATGACTGCGTTGTTTCCTATCTGAATCCCTGCGCCCGGCGGCGGCCCCGTGGCCTTACGGCGGACCGCTTTGCGCTGGTGCGCTGGCTGCAGCCGCTATTATCGCCTCTCGCGGCGTGGTCAGCCGGATTTTTATGCTCAGGATGGTGCCGCCGCCGGGCCCGTCGGACAGGCTCAGGGTGCCGCCCAGTGCGCTGGCGCGTTCGGCCATGCCGCGGATGCCGAACGATTGCGGCTTGGCGCGGTCCGACAGGCGCATGCCGACGCCATTGTCGGCGATCGACAGGCTGATGTGCTGGCGCTGGCGGGCCAGGCGCACGCTGACCTTGCTGGCCTGCGCATGCTTGGCGATATTCGTCAGCGCCTCCTGGGCAATGCGGAACAGGCTGGTCGCCTGGTCCAGCTCCAGTTCGATATGCTGGCGGTTCGAAATGAACTGGCACTCGATGCCGGCCTGGCGCGCGAACTCCTTCAGCTGCCAGTCCAGCGCGGCGACCAGGCCCAGGTCCAGCATGGAGGGGCGCAAATCCAGCGAAATGCGGTGCACGGCATCGATGCTGCGGTCGACCAGGGCGTCGACATAGTCGGCCTTTTCCTGCAGCAGCGGGTCGTCCGGCGGCAGGCGGCGCGCCAGCATGGCCAAGGCCATCTTGATCGCCGTCAAATTGCCGCCCAGGTCATCGTGCAGTTCGCGCGCCAGGCGCGTGCGTTCGTGTTCCTTGACCTTGTCGATATGCGCCGTCAGTTCGGCCAGGCGGGCGCGCGACTGGCGCACTTCGATCTGTTCCAGCCGGCTTTCCGTGATATTCGTCATGATGCCTTCCCACTGCACCGTGCCGTCGGCCAGCGCGCGCGGCGTGGAGCGCAGGTTGATCCATTTGACGTCTTTCCAGGCATCGATCCAGATGCGGCCTTCCCAGTTCCAGCTCCACAAGGCGTTCTTTGAGGCCAGCATCGACTCCAGGTACGAGGCGCGGTCGTCGGCCAGGATCAGCTGGTAGAACAGTTCCGGACGCGCGTGCAGCTGTGCCGGCCCCAGACCCAGCAGGGCCTGGCAGCCATCGCTCAGGTAGGGGAAGGCGGCGCGGCCATCCGCATGCAGGCAGAACTGGTACACGAGGCCCGGCGTATTCGAGACGATGGCGTTGAAGCGCGACTGCACCTGCGCCAGGGCGGCGGCCGTTGCCTGCGGCGTGCGCAAGTCCTCGCCCTCGGCCAGGAGCAGGGCGCGTCCCTGGCGGCTGGCGCGCGACAGGTGCAGGCTGAGCGAATACAGGCTGCCATCGCGGCGCCGCTGCTGCACATGCAGCAGGGTTTGCGCGCCGATGCTGTCGTCCAGGCCCGCCAGCACGGCGGCCAGCTGTTGCGCGTCGAGCTGCGGCGCCAGGGTGAACGGCGTCATCGCGCGCAATTCCTTGCGTGCATACTGCAAGTTGTCGCAGGCGGCATCGTTGGCGTCCAGCAATTGCAAGCTGGCCGCATCGTACAGGTAGATTTCCGGCGCCGCCGCGCGCATGGCGGGCGCCAGCCGGGGAGTGTCGTGCATGGCGTTGCCTTTCTTCATCTGCGGCGTGCGCGCCAGAAGGCGGCGAAGCGGCGCAGCACCCGTGCCGGGCGGGAATTATGGCGCCCTGGCGTGCCCTTGCGCAGGCGTTGCCACCAGGCGCGACGGGCGCGGCCCAGCGCGGCCGACAGGCGGCTGACGCGCCGCCATGGGCGCGTGGCGCGCAGGCGGGCGATCCAGCGGTCCTTGGTTTCCATGAACAGGCCATGCCAGCGCGCAAACCACGGCAAACCGAGCAGGGCGGGACGCGTCAGGCTGTACAGGCGGGCCACGGCGGCAGCGCCGCCCAGCTTGGCGATGACGATCACGCCGATGCCGGAAAACGCATGGCCGCGCGCGATCGCCAGCAGGGCCAGCAGCTTGACGGGAAACAGCAGCACGGCCGGCAGCACGAAGATGGCCAGCGCCCAGTACGGCGGCAGGCGCTTGATCCACGCTTCCAGTGCATGCAGGGGCGGAAATTGCGCCACCACCTGCATGATGCGCGCGCCCGTCGCCCATAGCCATTCCTCGATCAGCAGGAAGATGGCGGCCAGGTAGACCAGCGGCGCGAACAGCCAGCGCCTGACTCTGTAGAATTTTTTCATCCGTCTCCGTGTGCGGCGCAGGTTTGCCGCGATTGCCACGATGATACGTCAAAAAAGCCCGTTTGCCCCCGCATTGGGTGTGCCCGAGCCTCCCTGGTGGGGCTACAATAGACGGATGAATAAAGCCTTTGTAAAAGAATCGGACAACGACGACGATGAGGAAGCGGCCGCGCTGGCGCTGGCCATTCCCGCGGGCGCGAAGAACTACATCACGCCGGCCGGCTACCAGCGCATCAAGGACGAGCTGCTGCAGCTGATCGACGTCGACCGTCCGGAAGTGGTGCGCATCGTGCATTGGGCGGCGTCGAATGGCGACCGTTCGGAAAATGGCGACTATATCTACGGCAAGCGGCGCCTGCGCGAGATCGACCGCCGTATCCGTTTTCTCACCAAGCGCATGGACCTGGCCGCCATCGTCGACCCCAGCGTACACCATGGCAACGACCAGGTGTTTTTCGGCGCCACCGTGACCTACCGTACCAGCGACGGCGAAACGCACACCATCACCATCGTCGGCATCGATGAATTCGACCCCCTGAACGGCAAGATCAGCTGGGTCTCGCCCATGGCCCGCACCATCACCAAGGCGCGCGAAGGCGACGTGATCACCCTCAACACGCCGCTGGGGGAACAGGAACTGGAGTTGCTGGAAGTGACGTATCCGGCGCCGGGGGAGGGGTAGCTTGCGGTGGCGCAGTGTGCCGGAGGCGCGCGCAGGCACACTAGACATTCAGAGCCGGTATCAGGAGTCGCCATGCCACGCCGCCTTCGCCTCGTCATGCCCGGTGTGCCCTTGCATGTGGTGCAGCGCGGAGTGAATCGCCAGGCGTGCTTTTTGATGGGCAGGATAAACAGCGTTATCTTGATTATCTGCGCGGCTGTTTGGCGCTTGTGCCATGCCATCTGCATGCCTATGTGCTGATGAGTAATCATGTGCATCTCTTGCTGTCCACGCAAAGCACAGCCTCCCTGTCGTTGCTGATGAAAATGCTGAACCAACGTTATGGACAGTATTTCAACTGGCGTCATGGCCGCACGGGCAGCTTGTGGGAGGGCCGCTACAAATCCTGCCTGGTGCAGGGCGAGCGTTATTTATTGATTTGCCAGCGCTATATCGAACTGAATCCCGTCAGGGCGGGAATTGTGGCGTTGCCTGGACAATATTGCTGGTCCAGCTATCGGAGCAATGCGCAGGGGATGCATGATGATCTGCTGTCTCCGCACTCCTTGTATTTAATGCTTGGAAGTAATGCGCTTGAACGGCAAAAAACATATCAAGTCTTATTTCAAGATGAAATAGGCGAGCGTTGCGTTGGGCAACTGCGAGAGGCAATCAATGCTGAATTTGCGGTAGGAGATCAGGTGTTTCTGCGGTGTGTTGCGGAAATGAGCCGGTAGCCAGCAGCGGAAAACTGGGGTCAGACCCGGCGGGTCTGACCCCGGCTCTTTGCCAACGATGTTAATTACGTTCGCGCAAGATGCGGTTGACGCCGGCGACGCGGCGCACATTGCGCAGCAGGGCGGCCAGGTGGACGCGGTCCTTGACCTGCACGGTGAAGCGCAGCTGGTCGAGGACGTTGTCCTTGTCTTCGTCCATGCCCACATAGATGATGTTGGCGTCCGATTCGCCGATTTCGGCGGCCACGCGGGCCAGGATGCCCCGTTCGCTGTTGATCAGCACCTTGATGCGGCAGTCGAAACGGCGGTTCAGTTCGCTTCCCCAGCGCACGGCGATCCAGCGGTCCGGTTCCTTGGCGCGCTGGCGTTTTGCCTGCGAGCAATCGCTCGTGTGCACGAGCAAGCCCTGGTCGCGGCGCAGCTGGCCGATGATCTGGTCGCCGGGTATCGGCAGGCAGCACGGCGCCAGCTGCACGGACACGCCTTCGCTGCCGCAGATGGTGACAGGGTCGAGTTCGCTGCCGCTGTTGTGTTCCACGGGCATGCTGGCTGCTTCGCCGCCGATCAGGCCGAAGATGTGGCGCGCCACCAGGGTGGCCATGCGCTTGCCGATGCCGATGTCCGCGTACAGCTCGTCCATGGAATTGGCGCTCGATTCGTTGAGCAGGCGTTCGACCAGCGGCGCCGGCAGGTCGGCGTCGATGTTCAGGGTGTGCAGCGCCTGCGACAGCAGTTGCTGGCCCAGCGCGATCGATTCGGGCAGGTTGATCGTGCGCAAATGGTGGCGGATGGCCGAACGGGCCTTGCCGGTGCGCACGAACGACAGCCACGTGGGGCTGGGGCGCGACGAGGAATCCGTGATGATTTCCACGATGTCGCCATTGTGCAGCTCGGTGCGCAGGGGCGAGGTTTCGTTGTTGATCTTGACGGCCACGGTCTGGTCGCCGATGCCCGTATGGATCGAATAGGCGAAGTCGATGGCCGTGGCGCCGCGCGGCAGGGCGATGATCTTCGACTTCGGCGTAAACACGTAGACGGAATCGGGGAACAGGTCGACCTTGACGTGCTCGAGGAATTCGGCCGAGTCGCCCGTCTGCTGCTGGATGTCGAGCAGGGATTGCAGCCAGGCATGCGTGCGCTGCTGCAGGTCGGACGGGTTCGATTCACCGCTCTTGTACAGCCAGTGCGCCGCCACGCCCGATTCGGCCGTGCGGTGCATTTCCTGCGTGCGGATCTGGAATTCGACGGGGGTGCCGTAGGGACCGATGACGGTCGTGTGCAGCGACTGGTAGCCGTTCAGCTTGCGGATTGCGATGTAATCCTTGAACTTGCCCGGCATGGGCTTGTACAGGCTGTGCAGGGTGCCCAGGGTCACGTAACAGTCGGCAAAGCTGCCCACCACCACGCGGAAGCCGTACACGTCCAGCACTTGCGAAAACGACAAATGCTTGCTGCGCATCTTTTTATAGATGTCGTACAGGGTCTTTTCGCGGCCCGTGACGTCGGCCTCGAGTTCGGCCATGGACAAGGTGCTTTTCACCGCTTCCATGATCTTGTTGACCACTTCGCGCCGGTTGCCGCGCGCCGCCTTGACGGCTTTCGCCAGGGTGCGGTAGCGCATCGGATACAGGTGCGAGAACGACAGGTCCTGCAGCTCGTGATAAATATTGTTCAGGCCGAGACGGTGCGCGATCGGCACGTACACTTCCATGGTCTCGCTGGCGATGCGGCGCTTTTTCGCTGCCGTCATGAAGTCCAGGGTGCGCATATTGTGCAGGCGGTCGGCCAGCTTGATCAGGATCACGCGCACGTCGGAGGCCATGGCCAGCAGCATCTTGCGGAAGTTTTCCGCCTGCGCTTCGATCTGGCTCTGGAATTCGATCTTTTCCAGCTTGGACAGGCCGTCGACCAGATGCGCCACGGGCGCGCCGAAGCGTTCGATCAACTCTTCCTTCTTGACGTCCTGGTCTTCCATGACGTCGTGCAGCAGGGCGGCCATGATGGCTTGCGCGTCGAGCTTCCAGTCGGCGCAGATTTCCGCGACGGCGATCGGATGCGAGATATACGGCTCGCCCGAGCGGCGCATCTGGCCCAGGTGCATTTCGTCGGAGAAGCGGTAGGCTTCCTTGACTTTTTTCAGGTCGGCGGGAGACAGGTATTCGGCCAGCTTGTCGGCCAGGTGGCTGACGGAGGCCACGCCGAGGGCGGGCGCTGGCGGTACCGGGAGGGTGTTGCCGCCGGACGTGCCGGCACCGGGCGCGGAAGCACCCTGTGGTTTTGCCGCCTGGCGCGGGGCCAGGGGCGGCAGTGCTGCGGAAGTCGTGTCGGCTGGGGTCAGACTCATAAAACGTCGCGTTGCTTCACAGTGTGAATAAAGGATACGGTAGAACCAGGGGTCAGCACTGTTCCGGCACGCGGCTTCCCAATTACATCGGGACCTTTTTCAGCATTTCGATGCCGACTTTACCGGCAGCGATTTCACGCAGTGCGACAACGGTAGGCTTGTCCTTGGCTTCCACCTTAGGGGTGTGGCCTTGCAACAACTGACGTGCGCGGTACGTTGCAGCCAGGGTCAGCTGAAAGCGGTTAGGGATCTGTTTCAGGCAATCTTCGATGGTGATACGGGCCATAGTAACTCCTAATAGTGGTGCGTGGCGCTGTGTGAACTGGCGTGCCGAGACGATTATTCTGCGTGCAGGCCCAGCTGGGCGAATAGCGATGCGTTGCGGGCCGCTTGTTGCGCAAACCGGCAACGGGCCGCTCTCACGATCGCGCTCAGTTCGGACAAAGCGACCGTAAACTCTTCATTGATAATAACATACTCGAACTCGGGAGCGTGTGCGATTTCGCCGCCGGCCGCCAGCAGGCGGCGCGTGATCACGTGCGGCTCGTCCTGGCCGCGCTTGTTCAAGCGTTCTTCCAGCGCATCGATCGACGGCGGCAGGATGAAAATGCCGGCCGCGCGGGGAAATTGCTTGCGCACCTGGCGCGCACCCTGCCAGTCGATTTCCAGCAGGATATCGGTGCCGGCCAGCATCTGCTGCTCCACCATGATGCGCGAGGTGCCGTAGTAATTGCCGTGTACTTCCGCCCACTCCAGGAATTCGCCCTGGTCGGCGCGCGCGACAAAGTCTTCCGCTGTCGTGAAATAGTACTCGCGGCCGTGCTGCTCGCCCGGACGGGGCGCGCGCGTGGTGGTCGAGATCGACAATTTGATGCCGGGCTCTTGCGCCAGCAATGCATTGACCAGTGTCGATTTGCCGGCGCCC
This sequence comes from Janthinobacterium sp. FT14W, assembly GCF_009208755.1. Taxonomy (NCBI): domain Bacteria; kingdom Pseudomonadati; phylum Pseudomonadota; class Betaproteobacteria; order Burkholderiales; family Oxalobacteraceae; genus Janthinobacterium; species Janthinobacterium sp. FT14W. Next base: position 36,642 of record NZ_WFLL01000041.1, on the reverse strand, counting down.
GATGGCGCGGCGACCACGAACAGGCTGCCGGAGAAGGCGGTAGGGTGGCTCATGCGGATCTTTCCATATGCGTGTGATGGCGGCGCCTGCGCGTGCGTGGGCGCCGCCCAATTCGGTATTTTACCAAGAGGCAAGGCAGCGAGCCAGTCCCGCGATGCGCGTTGCCGCCCCGCTTGCGCATATTTTGCTTGTTATCCTGAAGAAATAGTTATTTAATTTGGAATGGTTTTTTCTTAATAATTATTTTAACGACAGGATCAGCGCATGAAAAATTTCCCGTTCCTCAGTCCTGCCCAGGCCATGTTGCTGCTGCGCGTGGCCATTGCCGTGATGTTCATGGCGCACGCGATCACGCGCATCGCCAATGGCACCATTCCCCGTTTTGCCGGTTTCCTGGAAGACAAGGGTTTTGTCTATGGACTGGCCGTCGTGTGGGCGATTACCGCCGTCGAGATCGTTTGTGGCAGTTTGCTGATCGCCGGCAAATACACGCGCTGGGCGGCGGCCGGACTGATGGTGATCTGCATCGGCGGCATCGCCATCGTGCATGCGGCCAAGGGCTGGTTCGTGGGCGAGCATGGCGCCGGCGGCGTGGAATACAGCATCGTGCTGTTCGTTGCCTGCGTGGTCATCGCCGCCGCCGACAAGGGGCGCGCGGGAATCCGCCTGGCCTGACGCCGGGCTTGCGCGTCCTTGCCTGCCCTTAGCGGGGCAGCCGGCCCAGCGCGATTTCGCCCGCGTTGAGGACGATGACCCGTCCGTTCACATCGGTGCAGTCGCGGTTGCTGAGGCGCACGACGGCGCTGTCGACCGACACTTCCGCGCCCAGGTTGCTGCGCGAACAGATACGGTAGGAGGCGGCGTCGGCGCCCGTGTAGATGGCGGCGCCCCGTTCCTTGAGGGCGAAGCACCCGGACGCGCAGCCTTCGATCGCATACGGCGACAATTGCTGCACCGCCTGTACCGGTTGCGCCTGCGTGCCGGCCGCCAGCAGGGCCAGCACGGCGGCGCCGAGCATCGATGGACGTGGCGCGGCCATGCTTATTCCAGGTTCTGCACTTGTTCGCGCATCTGCTCGATCAGCAGCTTCAGGTCCATCGACGCGTCGGCCAGTTCCTTGACGGAAGCCTTGGCGCCCAGCGTATTGGCTTCGCGGTTCAGTTCCTGCATCATGAAATCGAGGCGCTTGCCCACTTGCCCGCCCTTGGCGAGGATGTGGCGCGTTTCGCCCAGGTGGGCCGACAGGCGCGCCAGTTCTTCCGACACGTCGATGCGGATGCCGTACAGGATGACTTCCTGGCGGATGCGTTCCATGGCGTCCTGGCGCGACAGGGCCGAATTCGAGCCCTGGCTGGCCAGGCCCAGCGCGTCCTGCATGCGCTCGATGGCTTTTTGCTGGAAGGCCGCCACCACTTGCGGAATCAGGGGCGTGATGCGCTTGACGATGGCTTCCATCGCTTCGATGCGCGACACCAGCACGGCTTCGAGCGCCGCGCCTTCGCGCTTGCGGCTGTCGACGAAGGCGGCCACCGTGCGTTTGGTCAGCGCGCCCACATCGGCCTGCAGGGATTCCTGGCCCACTTGCGCTTCTTCGATGACGCCAGGCCAGCGCAGCAGTTCAGCCACCGTCATGACGGGGGCGGACACAAAATGCTGGCCCACTTCGTTTTGCAGGCGCGCCAGTTCGGCCAGCAGGGGCAGGTTCAGCGCCTGCGTGCCGGCCGTCGCGGCCTTGCGGCCAAAGCTCAGGCGTACTTCGACCTTGCCGCGCGTGATGGCGGACATGACGGCGGCGCGCAAGTCAGGCTCCAGGGCCCGCAGATCGTCGTTGATCCGGAATTGCAGGTCGAGAAAGCGCGAGTTGACGCTCTTGATTTCAATTGTCAGTGTGCCTGCAGCACCTTCGCTGGTGGCAACCGCGTAGCCTGTCATGCTTGAAATGCTCAAAGGATTCCCCGATTTGATCTTGTATACAGTCACTTATACACTTAATCAGCCAGCGCAGGCAATACCGCCCGCGCCGCAAAACAGGACCGAAGAGCACGATGGCCTGAAAATTGCTGAATAGTGTGCGTTTTACGGCATTGTAAAGAAAATTGTGTTTGGCGGGGCAGGATTGTAGGGATCATGTGTGCACCGCCCGCCATTGCGCCCTGCGCTGTTGCATGACTGCAAATAGACGGGCGCGCGATGGTAGAATCGCTGCCGCAACCCCAATCACACAGGACACTCCCATGACATTTGAATCCCGCCCGAGCGGCCGCGCCGTCGATGCGCTGCGCGCCATCCGCATCACCCGCCAGTACACCAAGCATGCCGAAGGTTCGGTGCTGATCGAGTGCGGCGACACCAAGGTCATCTGCACCGCCAGCATCGAAGACAAGGTGCCGGGTTTCCTGAAAGGCAAGGGCCAGGGTTGGTTGACGGCCGAGTACGGCATGCTGCCCCGTTCGACGCACACGCGCATGGACCGCGAGGCGGCGCGCGGCAAGCAGTCCGGCCGCACGCAGGAAATCCAGCGCCTGATCGGCCGCTCGCTGCGCGCCGCCTTTGATTTGCAGGCTTTCGGCGAACGCACCCTGCACCTCGATTGCGACGTGATCCAGGCCGATGGCGGCACGCGCACGGCCTCGATCACGGGCGCCATGGTGGCCGCGTATGACGCGTTTTCCCAGCTGCAGGCGCGCGGCGCGATTGCCGCCATCCCCGTGAAAAGCTTTGTCGCCGCCATCTCGGTGGGCGTCTACCAGGGCATGCCGGTGCTGGACCTGGACTATGTGGAAGACTCGGGCTGCGACACGGACATGAACGTGGTGATGACGGAAGCGGGCCACTTCATCGAAGTGCAGGGCACGGCCGAAGGCGCCGCGTTCGACCGCGCCGGCATGAACCGCTTGCTGGACCTGGCGCAGGGCGGCATCGCCGATCTGATCGCCATGCAGAAGCAGGCGCTGGGCCTGTAATCTTTACGTAGATTTACATCCTGCCGCCCGCCGCGCGGGGCAAATAGCCCACAGCTGCCGCTTCCGATGGCGGCGGCGGGGCGAGGTGAGGGGGGCGCAAAAGGTTTACAATGTCGGCACTTCATGCCGCCACCGAACGGGTGGCCGCTCAACCGGATATTGCCCCATGACCCAACGCCTCATTCTCGCCTCCAATAACGCCGGCAAGCTCAAGGAATTCAACGAGCTGCTCTCGACCATCGGTTTTTCCGTCCACGCCCAGGGCGAGTACGACGTCCCGGAAAGCGAGGAACCGTTCCACACCTTCGTTGAAAACGCGCTGCAAAAGGCGCGCCATGCGGCTCGCCTGACGGGCTTGCCGGCGCTGGCCGACGATTCCGGCGTGTGCGTCAACGCGCTCGGCGGCGCCCCCGGCGTGTACTCGGCCCGCTATGCAGGCGAGCCGAAATCGGATGCCGCCAACAGCGCCAGGCTGATCGCCGACCTCGAGGCGCATGCCGACAAGTCCGCGTATTACTACTGCGTGCTGGTCTACGTGCGCCATGCGGACGACCCGCAGCCGGTGATCGCCGACGGCCGCTGGAATGGCGAAATGATTGCCGCGCCGCGCGGCCAGGGCGGCTTCGGCTACGATCCGCATTTCTATATCCCTGCGCTGGGCAAGTGCGCGGCCGAACTGACGTCCGATGAAAAGAACGCGCTGTCGCACCGTGGCCAGGCCCTGCGCGCGCTGGTGGAAAAGCTGCGATGATCCCGATCAAACTGGTGGGCGCCGTTGCCAAGTCGGCAGCCAAGCCGGGCGCTTCGCCCGCGCCGCAGGACGGCATTTCCGGCGCGGCGGGCGCAGCGCTGAAGTATCTGCAGCCGGGCGCGCTGAACCTGGCGGCTCTGCCGCCGCTGTCGCTGTACATCCATTTCCCCTGGTGCGTGAAAAAATGCCCGTACTGCGATTTCAACTCGCATGAAGTGCGCGGCAGCTTCCCGGAAGCCGAATACCTGGCGGCCCTGCGCCTGGACCTGGAAATGGCGCTGCCGCTGATCTGGGGCCGCAAGATCCACACCATCTTCATCGGCGGCGGCACGCCCAGCCTGATGTCGGCGGCGGGTCTGGACCGGCTGATGTCGGACGTGCGCACCTTGCTGCCGCTGGAGCCCGATTGCGAAATCACCATGGAAGCCAATCCGGGCACGTTTGAAACGGAAAAATTCAAGTCCTACCGGGCCAGCGGCATCAACCGCCTGTCGATCGGCATCCAGAGCTTCAATGGCCGCCATCTGCAGGCGCTGGGACGCATCCATGACGATGCCGAGGCGCGCCGCGCGGTGGAGATCGCGCACGCCCACTTCGATAATTTCAACCTCGACCTGATGTACGCGCTGCCCACGCAAACCTTGGCCGAGGCGCAGCAGGACCTGGAGACGGCGCTGTCGTTCGCGCCGCCGCACCTGTCGCTGTACCACCTGACCCTGGAGCCGAACACCCTGTTCGCCAAGTACCCGCCCGTGCTGCCGGACGACGACGAGAGCGCCGACATCGCCGACATGGTGGCCGCGCGCGCGGCGCAGGCCGGCTACGGCCGCTATGAAGTGTCGGCCTACGCGCAGCCGGGCCGCCAGGCCAGGCACAACCGAAACTACTGGGAATTCGGCGACTATCTGGGCATCGGCGCGGGCGCCCATTCGAAGATCTCGTTCCCGCACCGCGTGCTGCGCCAGGCCCGCTACAAGCAGCCGAAGGCATACATGGATGCGGTCATCGCCGGCAACCCCGTACAGGAAGAACGCGAACTGGCGCGCGAGGAGATGGGTTTCGAGTTCATGCTCAATACCCTGCGCCTGACGCAGGGCTTTTCGCCCAACCTGTTCGCCGAGCGCACGGGGCTGGCCATCAATGCCATCGAGCAGCCGCTGAATGCGGCCGAGGCGAAAGGCTTGCTGTACCGCGACCACCAGATCATCCGCCCGACGGAACTGGGATTGCGCTTCCTGAACGACCTGCAGCAGATGTTCCTGGAAGATTAGTGCGTGGCGGCGGCGCGCAGCCGCTGCAGCTTGGCCGCGTACAGCCCGTGATCGCTGCGCGTGGTGCTGTTGTCCATCGCCAGTTCCAGCTGCCGGCCCGCCTGCGCCAGCTGGCCCATGCGCGCATACGCCTGTGCCAGCCAGAAGTGGAATTCATGATAGTAGGGGTCGCGCGCGATCTCGCGCTTGAACAGGCGTGCCGCTTCCTGGTAGTCGGCCGTTTCCATGGCGCGCTGGCCCAGGTTGAAAAAGTGGAAGGGGGGCTCTGGCTGCAGCGCCAGCAATTTGCGCCGCAGCAGCTGCGCTTCGTCCGCGCGTCCCAGGCCGTCGAGTGCCTGTGCCAGGTTGGACAGCAGCACCGTGTTCGTTGGCGAGCGTTCCAGTGCGTAGGCGAGCGTGCGCCGCGCCGGCTCGACGTCGCCGTGGCGCAGCTGGATGATGCCCAGCGTATTGAAGGCGCCCGCAAACGTGGGGTCTTGCAGGATGGCGGCGCGGGCATACCAGTAGGCTTGATCGAGCTCGCCGCTGGCCATGGTTTCGGCGGCGCGGTTGTTGAGATACATGGCCAGGATGGTCGATTCGCCGATTTGCAGCGTGCGCTGGCCGGCAAGGTCTTCGCCGGGCAGGAAGTCGATGAGCAGGATGGCATCGGCGTCGTAGCCGACCGTATTGCTGGCGGCACGGCGTTCCAGCGCGAGATTGACGTGGCCGGCGACGAAATACATGCCGCCGCTGCGGCTCCAGCTTTCTTCTCCCAGGACCACCTGGTAGTGCACATCGAGTCCCATCTCCTTGGCCAGCGCGGCCGTCATCAGCACCAGCGACAGGCAGTTGCCGCTGCGCGCGTCGAACGCCTGTGCCGCCGTGCGCGTCATGGCGGCATCATATTCCAGCTGCAGTCCCGCCCTGTTGCGCAGGGCATCGGCGAGGGCGCGGCGGGGATTCTTGCCGCGCGCCTCGCGCGCGATATCGACACGCACATATTGCCGCATGGCCTCGCTCATGGCAAACGCCTGCTGCGGCTCGATCGGCGCGGCCGGCGCGGCAAAGCTGGCATCGTTGAACAGGTCGGGCGGAGGCGGAGTGGCGGGCGCCGTGGCGCAGCCGGCAAGGGCTGCGCACAGCAGCAAGGGGGACAGGAAGCCCAGGCGCAGCTGTTCGCTGATGCGTTTCATGTTCGTGCTCCCGCAGAACGATGTCAGGCGCAACACGTATCGCTGCCGGTGGTGCGCCATGCCACCTGAAACAAGTATCCTCGCGCGCCACGGCGCTGTCAAACGCTTTTGAAGGGCCCTGCCGCCAGCCTTAAAACTCTTCCCAGTCCTGCTCGCCAGCCACGTGCGCCTGGGGCTTGCGCGCAGGGGGCGCGCTCCTGACAACAGTGCCTGGCTGCCTGGCGGGCGCGCTTCTGGCCGCCGGCCTGGCCAGCTGGGAGGGCGCCGGCCGCGCGGCGCGCACTGGCGGCGCCGTGACCATGTGCTCAAGCTGGAAGCCGGCCGCCACTTGCGCCAGGCGCGCCGCCTGGTCCTGCATGCTTTCGGCCGCCGCTGCCGCTTCTTCCACCAGGGCCGCATTTTGCTGCGTCACCTGGTCCATCTGCGCGATGGCCTGGTTGACCTGGTCGATGCCCATGCTTTGCTCGGCGCTGGCGGCAGTGATCTCGGCCATGATGTCGGTGACGCGGCGCACGCTGTCGACCACTTCGCCCATGGTGCTGCCGGCCTGCTGCACCAGCCGGGTGCCGTTGTTGACCTGTTCCACGGAGTCGCCGATCAGGGTCTTGATTTCGCGCGCCGCCGCGGCCGAACGCTGCGCCAGGCTGCGCACTTCCGTGGCGACGACGGCAAAGCCGCGCCCCTGCTCGCCGGCCCTGGCCGCTTCGACGGCCGCATTCAATGCCAGGATATTCGTCTGGAAGGCGATGCCGTCGATGACGCCGATGATGTCGACGATCTTGGTCGATGCCGTGTCGATGGCGCCCATGGTGTCGACCACCTGGCTGACGATGCTGCCGCCCCGTTCGGCCACGCCGGAAGCGGCTACCGCCATCTGGTTGGCCTGGCGCGCATTGTCGGCATTCTGCTTCACGGTGCTGGTCAGCTCTTCCATCGAGGACGCCGTTTCTTCCAGCGAACTGGCCTGCTGCTCCGTGCGCGCCGACAAATCCTGGTTGCCCGCAGCGATTTCGCCCGATGCCGTGGCAATCGCGTTGGTGCCCGTCTGCACTTCCGACACCACCTTGCGCAGCGCCTCGTTCATGCCGTGCAGCGCGCGCATCAGGTCGCCGATTTCATCGCTGGCAGGCGTGCCGAAATGCGTGCGCAGGTCGCCGTCGGCCACCGTTTCAGCCACTTTCACGGCGGCCTTCAATGGCTGCGTGATCGAGCGCGTGATCAGCCAGGCGCAGACGCTGCCCAGCGCCACCACCAGCACGCACAGGGTCAGCAGCAGGGTGAAGCTGCGTTCGTTGGCCGCTTCGATGGCTTGCGCCGTGGCGTCGATGGCCTTGCGCTGCTGCGCCAGCAGGGCCTTGACGTTGTTCTGGTAATTGGTGGCGGCCGGCGCGAAGCTGTCGCGGTAGGTGCTTTCCGCCTGCGCCGCGTTGCCGGCCTTGCGCGCATCCATGACCAGGGTCTTGGCATCCTGGTATTTGACGCGCTCGGCGATGGACGCCTTGAAGATGCTTTTTTCTTCGTCGCTGTCGAGCAGCGCCTCGATTTTCTTCAGCAGTTCGCTGCCCTGCTTCGTGCTGTCGGCGATGGTGTCGGCAAATACGTTCGACAGCGTTTCATCCTTGCTCCTGGCGATCATCGAGGTGCGCGCGATGGCCGAGTAAATCAGCACATACCAGTCCGACACCAGGCGTTCCTTGGCCAGCGGTTTTTCCATCATTTGCCGGGTCGCTTCCGCATTCACGCGGGCGCTGTACAGCGCGTACGAGGTGGAGATCACGGACAGCAGCAGCACCAGCGCGAAGCCTGCAGCCAGGCGCGTGCCGATACGAAGGTGGGAGAGGGCGTGCATGGTGGGACTCCTGTCGCAAGGGGAATTGAATTGCCTGTGCGACATAGTATGCACTGATTAGTGACCAATAGGCGAGGGAAAAGCGCGCCTGTTTTGGCGCCTGTTGCAGCCACGCCCGTGCTACAGATCGCCCGCCTGGCGCAGGTCCGGCTGCTCTGCCCAGCGGGCGAAGGCGGCGGCCATGCGCTCGCTTTCCGCGATGGCGCGGCGCCAGTCGCGCATGCGCGCCGCGTGGTCCTGGCCGTAATGGGGAAAGTCGCGCCGGTCCGGCAGTTTGCCATTGGGCAAGCTGGCCACGAAGGCGGGCGAGGGCGAGACGAGGATCATGTTGTCGAGCGCGCTATCGCCGCTGCGGGCGCGGCGCCAGGGCATGGCCTTGTCCAGCCAGCCCGGCACGATATGATCGGCAAAGTGCGGGTATAGCACCAGGTCCGGTTCGCGCTGGTAGGGCAGGTGCAAATGGTAGTCGACCAGGCCGCCATCCCAGTAGCGGCCCGGCGGCGCGCCGGCGATGTCCGTGACCGCGTCGAGCACCAGCGGGATGGAAGCGGAGGCCAGCAGCGCATCGCGCAGGTTGTCCTGCGCCAGCGGCACGAAATGGGAATGAAAGGCGTCGAAGCGCGAGCGCAGCCAGCTGGCGCCATCGGGGCCCGCATGGAACACCGCTCGTTCGAGCGACGCGGCCAGGCGCGCGCGCGCCACGGCATTGCCGGCGGCGGCCAGCAGGAAGCCGCGCCGGTCGCGCCATTTTCCCGGCTGCGCCAGGGCGCCGATGCCGCGCACGGCCAGCACCGACAGGCTATGCCGCGCGTGCTGCAGCAGCTGCGCATCCTGGCCATCGAGGACGGCGTCGAGCAGGGCGCGGCACGTGCGGCTGACGTGCGCCGCATCGGGTTTGTCGGGGTAGCGCTGGCCCACGTATTCGCGCACCAGGCGGCGCTGCGCGGCGACCGGGTCGGGGAACACGGCGGCGGCCATGCGCCAGGCGCCGATCGAGGCGCCGACAAACTGGCGCGCACGGGGCGCCTGCGGCAGAAAGTCGCCGAACAGCCAGCAATCGAGCTGGTGCAGGATCAAGCCTTTCGGCCCGCCTGCGGCGGCGGGAACGATGGCGACGTCAAGCGCGCGCAAGCCGTTTTCGGCGATGCGGGCGCGGGCGCGGCGGCCCAGGCGGATGGTGATTGGCGATTGCATGGGCGATGGAATAGGCAAGCGGAACGTAGAAAGCGGCAAGCGGACTGTAGCCTTGCATTCTACCTTCAGCATGGCGCCGCGACACAGTTGCTCGCGCGATAGTCACATTGTTAGTATTAGTTATTTTCTTTTGGGCAAGCATTCTTTTGAGAAATATTGCATAATACTCGGCGTTAAGTTTTTGGCATGTGCCAAGGATGTGTCACGCCTTTTTTACTGGAATAGTATGCAATTGAATCACGCGTTTGTTTTGACCCTCGTCGCCGGCTCCCTCGTTGCCTGCGGCGGTGGCGGCTCGTCCTCCCCAGCCGACCCGGTAGTGGCCGTGAACCCGCCCGTCGTGCCCGTCACGCCGCCCGTCGTACCGGTCACGCCGCCCGTGGTAGCCGTCACGCCGACTGCCACCGGCGAAGACACGGGCTCCGTCAGCGCCCGTTTCGTCAATGGCGACAACAGCCGTTTCGTCTTTACGTCGATCGGCTTGCAGAGCAATGGCAAGGCCAGCACGCTGGTGCAGGACAGCTCCGGCGCCTTGAGCACGATCGGCAGCATCGTCCTGACGGGCAATCCGTCCGTGACGCGTGACATCAGCGGCGACGCCGCCTTCGCGCAGGGCCGCTGGTTCAAGGGCGCGTTCAGCAATATTTCCGGCGCCACGACCTTGACCGGCAACAATGCCAGCGCGCATTACGTCGCCTATAACGTGCTCGCCGCACTGCCAGCGAGCGGCACCTTCACCTGCGATGCGGGCGCGTTCACGTCGCCCAGCTATACGGGCGGCAGCAGCGTCCCGTCGAGCGCCAACTTCGGCACGGCCAGCGGCAATGCCAGCCTGTCCTTCGATGGCTCCGGCGCCAAGGTGGCGCTGACCATCGACGCCAGCGCCGGCGGCAGCACGGGCAAAGTGACGGCGACCACCACCCTGGCTTCGGCAGCGTCGAGCAGCATCACCGGCGGCTATCTGTCGAATGGCACGGGCGCGCAGCTGATGCTGGGCGACGGCGGCACCGGCCGCTATCTGCTGCTGGCAGCCTACAAGGCGCAGCTGGCCAACGGTGCCAATTACCAGGGCGTAGCGACCTTCCGTTGCTCCTGATCGTCCCGGCATGAAAAAAGCGGCGCCGTGCACTGCACGGCGCCGCTTTTTTTACGCCTGTCGAAATGAAACGATCAGCGCAGCGCCGCGATCATCTGTTTCAGCTTGCCGGAATCGACGCAGAAGGCGCGGATGCCTTCGGCCAGTTTTTCCGTCGCCATCGCGTCTTCGTTCATCATGAAGCGGAAGGCTTCTTCGTTCAGCGACATTTGCACGATGTTGGTCGACGGCGCCGCTTCGGCGCTCAGCTTGCGCTCCACCGGCGCATCGCTGTCGGCCAGCTTTTGCAGCAGGTCGGGGCTGATGGTGAGCAGGTCGCAGCCGGCCAGTTCGAGGATTTGCGAGGTGTTGCGGAAGCTCGCGCCCATCACCTCGGTCTTGTAGCCGAACTTGCGGTAGTAATTGTAGATGCGCCGGACCGACTGCACGCCCGGGTCTTCCGCGCCCACGTAGTCGATGCCCGTCGACTTCTTGTACCAGTCGTAGATGCGGCCGACGAACGGCGAAATCAGCTGCGCGCCCGCTTCGGCGCAGGCGATGGCCTGGGCCAGCGAGAACAGCAGGGTCATGTTGCAGCGGATGCCTTCCTTTTCCAGGATGGCGGCGGCGCGGATGCCCTCCCAGGTGGAGGCGATCTTGATCAGCACGCGCTCGCGCGCAATGCCGGCGTTCGAATACAGGGCGATCAGGTCGCGGCCCTTGGCCACCGTGCCTTCCGTGTCGAACGACAGGCGCGCATCGACTTCGGTGGAGACGCGCCCGGGAATGGTCTGCAGGATTTCCACGCCAAACGCGATCAGCAGGCGGTCGATGATTTCAGCGGTGGAGGCGTTCGGATGGTCGCGCACGGCCTTTTCCAGCAGCGGCTTGTATTCATCCTTCTGCACGGCCTTCAGGATCAGCGACGGATTCGTCGTCGCGTCGCGCGGCGTGTAAGCCTGGATCGATTGGAAGTCGCCGGTGTCGGCCACCACGGTAGTAAATTGCTTCAGTTGTTCGAGTTGGTTCATGGCTGCACGGGAAAGAGTGAAAGGGCTTGCCGGGCTATTGTACCGAATCCACTGCATGAAGCATCCACTATTGTCTGCCCCGCGCACTACTTGCTCAATTGAATCTTGCTTTTTTGAGAACTCGCGCATAATTGTCTGGACTTGTTTAATTTGCACATTGTTCTGATGGCTAATGTACGGCGCCACCAGCCACTCTCCAGATGAAGAGCATCCTTTGACACAAGAGATCGTTAGCGCCCTGGCCGCCTTCAACGGCGCGACCAGGCTATATGCATTGTCCATCGGCGGCCAGGGGCAGGAAGCGGACGCCGCCGATTTGCTGGTCGAAGCGTTTGCCAGCGACGAGCGGCTGCAGGCGGTCGGCGCGCGCGACATCATCGCCCTGTCCACCAGTGCCCATGTGGCGCTGGCGTCGCTGCTGGGCCAACCGGCCAGCCTGCACATCAGCCTGGCCGACGGCACGCGCATGCCGTTTTCCGGCTATATCAGCGAAGCGGCCATGCTGGGCAGCAATGGCGGACTGGCGCGCTACCGGCTGCGCCTGACGCCGTGGCTGTGGCTGCTGACGCAGGTGCGTAACAGCCGCGTCTGGCAAGACAAGAGCGTGAGCGCCATCGTCGACGAGGTATTCTCAGCCTATGCGCCGCACGCGCGCTGGCGCTGGAGCGATGAATCGGGCCCGTTCATGCAGGGCGCGGGCGAGCGCAGCTATTGCTGCCAGTACCGCGAATCCGATTTCGACTTTGTTCGCCGCCTGCTGAGCGAAGAAGGGCTGGCCTGGCGCTTCGAGCAGCAGGAGAGCGAACAGTGGCTGGTGTTGTTCGCCGACAGCAGCCAGACGTGCGCCACGCCGGAAGACGCCAGCAGCGCGCAGGGGGGCGGCTTGCGTTTTCACGGCGCCAGGGTCGGCGAGCCGGGCGACACGGTGCAAGCCCTGTATGCGCGGCGCAGCCTGCATGCGGGAATCTCCACCGTGCTCAGTTATGACTACAAGGCCAAGAAGGCCGTGGCGGCCAGCGTGCCGGCCAGGCAGGCCGTTGGCGGCCAGAACGCGCCCGCGCTGGAAAGCTATGATGCTCCTGGGCAATATTGGTATGCGAACGGGGCCCAGGCCCGGCGCTACGCCGAATTGCAGATGCAGTCGCACGAAGCGCGCGCCCACGTGTGGCATGCGCGCTCCACCGTGCGCACCCTGCGCGCCGGCACCCGTTTTACCTTGACGCAGGGGCCGTTGCAGCAAGCTGGCGATGCGTCGCCCGCCTATGTCGTGCTGCGCGTGGCCAGCGTCGGCGTCAACAATCTGCCGTCGGCCGCGGCTGCCGGACTGGCTGAACTGTTTGGTCCCTTGCCGCCATTGCTGGAAGAAACGATGCCCGATCTGGGGCAGGGTTTGCCCGACTTCCCCGCTGTCATTGCGCAGGCGCAAGCCAGCGGTTATGCCAACGGCGTCGAGATGATAGCCGCGGCTACGCCATGGCGGCCAAGCGGTGTGGACGGCGATGCGCGCCATCACCCGAAACCCACGGCCTTCGGCAGCCAGAGCGCCATCGTGGTGGGGCCCGATGGCGGCGCGCGCGCCAGCGGCGGCAGCGAGATCCATTGCGACAGGCTGGGCCGGGTGCGCATCCGCTTTCACTGGCAGCAGGACGGCAATGCCACCTGCTGGGTGCGCGTGGCGCAGCGCTCGGCCGGCGGCGGCATGGGCAGCCAGTTTTTGCCGCGCATCGGCCAGGAAGTGCTGGTGCAATTCCTGGAAAACGATATCGACCGCCCCATCATCGTCGGCGCCCTGTACAACGGACAGGGCGAGGGCGGTGTCGCGCCGACCCCGGGCGGCGTGGCCGACCAGCCGTCCGATGCGGGCGTATTCGACCCCGCGCGCGACCATGTCCCGTCGGCGCAGGGCAATGTGGCGGGCGGCAACAGTCCCTTGTGGCATGGCGCGGCAGGCGGTGCCGCCAGCCACCGCAACGGCGCGGCGCAATGGGGCATCCGCAGCAAGGAATTCGGCGGCGCCGGCGCCGGCGCCGGCTACAACCAGCTGCTGTTCGACGACACGGACCAGCAGGGGCGCATCCAGCTCAAGAGCAGCCATGGCGCCAGCGAGCTCAATCTGGGCCACCTGGTGCATGCGGCCGACAATTACCGGGGCAGCCTGCGCGGCACGGGCGCCGAGCTGCGCACCGACGATTACGGCGCCGTGCGGGCCGGGGCCGGACTCCTGATTTCCAGTTATCTCGTCAACCATGACGCGCAGGCGCGCGACCCGGCCGGCGACAATGCGCCGGGCATGGTCTTGCTCAAGCAGGCGGCCAAGCTGGGCGCAACCTTCAGCGCCGCCGCCGTCACGCACGAGACCGTGGCGTATGCGGGCCACCTCGGCGCGGCCAGGGCCGATGCCAGCGTGCTCGACGAGAAGGCGGCGCCCTTGGCCGCGTTCCTGACGACAGCCTCGGGCATGCTGAGCCAGGACGATACGGCCGCCGCCAGGCGCGACGCGGCCGCCAAGCCCACCCGTCCCGGCGACGACAAGCTGCCGCACAGCAGCGACGCCATCATCGCCATCGCCGCCCGCGCGGGGCTGGGCGTGCTGGCCGGCAAGGACATCCAGCTGGCGAACGGCGAAACCGTGTCGCTGATGAGCGGACTCGATACGCAATTTGTCGGCGGCGGCCAGCTGCGCGTGCACGCGGGCCAGGCCATCGGCACCCTGGGCGGCGTGGTCAAGGCGGGCGAGGACAATATCGGCCTGCAGCTGATCGCCGCCAAACAAGCCATCGACCTGCAGGCGCAGGCGGACGTGCTCAAGGTGCAGGCGCGCGACGACGTCCATGTGGTCAGCGCCACGGCGCACATCGACTGGGCGGCGGCAAAAAGCATCCGCCTGTCGACGGCGGGCGGGGCGAATATCACGCTCGAGGGCGGCAATATCACCATCCAGTGCCCGGGCAAGATCACGGTGCATGCCGGCAAGAAGAGTTTTAGCGGGCCGCAGCGGATGGCTTATCCGTTGCCGGCGCTGCCGGCCAGCGTGTGCAAGGCATGCTTGCTGGCGGCGTTGCGTAGCGGTAGCCCATTTGTCGCGCCCACGGCAGCCTAGAAAGGAATCCTGATGTACTTTGCCATCGATGTTCCCGACCCGGAAGTTCCAGCGCTGGTCGCGCAGCAAGTGCAAGCCTTGCGTGCGGAGGCGGCGGTGACGAACGGCGGCCAGCCCTTGCACCTGCTGGCGCTGCTCGACGGCGCCTGCGATGAAGAGTTTTTTACCAAGCGCTACCCGAGCCGCCTGCGGCGCCAGTCGCTGTATGCGCACACCTCGCTGCAAAACTTCAAGAGTGCCGCCCCGCATTTAATGGCGGCGCCACAGGCAAGCAGCGAGCAGGCCGAGTGGCTGCAGCGCCTGTTCTCGCTGTGCGCAGGCAAGCCCATGCTCAGCATCATCGCAAGTACGCTCGATATCGACGGTCTGGAGCAGCATCTGCGCCCCTATTTGATTGCCATCACGTCAGACACCGTCGAATGGCCCGTGCGCTGGGCCGATAGCCGCACATTGCCGGCCTTGCTGGCGGCCTTGACGCAAACCCAATATGCGCATTTGCTGAGTCCCATCTACCGCTGGTGGTCGGTGCAGCGCGATGGTTCGCTGCTCAGTTGGCAGGGGGCGGCACAAGCCAGTCCTGCCCCTGCGGACTTCGATAAATTCCCCTTGAGCGATGCCGCCTTTGGCGCACTGGTCGACACGGCCGAGGCCGATGCCATCCTGGCCAATCTGCATGATGTGCAGCCGGACCTGTTTCACTCCGGTACCCCGGCCCAGTGCCACGCGCGCGTGGCGCGTCATTTACTAGTGGCAAGCGCCAGCGGCATCGAGGCGGCAGGCCAGCGTCAGCATTTCAGCGCCCTGGCCTTGATGCTGGCCGACGATTTCACCTCGCATCCAGCGATGGCCAGCCTGTTGCGGCGAACGCGCCAGGGGGCGAATTACCTGTCCGAGCTCGACACGCTGCCCGACGATTTCTGGCAGGCGCGCTCGGCTGCCTAGCCTTGTTCATTCAACTGCTTACTTTGATAAAAGGAAAATCATGAAATGGATTATGTATCTTGGCACCGCCTTGCTGCTGAGCGGTTGTGCCCTCAAGGCCAGGCAGGTTGAGCAAGCCGGCCCAAGTCCTACCGCGACGGCGCAGGTGGGTATTGTCAACCATACGGGGAAGTATATTTATTCCGCGTCGGTGGATGGGGCGGGAGGCGCCAATATGGCCAGATGGGGAGCGGGGGGGGCAGAAATCTGTTGTACCTCTATCCCGAGAGTGTGGTATCCGGGAATGATGGTTCGGGTGCGGTGGGATATGCCGGAAGAACATACGCATATTGTCAAAGAAAAAATGGTGGAAGTGGAAAAATATGATAGGCCAGGGGATATCTATATGCATTTCTTCCCCAATGATGAGGTGAGAGTCGTTGTGTCAAATGTGGACGGCGATAGTAAAAATCATCCTATTCTTCATTCCGGAAAACCTGCCAATATTCCTTGATATTATGATCAGTGAAACTCCCCATTCCGCACCGTTTCCCGTCAATATTTTTTTAAATCCGTCGACGAAAGAACAATCAAAAATTGCCAAGGAGGCATGTGATAAGAAAGATAGCGCGCCGTGCAGTATTCCAGTGAGGGTTGGACTTTTCTTTGATGGAACCAATAATAATCTGGAGCGCGATAGGAATGGGGTTAGGACAGGCGTGCTCGACCCGAAAACAAAGAAGCCTATTCCTATAAGTAATGTTGTAGTCGACGCCAATAGCGCCAGTCATAGCAATGTGGCGCGGCTATTTTCGAGTTTTCCATCTGATAAGCGGGGTGCCGGTTATTTTCGATATTATATTCCTGGCGTCGGAACGCCATTTAAGGAAATTGGTGAATTGACTGAATCGGACGAGGGGAAGGCTTTTGCCAAAGGAGGGCAGCCGCGTATTATATGGGGGTTATTGCAGGTTTTAAATGCAGTTCATCGGACTCTTGTTGGTAAGTTTCTGTATGAATCAGATGAGGCTGGCGAACTTGCCCGTACTTATGATAATGCCGTAGGCCACAAAAAGGTGCCGCATCCCTCAACCGGCAGAGAGCGTTTCATGACCCACTCTGACTGGTTCGCTGAGCATATCGAAAAGTTAAAAGCCGCGATCGCGGCACAACCGAAGCCGCATATTCCATCGCTGACCCTGTCCGTGTTCGGTTTTTCGCGGGGCGCCGCCGAGGCGGTGGCATTCTGCCAGCTGTTTGCCGATTTGCTCACGCCGGGCAAAGGTGAGGTGCAGGAATTTGCCGGCATTCAGGCCAGCATCGATTTTCTCGGCGTCTTCGATACGGTGGCAACCGTGGGCAGCTCGGCGTCTGTAGCGAAAACCACGATCGCGCCTGGCGCGATGTTCGATGGCCATTGGGCCTGGGCCAATGAATTGCTCAAGCCGCTGCCTCCCTGCGTTCAGGCAGGTTTACATTGCATTGCCACGCATGAGCAGCGCATGAATTTTCCCGTCACGCGCCTGACAGGGAAAATCGAGGAAGTGTATTTTCCTGGTGTGCACTCGGACGTGGGAGGCGGCTATGGTCCGGGCGAGCAGGGAAAGGGGCGTGGCGGACAAGCGGCCTTGTTGTCGCAAATCCCGCTGGCACATATGTTCAAGGAGGCGCGTATCAATGGC
This sequence comes from Janthinobacterium sp. FT14W, assembly GCF_009208755.1. NCBI lineage: Bacteria > Pseudomonadati > Pseudomonadota > Betaproteobacteria > Burkholderiales > Oxalobacteraceae > Janthinobacterium > Janthinobacterium sp. FT14W. The sequence goes on along the minus strand of NZ_WFLL01000041.1, from coordinate 19,630 downwards.
GTGCCCTTGATACCGTTCAGTGAACTGGAGGCAACGGACCGAGATGATTTCCAGGTCAGTCAAGAGCTTGCCAAGGCATGGGAAGCATATACCGCCGAGCTTAACAAGCAAGGCGCCTTGCTGAGCAAGCATATGGAGCTGTATTACCGCTGGCGCGCCGTGCGTGTCAAGACCCTGGAAGCCACGGACAGCTTCAAGGCGGCCAACGCGCAGGAGCGGGAGGATCTGGGTTCCTACAACCGCCTGCTGGCAGGCGATCTGGAAGCGCTGCGCGCACGCAAGGCCTTTCGTCATGGCGATGAGGAGAAACCGTTCAGCGCCCGGGATATTGCGCGCATCAATCACTGGCAATACTATCGCGCGCAAAATCATACACCGCTGGATGACTGGGAGGCGTGGGCGCTCGACATATTCGATCACCCCAAACCGCTGCCGCCCGAAGTGATGCGTTTTTTTGACGACTATGTACACGATTCCCTGGCCGGATTCTATATGGCGGGCGAAGTGACGGAATATGATAAACGGGCCAAGATCGCCTCGTTCGCCGATAAACCGCCTGAAAAAGGCTTTTATAAACGCGCGTATGAACTGAGCCGGAAGACCGAAGCCGCGCAACTGAAACAGAAGAATGGCGAAGCATTGACGCCGGAAGAGGAGACGCTGGTCAAGGAAGCGCAGTACGGCACTCCCTATCCGATCCGTACGGATGCCGACAGCGCCGACATGCGCAGCGCGGTGATCACCACGCAAACCTATACGCGTCGCGAGGGTGGCGGCTATATCTTGCGCCGTGGCTACTACCCGCAAAGCGGCTTTTTCCGGAAAAGCGTGCACGAGAAGGAACTGCAACGCATGCCGACGGCAGGCATCCAGGCGGAAGAAGCACCCGAAAAATTCGTGTGGAGTGAAAACTTAACACAGGATATTGCGCAGGCTAAAGCCGATGAAGAGATTTACCTGGCGCAGCAGCGCCATGCAACGCGGGCAGAGGCGCTCGCATAGGGCGTGATTTCAGCGCGGCTGGAGCCGAAAGGAAAAGTATGAAATGGATGATGTATCTTGGCACCGCCTTGCTGCTGAGCGGCTGCGCGTTCAAGGGCAGGCAGCTTGAGCAAGCCGGTCCAAGTCCTACCGCGACGGCGCAGGTGGGCATCGTCAATCATACGGGGAAGTATATTTACTCCGCATCGGTGGATGGGGCGGGAGGGGGAAATATGGCCAGATGGGGGGCGGGACTTGCCAATATTTGCTGCACATCCATTCCTCGTGTGTGGTATCCGGGAATGAACGTCCTGGTGCGGTGGGATATGCCGGACGGACTACAGCATATTATTAAAGAAAAAATGGTGGAAGTGGAAAAATACGATAGGCCAGGAGATATCTATATGCATTTTTTTGCGAATGATGAGGTGAGAGTGGTTGTGTCAAATGCCGGAGGGCCTAGCAAAATTCATCCTATTCTCCATTCGGGAAAACCGGCCGATATGCCTTGATGTCTCTGGTGAACGGGAGGGGCGCCAGCGAGGCTGGCGCCGAGGGCGATCAGCCGATGAAGGAGTCGAACTGCATGTCGAATTCCTGCAGCGCCTTCTGCGCATTCTGCATCTTCTTGCGGAATTCCGGGCCCCGTTGCAGGGCCAGGCCGACGGCCAGCACGTCGATCACCACCAGGTAGGCCAGGCGCGCTGAAATGGGCGTGTAGGGGTCGGTGTTGAAGACCAGGTCGATGGGAATCAGCACCGTGGCCAGGTCGGCCAGCGGCGTGCCGGACGGGGCCAGCACGACGACGTCGGCGCCGCCGCGGCGCGCCAGTTTCACGGAGCGGACCAAGGCGGGGCTGTTGCCGCGCTGCGAGATGGCCACCAGGCAGTCGCCGCCGCGCAGCAGGGCCGCCGCGATGCTGTGGATGTTCGGATCGCTGTAGGCCACCGTCGGCACGCCCGAGCGGAAGAACTTGTGCTGCGCGTCGGCCGCCACGATGCCCGACGTGCCCTGGCCATAGAATTCGATCTTGCTGGCGCGCGACAGGATGTCGAGCGCGCGCTGGATCGCTTCTGGGTTCAGGTTGTTGCGCAGGTCGAGCAGGGTGTTGATCGAGCGGCTGCAGATTTTATTCACGAGGTCGGCCGCCAGGTCGTCCTGCGCCGGCTGCTCGTTCGCGCCCGGCATGGCCAGGGCCAGGCCCTGCGCCAGCTTCAGCTTGAATTCGTGCCAGCCGTCGTAGCCCAGCGTACGGCAAAAGCGCACCACGGTCGGTTCCGACACCTGTGCGCTCTTCGCCAGCGCCGTGATGTTCTGGCTGACCGTCTGGTTCGGCTGGTCAAGCACGGCCAGCGCGACCTTCTTCTCCGACTTGGAGAGCGAATCGAGCTGGGTGCGGATGGAGTCAAGCAGCATCAGGGTAGTCTTCTGGGTAGGTGTTCAAGAGTGTGGAGATAGGTAAAGGGCCTGCCCTGATATACGGGCAGGCCCTTGTCTTGCCTGTTAATCCTCTGGCAATGCCTCTTCACGCCACTGCAAGCCGTCGCGGCCGATCAGGGCGCTGGCCGCGGCCGGGCCCCAGGTGCCTGCCGTGTATGGAATCGGCGCGCTGTCGTTCTGTTCCCAGTTGTCGAGAATCGGTTCGACCCATTCCCAGGCCGCTTCCAGTTCGTCGCCGCGCATGAACAGGGTCAGCTGGCCGCGCAGCACGTCGAGCAGCAGGCGCTCGTAGGCGTCCATGCGCGGCGTCTTGAACGATTCGCGGAAATCAAGTTCCAGTTCCGCCGGTTTCAGGCGCATGCCATCGCCCGGGGTTTTCGCCATCAGGTTCATGCGCAAGCCTTCGTCGGGCTGCAAGCGGATCACCAGGCAGTTCGGCTGGAAGCTGGACGTGGGCTGGTTGAAGATCGAGTGCGGGATCTGCTTGAAGCGCACGACGATCTCGGCCAGGCTGTCGGCCATGCGCTTGCCCGTGCGCAGGTAGAACGGCACGCCGGCCCAGCGCCAGGTGTCGATTTCCGCCTTCAGCGCCACGAAGGTCTCGGTGCGCGAATGTTCGGGCGCGTCCGGCTCGTCGCGGTAGCTCGGCACGGTGACGCCATCCACGTGGCCGGCGCGGTACTGGCCGCGCACGATGTTTTGCGCCAGCGTGGTGGGCGTGAATTTTTTCAGCGAACGCAGCACTTGCAGCTTTTCATCGCGCACGGCGTCCGGCGCGATCGAGGTCGGCGGTTCCATGGCGACGATGCACAGCAGTTGCAGCAAGTGGTTTTGCAGCATGTCGCGCAGCGCGCCCGACGTGTCGTAGTAACCCATGCGGTTGCCCACGCCCAGTTTTTCAGCGATGGTGATCTGCACGTCGGAAATCCATTCGCGGCGCCACAGCGGCTCGAACAGCACGTTGCCGAAGCGCAGGGCCAGCAAGTTCTGCACGGTCTCCTTGCCCAGGTAATGGTCGATACGGTAAATCTGCGATTCCTGGAAGACCTTGCCCACTTCGGCGTTGATCTGCTTGGCGCTGGCCAGGTCGCGGCCCAGCGGTTTTTCCAGGACCACGCGCGAATTCGGCGTCACCAGGCCATTGTCTTCCAGGTTGTCGCAGATCAGCGCGAACAGGTGCGGCGGCGTGGCCAGGTAGTACACGCGCGTCAGGTCGGCATCGCCGCGCAGCGCTTCGACCAGCGGCGCGTACGTTGCCGCATCGCTGGCGTTGAGCGACACATACACGATGCGCGCGCAGAATTTGCTCCAGGTGGCGGCATTCAGGGTGCTGGCCTTGATATGGGGACGCGAGTTGCTTTCCACCATTTTCAAGAAGGCTTCCTGGCCGCTGTCCTGGCGGCCCACGCAGATGATGCGCGCCGTCGGCGGCAAATCGTTCGCGACGTCGCGCGCATACATCGCAGGCAGCAACTTGCGCATTGCTAAATCGCCGCTGCCGCCAAACAGGACCAGGTCAAAATCGGTAAGTGCCATAAGTGAGTGTCGTCGCAAAAGTAAAAGAGCCGGAGCGGGGAGGAGGCCGACCGGAAGTGCCAGTCTGTCGCTACTATAATCGGTGGTGTAAATTTACTACGTAGAACAGGCAATTGCAAGAAATTTTACTACATTCCATCCGCTGCCGTCGCAGTTTTGCCCAGTCTTCTTGCCAGCGGCGCCGCGATGGTCATTATATGCCGTTCGCCGGCCCCGGCGCAGCGTCCTGCTTGCCCTGGGCTTTTCAAAGCAACCATGGTTGCCTGGGAAATTTCCGATTCTCTCCGTCATCATTTGCGCTGTAGCAACAAGCAAGTCAAGAAATGCTGCCAGGATAGCCGTTGGCAGCGTAAAGTAGCTTTGAAGAAAGTAAAAAACCGTATAATTCAAGCTGAAATCGATAGCAACTATTGGTTGTAAGAAATTGTACGATATACACTGCACCGTTAGCGCCGGCCATGCCCCGAACCCGCCATCCGACGTCCATGCGACGTGCAGTCCGCACTGTCCGCAGCATCACGGGCAGGCGACTTAACTTTACAAGACGGCTCAAGGGGACACAATGAATTCAATGCAGCAAGATGTCGATGAACGCACGAGCCTGACAGGCAATAACAAATTCGAACTGTTCCTGTTCAAACTGGGCACCAGCGATCACTCGACCAGCCGCGAACTATTCGGCATCAATGTGTTCAAAGTACGTGAAATCATGGAAATGCCGGCCATCACGGCGGTGGCTGGATCGCACCCGCACATGTTGGGCGTGGTCAATATCCGCGGCCAGATCGTGCCCGTGATCGACTTGCCGATGGCGGTCGGCTGCAAGAGCAATGGCTTGAAAATCCTGATGGTGACGGAATTTGCCCGCTCGACACAGGCGTTTGCCGTGGAAGAGGTCGATGAAATCGTGCGCCTGGAATGGAACCAGGTCTTGTCGGCCGAATCGAGCGTCGGTGGCGGCCTCGTCACCAGCATCGCGCGCCTCGATGGCGACACGGACAAGACGCGCCTGGCGCAAGTACTGGACGTGGAGCAGATCCTGCGCAACGTGCTGCCGTCGGGCGATCCCGATGTGGACGAAAACAGCATCGGCCCGCAAGTGCGCCTGCCTGCCGGCGCCGTGATCCTGGCTGCCGACGATTCCTCGCTGGCCCGCTCGCTGATCGAGAAGGGCCTCGAAGCGATGGGCGTGCCTTTCATCATGACCAAGACGGGCAAGGAAGCATGGGAGCGCCTGCAGGCGATCTCGGCCCAGGCGGCAACGGAAGGCAAGACGGCAAAAGACAAGGTGGCGCTGGTGCTGACCGACCTGGAAATGCCGGAAATGGATGGCTTTACCCTGACGCGCAACATCAAGAACGATGGGCGCTTTTCCAGCATCCCCGTGGTGATCCACTCGTCACTGACGGGCTCGACCAACGAAGACCACGTCAAGGGCGTGGGCGCCGATGGTTATGTGGCGAAATTCGTCGCGGCGGAACTGGCGGAAACCATCCGCAAGGTATTGGCGCGCTAATCCGACCTGCGCCTGCCCCAGCCTGAATGAAAAAGCGCCGGACCCTCGCGGGTTGCGGCGCTTTTTTATGCGTGCAACGATTACGCCTGGTACGGCGTTTCCGGCTGTCCTGCCACGTCCACGCGCACGGACAGCACGTGGCCCGTCAGCGGGTAGTCGGCGATTTCGGCAGCCGAGCGGTTGTGGCTGGCGCTGGTGATGTACAGGGTGCGCAGGTCGGGACCGCCAAACGTCACCATGGTGGGGCAGCGCACGGGCACGGTAATTTCGCCCAGCAGGTGGCCATCGGGGGCAAAGCGCAAAATCTTGCCGCCTTCAAACATGGCCGACCAGTAATTGCCTTCGCTGTCGACGGCCGCGCCGTCCGGGCGCCCGCCGTAATCAAGCGCTTTCTTGTCCATGGAAAAGCGCTGGAACGGCTGCGGTTCGGAAATGGCGCCCGTGGCCGTGTCGAAGTCGAAGCGGTCGATGCGGTGCGTGGTGGTATCCGAGTGGTACATGGTGCGCTTGTCCGGGGAAAAGCCCAGGCCGTTCGACACCGTCATGCCGCCCGACCACACCTTGCGTACATGGCCCTTTTCCAGCACGAACATTTCTGCAGCGTCAGCGCTGCGCGGCTCGAAGATGGTGCCGACCCAGAAGCGTCCGGCGGGGTCGACCTTGCCATCGTTGAAGCGCGTGGTGGTCATGTCGAACGGCGCCGGGGCGATTTCCGCCAAGCTGCCGGTCTTCGTGTCGAGGTGGGCAAAGCCGCTGCGCAGGGCGACGATCAGGCCGCCTCCGGCGTTGATGGCCAGGGCCGACGGTTCCGTCGGCATGCTCCATTGCTCGTGCTTGCCGCTGGCCGGGTGCAGGCGGTGCACGGCGCGGCCATCGATGTCGACCCAGTACAGGGCCGCTTCCTTGCCATGCCACAGCGGACATTCGCCCACTTGCATGGGCTGGTCGCTGACTACCTTGATTTCGTAAATATTCATTGATCTCCTTAATACGCCGCCTTGGCTGCGCGCGCCAGCGCGATCAAGCCATTGGTCGAGCTGTCATGGTGGTCGGGACGGGCTTCGCCCGTCAGTTCGGCCTGGATTTTCTTGGCCAGCACCTTGCCCAGTTCCACGCCCCACTGGTCGAAACTGTTGACGTTCCACAAGACGCCCTGCACGAAGGTCTTGTGTTCGTACAGCGCGATCAGGGCGCCCAGGGTGGTCGGGGTCAGCTGGTCCATCAGGATGGTGTTGCTGGGGCGGTTGCCGGGGAAAGTCTTGTGCGGCACGAGCGCTTCGATTTCGCTTTCCGGCAAGCCTTGCGCCTGCAAGTCTAGCCGCACTTCCTCGCCCGTCTTGCCCGTCATGAAGGCTTCCGACTGGGCAAAGCAGTTGGCCAGCAGGGCGTCGTGATGGCCAGGCAAGTCGTGCGTGGCGCGCAGGGCGGCGATGAAGTCGATGGGCGTGATGTCCGTGCCCTGGTGCAGCAGCTGGAAATACGCGTGCTGCGCATTCGTGCCGCAGTCGCCCCAGATGACGGGCCCCGTGGGCACGTCGACGGGCTGGCCATCCTTGGTGACGCGCTTGCCGTTGCTTTCCATGTCCAGCTGTTGCAGGTAGGCGGCAAAGCGGCTCAGGTCCTGGTGGTAGGGCGCGATGGAGACGGAGCCGCAATCGAGGAACTGGCGGTTCCAGAAACCCACCATGGCCAGCACCACGGGCATGTTCTGTTCCAGCGGGGCCTGGCGGAAGTGCTGGTCCATCGCATGCGCGCCGGCCAGGAAATCGCTGAAGTATGCGAAGCCCACGGACAGGGCCACGGCCAGGCCGATCGAGGACCAGACGGAATAGCGGCCGCCGACCCAGTCCCAGAACGGGAACATGTTTTCCGGCGCAATGCCGAAGTCGACGATCGCTTGCGTGTTGGTCGAAACGGCCACAAAATGCTGGGCCAGATCTTTTTCTTCGCCTTCCAGCAGGAACCAGGCGCGCGCCGTGTTGGCGTTGAGCATGGTTTCAGCGGTGACGAAGGTTTTCGAGGCAACGATGAACAAGGTGGTTTCCGGATCGACTTTGGACAGGGTCGCTTCCATGTCGTGGCCGTCGACGTTGGACACGAAGTGCATTTCCAGGCCCGGGTTGGCGTAGGAGCGCAGCGCCAGGCAAGCCATTTTCGGGCCCAGGTCCGAGCCGCCGATGCCGATATTGACGATGTCGCAGATCGGCTTGCCCGTGTAGCCGAGCCAGCTGCCATTGCGCACCTTGTCCGTGAATGCCTTCATGCGTTGCAGCACATCGTGCACGTCGGCATCGATATCCTGGCCGTCGACGACCAGCTGCGTGCCGCGCGGCGCGCGCAAGGCCGTATGCAGAACGGCCCGATGTTCGGTAAGATTGATTTTCTCGCCCGTAAACATGGCTTCGCGCTGCGCTTCCACGCCGCGTTCGCGGGCCAGGTCCATCAGCAGCGCCATGGCGGTGGCGTCGACGCGGTTCTTCGAGTAATCGAGCAGCAGTCCTGCCGCATCGACTGTCATGCTGGAGAAACGCGCGGGATCGGCGGCGAACAGCTGGCGCAGATGCACGTCGCGCAGGCTGGCGCCATGCGCTTGCAGGGACTGGAAACTGGCGGTGGCGGTGATGGCAGGAGTAGGTGCTGGCTGGCGCATGGCGGTCGGCTTGGGTGCTTGTCTCGGTTGAAAGGAGCGCGGCGCGTTCGTCGTGGCGAACGGGGTGCCGGCGTTGGTATGAGAATAATACATCAGAAAAACGTAATTTCACTACAGTTTGTGTCGTGACGCTGATTTTGTTGTGCTTTTTTTAGCGATTGTGCCAGCGGCATATAAGGAAGGGGTGGGCGGGTGCCGATACGCGATATTGCCCGGGTTTGCTCTGAAAAGCCCCAATCCGTGGCTTATTTGTGTTGTTGGTCCATGCAAGAGTGCTTCTCCTTCACCATTTTGTAGTAAAATTTCACGAAATACTCATTTTTAAGGAAATCCCATGACGCTGCATCCAGTAGTCGACTCCGTAACAGCGCGCATCATCGCGCGCAGCCGGCCATCGCGCGGCGCCTACCTGGCGCATCTGGATGCAGCCCGCATCCAGGGCGTGCAGCGCGGCGCCCTGTCGTGTACCAACCTGGCGCACGGCTTTGCCGCCTTTCCCGCCAACGACAAGCTGTCGCTGAAGGAATACAAGAAGCCTTCCGTGGCCATCGTATCCTCGTACAACGACATGCTGTCGGCGCACCAGCCGTTTGAAGGCTTCCCGCAGATCATCAAGCAGGCCGTGCGCGAAGTGGGCGCCGTCGCCCAGTTCGCCGGCGGCGTGCCCGCCATGTGCGATGGCGTGACGCAAGGCCAGCCGGGCATGGAACTGTCGCTGTTTTCGCGCGACACCATCGCCATGTCGACGGCCGTGGCGCTGTCGCACAATATGTTCGACGCGGCCCTGTACCTGGGCGTGTGCGACAAGATCGTGCCGGGCCTGCTGATCGGCGCGCTGCACTTCGGCCACTTGCCTGCCGTTTTCGTGCCGGCCGGTCCGATGACGTCGGGCCTGTCGAACCAGGAAAAAGCCAAGGTGCGCCAGCTGTATGCGCAAGGCAAGGCCACGCGCGAAGACTTGCTCGAAGGCGAGTCGAAAGCCTACCACGGCGCGGGCACCTGTACCTTCTACGGCACGGCCAACAGCAACCAGATGCTGATGGAAGTGATGGGCCTGCACTTGCCGGGCGCCGCCTTCATCACGCCGAACACGCCGCTGCGCGATGCGCTGACAAAAGCTGCCGCCCAGCGCGCCGCCGGCATCACGGCGCAAAGCGCCAATTACCTGCCAGTTGGCCATATCGTCGACGAGAAATGTATCGTCAACGCCGTCGTGGGCTTGCTGGCCACGGGCGGTTCGACCAACCACACCCTGCACCTGGTGGCCATTGCCAAGGCGGCCGGCATCGTCATCGACTGGAACGATTTCAATGAGCTGTCGGCCATCGTGCCTATGCTCACGCGCATCTACCCGAACGGCGACGCCGACGTCAACCATTTCCACGCGGCCGGCGGCACGGGCTATCTGATCCGCGAACTGCTGGACGCGGGCCTGCTGCACGAAGACGTCAATACCATCCTGGGCCACGGCTTGCGCGCGCACTGCATGGAACCGTTCCTGGGCGAAGACGGCAAGGTCTTCTGGAAGGATGCGCCGGCCGCCAGCGCCGACGAAAGCGTGCTGCGCCCCGCCTCGAACCCGTTCGCGCCGGACGGCGGCATGGTCCTGGTGGCCGGTAACCTGGGCCGCGCCGTGATGAAGGTGTCGGCCGTCAAGCCGCAGCACCGCGCGGTGGAAGCGCCTGCCCTGGTATTCAATTCGCAGGAAGATTTCATGGCCGCCTACAAGGCCGGTTCGCTGGACCGCGACTTCGTTGCCGTGCTGCGCTTCCAGGGCCCGCGCGCCAACGGCATGCCGGAACTGCATGCGCTGACGCCGGCGCTGGCCAACCTGCAGGATGCGGGCCGCCATGTGGCGCTGGTCACCGATGGCCGCATGTCGGGCGCGTCGGGCAAGGTGCCGGCCGCCATCCACGTATCGCCTGAAATCCTCGCCGGCGGCCCCCTGGGCCTGGTGCGCGACGGCGACATCATCCGCCTCGACGCCTTTACGGGCGTGCTCGAGGCGCTGGTGCCGGCCGACGTCTGGCATGCCCGTTCGCTGGTCACGGCAGATCTGTCGCCGAACCACATCGGCATGGGCCGCGAGCTGTTTTCCATGTTCCGTTCCACCGTCAGCGCGGCGGAAGAGGGTGCCACCACCTTCGGCCTGCCGTCGCCGATTCCCACCACCGTCGCCTTGCACGACGCCGACAATGTCGGCGATACTGTGCCCGGTTCCGATGAAGACTTTTTGGCTAGGAAATAAGAGATGACCATGACACTACTGGAAATTATGCGCACCTCGAGCGTGATCCCCGTGATCGCGATCGACGACCCTGACCACGCCGTACCGCTGGCGCGCGCGCTGGTGGCGGGCGGCATCCGCGTGCTGGAAGTAACCTTGCGTACCAAGCACGGCCTGGAAGCGATCCGCGCCATGTCGGAAGTGCCGGGCGCCATCGTCGGCGTGGGCACCTTGACGCGTCCCGAGGAATTTGCCCAGGCGCGCGATGCGGGCGCCGTGTTCGGCGTCTCGCCTGGCCTGACGTCCGCCCTGGTGGCGGCGGCGAAAAGCAGCGGCCTGCCCCTGCTGCCTGGCGTGATGACGCCCGGCGAAGTGATGGCGGCGCGTGAAAACGGCTTCCAGCAGCTGAAGCTGTTCCCGGCCGTGCCGGCCGGCGGCATCGGCATGCTCAACGCCATCTACGGCCCCCTGCCGGACGTGACGTTCTGCCCGACGGGCGGCATCTCGCAAGAGACGGCGTCGCAGTTCCTGGCGCTGAAGAACGTCGCCTGCGTGGGCGGTTCGTGGCTGACGCCGAAAGACGCGATCGCGGCCGGCAACTGGGACCGCATCACGGAAATCGCCAAGGCAGCCAGCGGCCTGCGCTCGGTCTAATCGGTAGCGGCGCGGCAGGCTTGCATGCCTGCCGCGCTGTTTACTCCATTTCTCATGCGCGTCTTGCGCCGCCCCCTGACCATCGGCGAAACCGCCATGGCCCGCAGCGTCTTTCGCGACGCCATCGACTACGCGCGCGTGCGCGTGGTGCGCGGCTCCTTTTTACCGTTTGGCCTGCAAGACCAGAACACGGCGATGACGCCGCGCGGCAGCCTGCACTTCATGCCGGCCCAGTACCGCGACGATTTTTCGCGCGAGGGCAACGGCGGCAAGCTGTTCTTCATCCACGAAATGGTGCACGTGTGGCAGTACCAGCTCGGCTACGGCGTGCTGCTGCATGGCATGCTGCTGGCGCTCTGCGGCGGCTATATCCGGCAGCGCGCCTACCGCTACGATGCGCAGGCGGGCGGCATCCTGTCCGACTTCAACATGGAACAGCAGGGCGACATCATCGCCCACTACTTCGGCGCACGCCAGCTGGGCATCCCCGCCTGCGTGGCAAAGCTGCCCCAGCTGCAGGATATCCTGCAGGGTTTCCTGCTCGATCCCGCCGACCGCCGCCTGCTGCCGCGCTGATACCGTGTCACGGCGCAGTGTTCGATGCCAGGCGCACGTCCGGCGCGCGCAGGCTGGCCGCCGCATCCTTGCCCAGCAATAAACGCAGGTCTGCGCCCGCGCCGATGCCGCTGTCGCCGGTGGCCTGCAGCTGGGGCATGCCGCCCAATGCCAGGGCCAGGGTGGCCGCCGCCTGCGCATGGCCGGGGCGGTAGACGATGCTGCTGGCCTGGACCGCGTATGGCCGCTGGTTGCCCAGCCGCAGCACGCTGATGCCCATGCCGCCCAGCATGCCGCGCATGCGCGCCGCCAGTCCTGTTGCGCCATTGCCGTTGATGACTTCCAGCCGGGGCAGCGTTGCGGCCGGCGCTGTCCGCCTGACGGGGGGCGGCAAGGCCGCTTGCGCGGTCACGGGCGCATCGCGCCAGCTGAGGGCAAAGATATTGGGCTGCAATTGCGTCAGCTGCAGGCGGCTGGCCGGTGCCGTGGCTACGGGCGCGGGCGCCAGGTCGGCTTCGATGGCGTCCGCGGCGGCATCGACCGTGCCGACGCTGCGCGCCAGCGCCGCGATGGACAGCGCCAGGTTGGCGCGCGCCGGCTGCTGGCCATTGTCTAGCTGCAGCGACTGGCGCAGCACGTCCGCCGCCTGGGCGTAATCGCCCTGCAGGTACAGCACGTAGCCGAGGTTGTTGTAGGTCCTGGCCGTGGGCGCCTCCTGCGCCAGTGCCTGCAGCATGGTGCGCGCCGTTTCCAGCTGGCCCAGCTGCGCGTGCAGCACGGCGGCGCCGTTGCGCGCATCGGGCGCAGCGGGCACGAGCAGCAGGGCTTCGCGGTAGGCGGCCAGCGCCGCGCGCGCAGGGCGGTGATCGCCGCCGGCCGGCTCGCGCACGGCGTTCAATTGACGCAATACGTTTTCCATGCCGGCGGCCGCCGTCGCGTGCAGCGGGTCGGCCGCCTTCCACGCCGCGTAGCCGGCTTGCGCGGTGTCGCGCTCGGCCGGGTCGTCGGCGCTCAGGCGCACGATCCAGTGCGCGGCCTGTTCGGCGATGGCGTCGGCGCGCTGGCCGTGCATGGCGCCGCGGCTCATGCTGCCATGCCCGGGCAGGCGTGGCGGCAGGCCAGCAAGGCTTGCACCAGGTATTTTTGCACCATGCGCGTGGAGACGTCCAGTTGCGCGGCGACGGCGGCCTGCGGCTGTTCTTCCAGGTAGTGCAGCAAAAAGGCTGCGCGCGCCTTGGCGGATAATCCCGCCAGCGCCGCGGCGATCTGTTCGAGCGCCTGCACGGCCATCAGGATCTCGTCCGGCGACGGCGCGCCGGGCAGGCTGTCGGCCAGCAGGGCCAGTTCGGCCAGGTAGCTGCGCTCGAGCACTTGCCGGCGCGCGCGGTCGAGCAGCAGCCGCTTCGCCGTGGTGGACAGATAGGCGCGCGGCTCGCGCATGCCGAACAGCGCGTCGCGCGAGGCGATGATGCGCACGAACGTGTCTTGCGCCACGTCGGCCGCGCCGTGCGGGCAGCTGAGTTTTTTGCGCAGCCAGCCGACCAGCCAGCCGTGATGCTCGCTGTAGAGCGAATGCACTTGCTGTTGCAGGCTGGGCTGGATGGCGGACATGGGCGATGAATAATATGAATGAGAATTATTCTCATTGTAAGCGCCAGTGGCGGCTTGCCACAATCCCCAATGCATGGGGAGGGGCCAGGTGTTGCGTACAGGCCGCACGCGGGGCGGCGCCAGAAATGAAAAAACCCGCCGCTGCACGGGGCAGGGCGGGTTCATCAATGCTGCTAATTCTTGGTGGTGATAGGTGGACTTGAACCACCGACCCCAGCATTATGAATGCTGTGCTCTAACCAACTGAGCTATATCACCAGACAGACCGGTCAGACCGGATGCTCGTTTTGACCAGGAAAAACCTGATCGCTATTCTTTGGTGGTGATAGGTGGACTTGAACCACCGACCCCAGCATTATGAATGCTGTGCTCTAACCAACTGAGCTATATCACCCAACAGCCGAGCATTATCCAGTCTTCCCATTTCCTTGTCAATGCCGGCGCAAAAAAATGTGCGGATTTTTCACGCGCCAGCGCAGGCATGATTATTTTTGTAACGGCAGCAGCAGTGGCTGGATCTGCGCCAGCATGGCGCTGGCCGGATCGGCACCCAGGCAATCGATGACGATGCGCTCGGGCATGGAGCGTAGCCTAAGTCGAGCCTGGCGCCTGGCCGGTTGTTGCGCGGCGAGGCTTATGTCAGCGAAGGGGCGATCTGCGCCAGCATGGCGCTGGCCGGATCGGCACCCAGGCAATCGATGACGATGCGCTCGGGCATGGAGCGCAGCCTAAGTCGAGCCTGGCGCCTGGCCGGTTGTTGCGTGGCGAGGGCTATGTCAGCAATGGGACGATCTGCGCCAGCATGGCGCTGGCCGGATCGGCACCCAGGCAATCGATGACGATGCGCTCGGGCATGGAGCGTAGCCTAAGTCGAGCCTAGCGCCTGGCCGGTTGTTGCGTGGCGAGGCTTATGTCAGCGAAGGGGCGATCTGCGCCAGCATGGCGCTGGCCGGATCGGCACCCAGGCAATCGATGACGATGCGCTCGGGCATGGAGCGTAGCCTAAGTCGAGCCTAGCGCCTGGCCGGTTGTCGCGTGGCGAGGCTTATGTCAGCGAAGGGGCGATCTGCGCCAGCATGGCGCTGGCCGGATCGGCACCCAGGCAATCGATGACGATGCGCTCGGGCATGGAACGCAGCCAGGTCAGCTGACGCTTGGCCAGCTGGCGCGTGGCGATGATGCCCGTCTCGCGCAGGGCGGCGCGGTCGATGCGGCCATCGAGGTAATCCCAGGCCTGGCGGTAGCCCACACAGCGCATCGACGGCAAGCCCGGATGCAGGTCGCCGCGGCGGCGCAGCTGTTCCACCTCGTCGAGCAGGGCGTCATTTTTCAGCATGAGGTCGAAGCGCGTGGCGATGCGCGCGTGCAGCACGGCGCGGTCCGACGGCTCCAGCGCGAACGATTGCAGCTGGAACGGCAGCACGGTCTTTTCGCGCCGGGCCAGCAGGGCCGACATGGGCTGGCCGGACAGGGCGATGATTTCCAGGGCGCGGCCGATGCGCTGCGCGTCCTGCGGCGCCAGGCGCGCCGCCGTGACGGGGTCTTGCCGGGCCAGGCGCGCATGCATGGCGGGCCAGCCGATGGCGGCCGCGTCCTCTTCCAGCTGGGCGCGCAGCGCGGGATCGGCGCCGGGCAAGTCGTCGAGGCCATCGGCCAGGCCCTTGAAGTACAGCATGGTGCCGCCGACGAGCAGCGGCAGCTTGCCGCGCGCCGAGATCTCCGCCACCAGGCGCAGGGTATCGTTGCGGAACTGCGCCACCGAATACGCGTCCAGCGGATCGATGATGTCGATCAGGTGATGCGGCACGGCCGCCAGTTCTTCCGCCGTCGGCTTGGCCGTGCCGATATCCATGCCCCGGTAGACGAGGGCGGAATCGACGGAGATGATCTCGGACGGAATGGCTTGCGCGATGGCCAGCGCGCTGGCCGTCTTGCCGCTGGCCGTGGGGCCCATGATGGCGACGGCCAGGGGGAGGTGTGGGGTGTTTTTCATGATACTTTTTGATGTACTTGCGATGGGAGCCCCAAGGCAAAGGCTGGGGTCAGACCCGTCGGGTCTGACCCCGGAATTTTATTGGCCGCGCAGGAACAGCTTGTCCAGCGCGTTGATCTCCACCTGCACCCACGTCGGCCGGCCATGGTTGCACTGGTCGGCGCGTTCCGTGCTTTCCATCTGGCGCAGCAGCGCGTTCATTTCCTGTACCGACAGGATGCGGTTGGCGCGCACGGCCGTGTGGCAGGCCAGGGTGCCCAGCAATTCGTTCTGGCGCTCGATCAGCACGCGCGAGCCGCCGTATTCGCGCACGTCGCGCAGCACGTCGCGCGCCAGAGTCTGCGCGTCGGCGGTTTTCAGCAGGGTGGGCACGGAACGCACGGCCAGGGTGGTGGGCGACAGGGCGGCGATATCGAAGCCCAGCGCCTTCAAGGTGTCCTGGTTTTCATTCGCCGTCGACACTTCGATGGCGTCCGCATAAAACGTCACGGGGATCAGCAGCGACTGCACCTGCATGTCCTGGCCCGAGACCTGCGCCTGCAGCGCGTTTTTCAGCTGTTCGTACAGGATGCGCTCGTGCGCGGCGTGCATGTCGACCAGCACCAGGCCCTTGGTATTTTGCGCCAGGATGTAAATGCCGTGCAGCTGGGCCAGGGCAAAGCCCAGCGGATATTCTTCGCGCGCTATCGCTTCGGGCGAGGCGATGTACGGTTCCACCTGCGTGATGGGAGAACTGGCAGCGGCGCCGCCGAACAGGGCGCCGTACGCCGCCGTGTCCTGGGCCACGCCGGGCGCGTCGGCAAAGAACGGGCGGGCCGCGCCCGGCGTGGCCGGGGCGAAGGTATTCGTAAACTGCGCGCCGAACGAGGTTTGCGTCTGTTCGCGGCGCCAGATGCCAGGGCCGCCCAAACCCGCGCCCGCAGTATCACCGCTCAGGGTGGAGGCGGCCGGCAGGGGCGCCGGCACGCTGCCGAAGGCCGTGGCCGACGTTTGCGCCAGCGCGCGCTGCACGGCGTGGAAGACGAACTGGTGCACGGAGCGGCTGTCGCGGAAGCGCACTTCGATCTTCGACGGGTGCACGTTGACGTCGACCAGGGCCGGGTCGAGGTCGAGCGCCAGCACGTACGAGGGGAAGCGGTCGCCATGCAGCACGTCCTGGTACGCCATGCGCACGGCGTGCACCAGCAGCTTGTCGCGCACGAAGCGTCCGTTGACATAAAAGAACTGGCCGTCGGCGCGCGCCTTGGACGCCGTCGGCAAGCCGGCAAAGCCGTGCAGGCGCAGGGTGCCGGCCGATTCGTCCAGCGCCAGGCGCGCTTCGGCGAAGTCATTGCCCAGGATGTGGGCGCTGCGCTTGGCCAGTTCGCTGATATTCCACTGGTCGATGGTGCGGCCATTGTGCGACAGCGAGAACGACACGTCGGGCCGCGCCAGGGCGATGCGGCGCACGACCTCGGCGCAATGGCCGTACTCCGTCTGCTCGGACTTGAGGAACTTGCGCCGCGCGGGCGTGTTGAAATACAGGTCCTGCACGTCCACCGTGGTGCCGTGCGCGCCCGACGACGGCGAAACGCTGCCATTGTGCGAGCCGACGATTTCCCACGCGTGGGCCGCATCCGCCGTGCGCGACGTCAGGGTGACGGCGGCGACCGACGCGATCGAGGCCAGCGCCTCGCCGCGAAAGCCCAGGGTGCCCACGTTCTCCAGGTCGCTCAGCGACGCGATCTTCGACGTGGCGTGGCGCGCCAGGGCCAGCGGCAACTGGTCTTTATCGATGCCGCGGCCGTTGTCGGTGATGGCGATGCGTTTCACGCCCCCTTCTTCCAGGCGCACGGTGATCTGCGTGGCGCCCGAGTCGAGCGCGTTTTCCAGCAACTCCTTGACGACGGCCGATGGCCGCTCGACCACCTCGCCGGCGGCGATTTGCGAAATCAACTGGTCAGGCAGGGCCTGGATCGGGCGGTGGGGCGTGATGGGAGCGTTCATGCGGTAATTATACCGGGGTCAGACCCTCAACGCCGCCAGCGCAAAGCGTAGCGACTACGCACTTGGGGTCAGACCCTCAACACCGCTAACGCAAGATTTGGCGCCAACGTATCCGGGGGTCTGCCCCCAGCCTTGGTCTTTATTTACTCCCCACTTCCCGCACCGGTATCGGCGCATTGCACACGTCGATGTGGCCGGCCGTGACCTTGCTCCACGGGCCGCCGCGGTGGCGCTGGGCTTCCAGCACGGCCTGGTAGGCGGCGCTGTCCGTGCGCATCACTTCCAGATTGGCGCGCTGTGCGGGCGGCACGCTGGCGGCCAGGCGGATGGCCTTGATCGGCACGTTTTTCTCGGGGCTGTCATAAAAGCCCATGGGGCCCGTGCCGCGCGGCAGGGTGGACAGCAGCGGCATGCCGGAGACGACTCTGCCGACGACCGTGATGTCGCGGTCCAGGTGACGCGGCGACTGGCCGATGACGGCGTACAGCTCCGTGCCGCCGCCGCTGTCGCTGGCGCTGTCGCGGCCCACGCCCACGGTGGCATAGCAATGCGTGAGCCAGGCCGTGCCGGTTTTCGGATCGCGCGCGGACGGGAAGCCGTTCGAGTGGCCCACCTGCGGCGCATAGCCGTCGGCGTCGGGCAGGCGCGTGAAGCTCTTGATGTTTTTCAGGGGGACGGTGAATTCGCCGGGCAGGGTGCGCCGCGCATGCTGGATCGGCTTGGGATTTTTTTCGTCCGGATCGCCCCATTGCGCCACCCAGTTGTCCTGCGCGCGCGTGATGGCCAGGCCGTCGTAATACTGTTCGGCCACCAGGGCCTTGATATTGGCCACGTGTTTCGGCGCGAAGTCGGGCGCCAGTTCGATCACCACGCGGCCGGCGGGAATTTCCAGGTACAGGGTGTTGTCCGGGTCCAGCGAACGCCAGTCGGACGGTTGCGACGCCTTGATCGCGTCGGCCAAGGTCGCCTTGGCGGGCAGCTCGGCGGGCGCCTTGATCTGCACGGGCGCCGCATGGGCGGACAGCTGGGCAAGGCCCAGCACGGTGGCCATGGTCAGGCCATTGAGTGGATGCAGACGCATGTTCTTTCCTGTTCTCTCCTGGTCGGCGCGGGTTGCGCCGGTCAGAAAGTGTATACCGGAATGGCAATATTTCGTTGGAAAAACATTGCGTGGGCCTAAGCGCGTATGCCGGCGGGGAAACGGGCCTGAGCAGGTTGGCGGGCGGATTTCCTTAACCTTTCCTTAAAATGCCACACGCGCACGGGCGCCGCATAATTAATCCTGAAATATCGGGCCGGGGACTGCCGTTGCGCCGGCCGGGTGGTGTATGATTCCGCCGCTACCTTTAGGGAAAAATATATGGATTTTGTGCAATTCCTCGACATGATCGTGCATGTCGACAAGACGCTGGGTCTCTTGATCGAGCAGTACGGTACCCTCGTGTATGCGGTGCTGTTTGCCATTATTTTTTGCGAGACAGGCCTCGTGGTCCTGTTTTTCTTCCCTGGGGATACCCTGCTGTTCATCGCCGGCGCGTTTTGCGCGACGGGACAAATGCACCTGGGCTTGCTGATTGCCTTGCTGGTGACGGCCGCCGTCACGGGCAATACGCTCAATTACTGGATAGGCGAGGCCATCGGGCAAAGGGTGTTTACCCACGATTACCGCTGGATCAACAAGGATGCCATGCGCCGCACGCATGAGTTCTTTGAAAAGCATGGCGGCAAGACCATCATCCTGGCCCGCTTCGTGCCGGTGGTGCGCACCTTCGCCCCCTTCGTGGCCGGCATTTCCGACATGACGCATGCGCGCTTCCAGATGTACAACGTGACGGGCGCCCTGTTGTGGGTGGTGGGCCTGGTGACGGCGGGCTACTTCTTCGGCAATATCCCGTGGATCCGCGACCACCTGACCTTGATCGTGCTGATCGGTGTCGGCGCCGCCGTCGTGCCCGTGGTACTGGGCGGCTTGTGGAAACTCTACAAACGCATGGTCGGCAAGTCGGCCTGATGCCCCGTCGATCCGGGGCAAGCGCGCTGCGGCACAGTCCGCAGCGGGCCCCGGATCCGCTTGTTCTCCCCGCCGTTTCCGTTTTCCTCCCGCGCTGATTCAAGTTTTGTTGCTTTCCAGCCGTAAACCAGAGGGTATTCTCACTTTCTGGATTTCCATGCGACATTTGAGCGCCCTGTTAGCTTGCAGCCTTGCCGCGATGGCGGCCATGGCAAGCGCCAAAGATGCCCCCGCTGCGGCGGCCGCCGCCGCATCCGCGTCGGCGAGTGCGCCCATGTCGGCGTCGGCGCGCGCGGCCGCCATGAAAACCCTGAGCGAATCGGTCAAGGGCAAGGAGGCCAAGGCGCCTGTCGTCGTCGCGCCCACGGCGCGCGAGAAGGAAGAAGCGGCCGAAGTCGACCTGTCCGAACGCATCGCGGCGCGCCTGGCGGAAATGCGCGCCACCCAGGCGGCCCGCGCCGCCGCCCGCG
>NZ_WFLL01000040.1:0-52424 GCF_009208755.1 Janthinobacterium sp. FT14W | reverse complement strand
CACACCTGCCCCAGCTCGCGCCAGGCGCGCGCATGCGCGGGGCTGCGCGCGCACCAGGCGCGCAAGGCGTCGGCGTCGGCCTGCGTGAAATCGTCGGCACGCAGCCGCGTCCACCAGACGGCGGCTTGCCGGCCGATGGCGGCATCGCCGTCGGCAGTTTCGGAAGGGGCGCGTGGATCGCGGTCAGGAGCAGTCATGAGATTCATCAATATTTACGGCGGCCCGACACATCGCTGCGCTGGGCGGCCTCGGCGTCGGCCATGCACGTTTTACAGTGTTGCATGGCGGCCTGCAATTCTTTCTTCACCATTGCCACGGAAATGCCGAAGCGCTCGGCGATCTCCGCGTTGAGCAAGCCATCGACCCTGGCGGCAGTCAGGATGGCGCGGCGGCGCGGCGACAGGTCCGCCAGGGCCGCGTCGAGCGCCTGCACGTCGAGGCGCGCCGAGACGATGCGGGCGGGATCGCTGATGTCGTCGCCCGTTTCGTCGGCCATGTGCATCAGCTCTTCGCGTTCGCGCTCCGTGACGATGATGCGGTCGCGGCGGTAGGCATCGGTGGCGATATTGGCGGCCATGCGCAGCAGGTAGGCGTCGGGATTGTGGACGGGCGCGGCGGCGGGGCCCGGCGCCACCATCGCTTCGAGGCGCAGCCACGTTTCCTGCAGCGCATCGGCCGCATTGTGCTTGCAGCCGACCACCCGTTCGAGGCGCCAGCGCAGCACGGCGTAGCGCGAACTGAGATGGCGTTTCAGCTTGGTGCGCAGGTCCGGCATGCTCATGGCGCCGCCCCTCCCGGCACGCCGGCGGCGCAATCGACTTCGCTGCCCGGCCCTTGCGGCAGCAGCAGGATGGAAACGGGCTGCGGCATCGATGGCAGCGGCGCCGCGCCCACGCGCATGCCCAGCACCAGGCGCGCGATGGCCGTGTCGCGCGCGCGCAGCCCCGTGCTGTCGAGCAGGTGCACGCGGTCCACCACGCCGGCGCGGTTCAGGTATAGCTGCAGCGCCAGCCGGTAGCCGCCGGGACGCGTCTGCGCCGCGCGGCACAGCAACCCCAGCAGCACGTGCTGCAAGCGGCTCACATAGGCCGCATGGTCGCCGCCGTTCTGCACGGCGCCCGGGATGTCGGCGGCGGCCACGACGGCGGCCGGCGGCAGCTCCGCTGCTGCAGCGGCGGCTGTGCCTGCCGGCGCGTACACGATGACGGCTTGCGCGTCGGACAGGCGCGATTGCAGCCCCGTGCCCGCCAGCAAGACTTGCAGGGCCGCGCCGGCCCCGTACGCGCCGCGCACTGCGGCCGACTGGCGCTGCGCGTAGCGCTGGTCCATCAGCACGGCGATGCCCGAGCGGCGGCTGTACAGGTCCAGCGCGTCGCCCAGGTTTTGCGCGGCGATATCGAACTGCAGCACGGGGCCGTCGGCCGGCTGCGCCCGCACGGGCCCCACCGCGGCCAGGAAACCCAGCAGTACCAGGTATCCCGCCAGCGCAAGCACATGGACGGATGCCGGGCTGCCTGTCATATCGCTATCGAGTCGCTATCGTGTGAGGGTGGAACTGCGTGGAAGCAAGGTATTGTCAAGTAACAATTCTTGCATCAACCGCAATAGCCTACACAGAAAAAATGACGGCTTCGTGACATGCTTGCGGTCAATAAATTTCGCCATGCGAGACGTCTGCCCCAGCAACGATTTCGGCTACACTGGCTGTCACATTCCCATTCAGACGCCTGATGATCGAAAAGAATCTGCCCGAGCTGGTCATGCTGAAGCGCCTCATCGACGAGGGCGGCAGCCACCTGGAAGTGGCTGCGCCCTGCAGCATCGCCATGGATGGGCGCGAGTTTCCCGTGTACACGATTGCCATGGGCAATCCCGGCCCCGACGTGCCCGTGCTGGGCTTTTTTGGCGGCATCCACGGCCTCGAGCGCATCGGCACGCAAGTGCTGCTGTCCTTCCTGGAAAGCCTGGTCGCGCGCCTGCGCTGGGACGCCACCCTGCACCAGCAGCTGGAAACCATGCGCCTCGTGTTCATGCCGCTGGTCAATCCGGGCGGCATGTGGCAAGCCACGCGCAGCAATCCCCGCGGCGTGGACCTGATGCGCAATGCGCCCCTGAGCGCGCGCGAAAAAGTGCCGTTCATGCTGGGCGGACAGCGCTACAGCGCCCGCCTGCCCTGGTACCGGGGCGCGGCGCACGGCCCCATGGAGCTGGAAAGCCAGGCCGTGTGCGACCTCGTCGAGCGCGAACTGCTGTCGCGCCAGTTTAGCATCGCCCTCGATTGCCATTCCGGTTTCGGCTTGCGCGACCGCATCTGGTTTCCCCACGCGCATACCAAGGTGCCCATCGAACACCTGGCCGAGATCGGCGCGCTGGAAGAGCTGTTCAGCCAGAGCTACCCCAACCACAACTACGTATTCGAGCCGCAAAGCCGGCAATACCGCACGCATGGCGACCTGTGGGACTATCTGTACCTGAACGGCACCAGCCATACGGGCCGCGTGTTCCTGCCGCTGACCCTGGAGATGGGCTCCTGGCTGTGGGTCAAGAAAAACCCGCGCCAGCTGTTCAACCGGGTCAGCATGTTCAATCCCACGGCCGCGCACCGGCTGCAGCGCGTGCTGCGGCGCCACCTGGTGTGGTTCGATTTCCTCATGCGCGCCGCCAGCAGCCACGGCCGCTGGGTGCCGGAAGGCTTGCTGCGCAAGGCGCAGCGCCGGCGCGCCCTGGCGCAATGGTACGAATCATGAGCGGGCCGCCCACCTGGGTCCTGCTGCGCGGCCTGATGCGCGAACAGCGCCACTGGGGCCGCTTTCCCGCCACCCTGGCGCACGCCCTGCCCGGTGCGCGCATCGTCACGCCCGACCTGCCCGGCAACGGCACGCGCCATCTGCAAACGAGCGCCACGCGCGTGGCGGACATGGTGGAAGACTGCCGCCGGCAGCTGCTGGAGCGGGGCATCCCGGCGCCCTACCACTTGCTGGCCCTGTCGCTGGGCGGCATGGTGGCCGTGGAATGGGCAAGCCGCTACCCGCAGGAAATCGCCCGCTGCGTGCTGATCAACACCAGCATGCGGCCCTACAGCCCGTTCTACCGGCGGCTGCGCTGGCAAAACTACGGCGCCCTGCTGCGCCAGCTGCTGCTGGGCGACCCGCGCAGCCAGGAAGCGCTGATCCTGCGCCTGACGAGCCGGCGGCATGGGCAAGGCAACGGCGCGCTATTGGCCGACTGGATGCGCTATCAGCAGCAATACCCCGTCAGCCGGCGCAATGCGCTGCGCCAGCTGCTGTCGGCCGCCCGCTACCGCGCCCCCGCCAGCCGGCCCGCCATGCCCGTGCTGGTGATGGCGGGCGCGCAAGACCGGCTGGTCGACCACCGCTGTTCGCAGCGCCTGGCGCGCGCCTGGCAGGCGGACTGCCTGATCCACGGCGACGGGGGCCACGACCTGCCGCTGGACGAGGGATCGTGGGTGGCGCAATCGGTGGCGCGCTGGATCGGGGTGGCAATGACGGATCATGGCGAGCAAAACACAATACAGTCAACATGCGGATAACGGAACGTGAAAACCACCTGGCGGCGCTGGCGCAGGCCGGCGTGCAGGATGGCGTTTTCCCAGGCGCGGCCTGGGCCTTTGGGACAGTCGACCACGATATGCACCGCGGCGTGGCGGGCGCGGCCGGGCGGCTCACCCCGGAGCCCGCCAGCGCCGCGATGCAGGTCGACACCCTGTTCGACATCGCTTCGCTGACCAAGGTCGTCAGCGTCTGGCCGCTGGTGGGCTGGCTGCTGAACCGCCGGCGCCTGCGCCTGGACGACCGCCTGGCCGGCCTGCTGCCCGGCACGGCCGGCTACGCGCTGGCGCCCATCACGGTCTTCCAGCTGCTCACCCATACGGCCGGCTTGCCGCTGCGCGCCCGCCTGCGCGCCAGCTATGGCGAGGTGTACGGCGATATCGTGCGCGGCGTGCTGCGCGAACCGCTGGAAGGCACGCCGGGCCAGGCCGTGGAATACACGGACCGCGCGGCCCTGATCCTCGGCCTTGTCATCGAGCGGCTGCTGGGCATGCCCCTGGACCAGGCGCTCAAACAGCATGTGCTGCGGCCGCTGGGCATGGCCGCCACGCGCTTCGGCCCCCTGCCCGCCGCGCATGGTGCGCTGGTCGCGCCCACCGAGTATTGCGAGCAGGCGGGCGCGCACCTGTCCGGCGTGGTGCATGATTTTTCCACCCGGCTGCTGGGCGGCGTATGCGGCATCTCCGGGCTGTTTTCCAACGTGCCCGACCTGCAGCGCTTCCTGCGGGCGATGCTGGCGCCGCAGGCGGGCCGCCACGGCGAAGTGTTTGACGCCGCCTGGGTGCGCGACTCGCTGACGGTGCAGACGGGCGCCCTGACGCCGTCGCGCGGCCTGTTCTGGCACCCGGCGGCAGGCACGCTGGCGCAGGACGACGTCTGGTGCCATCTGGGTTTCACGGGCACGGCCATGTGGCTCAGCCCCCGGCGCGGCCGCTACGCGGTGCTGCTGACGAACAAACTGTATTACACGCGCGATTCCGCCAGGGTCAACGCGCTGCGCAGCGACTTCATGCGCAGCGCATTCGACCTCTGACGCCGGCAGCTTACAGCCGCAGGCTCACGGCAATGGCCAGCAGCAGCGCGCCGGCCGCCGCCAATAGTGCGCTGTTGAAACTGTGCGACTGCGCATACAGGCTGCCGGCCAGCACGGGGCCGATGATCTGGCCCACGCCATACACGATCGTCATGATGGCCATCATGTTGGCGCCCGCCTTGCCCGCGGCCCGCTGCGCGGCCGGCATGGCGATGGTCACCGTGCCCACAAACGTGCCGCCGACGAGGATGGCGCTGAGCAGGTAGCCGGCGGCCGAAGGCGCCAGCACGGGCAGCGCCACGCCCAGCGCCTGCAGCAGCAAGTTCAGCCGCAGCGCCCGGCGCGTGCCCAGTCGCTCATGCAGCCGGTGCCACAGGAAACACGAGGGCGCCGCGCCCAGGCCGAACACGGCCCACACGTGGGCGGAATTGAGATTGGGCAAGGCCGCGCCCACCAGCACGGGCAGATACGTGGCCGTGACGATATAGCCGAGCCCTGCCAGTCCGTAGATCAGCACCAGCGGCCACGGCGCCACGGGCGCCAGCGCCGGTGCGGAAGCGTGCGCCGGCGGCGCGTCCGGGCCCGCCTGGCCGCCGGCGGCAATGGCGGGCGCGGCCGCCAGTCCCGCCAGCGCGGTGACGCCGGCCAGCAGCAGCCACATGCCGGCGCTGTGCCAGCCCAGGTACGATGCCAGCACCAGCAATTCGGCCGACACGGCGATGCCCGCCCCCACGCCCGCATACAGCAGGGGCGCGCCGCGCGCCTGGCGGCGCTGTTCCAGCAGCCACAGCGAGGCAGCCACCATGGCCAGCGCGCTGAAGACGCCCGCCACGCCCCGCACCGTCACGATGAACCAGACGGGCATGGGCAGGGCCAGCACGCCCAGGCACAGCGCCGTGCCGGCCACCGACCACAAACACAGCCGGTGCGCGCCGTGCGCCCGCGCGCGCATGGCCAGGATGGCGCCCAGCAAGTAGCCGGCATAGTTGGCCGAGGCGGCCAGGCTGCCGTCGCGCAAGCTCAAGACGCCTTCCTTGAGCATATGCGGGTAGATGGCCGTGAAGGCAAAGCGGCCGAAGCCCATGCCGATGGCGAGGATGGCCGCCCCGGCGATGGCCGCGCGCAGCCTGGCGGCCCCGCTCACGGCGCCGCCGCGCCGAGTTGCGCCAGCAAGTGCTGGAACGCGGGCACGTCGAAGCCCGCGCGCCACACCAGCATGGTGTCAATCTGCCCTGCAGGCAAGGTTTTCAAGCTTGCTGGCGCGTCCGACAGCGCCAGCACGCTGGCCGGCAGCAGGGTCACGCAGGCGCCGGCCGCCACGCAGGCGATCATGGTGTGATACGAACTCATTTCCTGCACCCGCCACTGCGTGCTGCCCGCCACGCCCAGCACCTCTTCCGCGATGCCGCGGTAGGTGCAGCCCTGGGGAAACGCCGCCAGCGAACGCGTGGCCACGTCCGCGGCCCGCCGCGCCTGCGCTTCGCTGGCAGGCAGCAGCAGGCACAGTTGCTCGCGCCACGCGGCCGTCGATGCCAGTCCCAGCTCCTCCAGCGCGGCGGCGCCGCCGAACGCTGGTGGCAAGGCAACAAACGCGCAGTCGAGCAAGCCCGTGCGTACCTGTTCGATCAGCGGACGCGACGGCCCCGTGCTCAACGCCAGCCGCGTCGCCGGATAGCGCGCGTGATAGGCGGCCAGCAAGGCCGGCAGGCGGCTGGCCGCCGTGCTTTCCATGCTGCCGACGCGCAAGGTGCCGCCCTCGCGCCCGCCCGTGACGACATGCCGGGCCTCGTCCGCCAGCGCCAGCAGGCGCTGCGCATACTCGAGAAAACGCTCGCCCGCCGCCGTCAGGGCCATGCGCTTGTTGGTGCGCACGAACAGTTCGGCGCCGATATCGGCTTCCAGCTGCTGGATGCGCGTGGTGACGCTGGACGGCGCGCGGCCCAGGCGGGCAGCGGCCTGGGTGACGCTCAGTTCACTGGCCACGGCGCAAAAGATCCGCAATGATTCCGGGTCCATTGTATTCTCTCTTTGAAAATGATTGTGCTATTATATTCTTAAAATACGAATTAAATGCAGCATCCTCAACTTCATGAAGGAATCATCATGACGTCAATCCAGCGTTTCCTCGACCGCCTCGGCCTGCAGTACCCCATCATCCAGGCACCGATGGCGGGCGTCTCCACGCCGCGCATGGCCGCTGCCGTCTCGAATGCGGGCGGCCTGGGCTCGCTGGCCATCGGCGCGGGCACGGCGGCGCAGGCGCGCCAGATGATCGCCGACACGCGCGCGCTGACGGCACGGCCCTTCAATGTGAATGTGTTCTGCCATGCGCCGGCCGTCAGGGATGCGCGGCGCGAAGCGGCTTGGCTGGCCCACCTGGCGCCCCTGTTTGCGGAGCTGGGCGCGGCCCTGCCCACGCAGCTGGACGAGATCTATCCAACGTTCATCGGCCATGCTGCGGCATTCGACCTGCTGCTGGAACTGCGTCCCGCCGTCGTCAGCTTTCATTTCGGCTTGCCGGCGACGCAGCAGATCGCGGCCCTGCGGCAGGCGGGCATCTACACGATGGCCACGGCCACCAATGTGCGCGAGGCGCTGCTCATCGAACAGGCCGGCGTCGACGCCATCGTGGCGCAGGGCGTGGAAGCGGGCGGGCATCGCGGCGCCTTCGATCCGCAGGCGCAGGACGAGCGCCACAGCACTTCCGTGCTGCTGCGCCTGCTGGCGGGCAGCACTGCCCTGCCCCTCGTCGCGGCCGGCGGCATCATGGATGGACAAGGCATCCGCGCGGCGCTGAACCTGGGCGCCGCGGCTGTCCAGCTGGGCACGGCGTTCGTGCTATGCCCGGAGTCGGCGGCCAATGCGGGCTATCGCGCCAAGCTGAAAAGCGGGCGGGCGGCCACTACCCGGCTGACCAGCGTGCTCTCGGGCCGCCTGGCGCGGGGCATGGTGAACCGCCTGATCGAACATGGCGAAGCGCCGGGCAGCCCGCCGCCGGCCGACTATCCCGTCGCCTACGATGCCGCCAAACAGCTGAATGCAGCGGCCAGCCTGCGCGGCGACAGCGAATTTGCCGCGCAATGGGCTGGCCAGGGCGCCCCGCTGGCGCGGGAAATGGGCGCGGCGGAACTGGTGGCCACCCTGGCGCGGGAAATGGCGGGCTGACTTTTCCCGGCCCCTCCGCCTACGCCGGCTGCTGCTGCGTGGTGCAGTGGATGCCGCCGCCACCGGCCGCGATGGCGTCGATGTTCAGCTGCACGATGTCGCGCCCGGGGAAGTGTTCGCGCAGGATGGCCCTGGTGTTGCGGTCGGCTGCCGCATCGCCGAATTCCGGGCACAGCACGGCGCCGTTGCAGACATAGAAATTGATGTAGCCGGCGGCGAAATCCTTGTTTTCATATTGCGGGCGCACCTGGCCCGGACCGGGCAGGACCACCACCTGCAGCGGACGGCCGCGCGCATCCGTGGCCTTGCGCAGGATGTCGAGGTGGCGCCGGGTGACGGCGCGCTCGGGAGAAGCGGGGTCGTTTTCAAAGCCGGCCGCGACGACGCCGGGGGCGCAGAAGCGCGCATAGAAATCCGTGTGGCCATCGGTGATGTCCTGGCCCGCGATGCCGGGCAGCCAGATGACTTTCTCGATGCCCAGCAGCCGGTGCAGTTCCTGCTCGCACTTTGCCTTGCCGACGCCGGGATTGCGGTTGGCATTCAGCACGCAGCTTTCCGTGATGATGGCCGTGCCCTGGCCGTCGACTTCGATGCCGCCCCCTTCCAGCACCAGGCTGCTTTCCAGCACGGCAACCCCGGCGCGTCCGGCAACAAAACCAGCCACCAGCGCATCGTCGTCATAGTCCTGCTTTTCGCCCCAGCCGTTGAAATTGAAATTCACGCCGGCCAGGGCGCCGCCCGCCTTCCTGACGAAGACAGGCCCCGTGTCGCGCATCCACAGGTCGTCGATGGGCTGCACCAGCAGCTTGACCTTGTTGCCGCACAGGCGAGCGGCCACGTCGTAATCTTCCTCGTTGACGAGCATGTGCACGGGTTCGACGCTGGCAATCGCTTGCGCGATGCGCGCCAGGTTCGCCTGCGCGCCCGCCTTCAGGCGCTTGCCCCACACCTCGTCATTCGCGCCAAAAGCCATCCACGTGGCCGCGTGGCGCTCGCCTTCGTCGGGCATGCGCCAGCCGGCCCCTGCGGCCAGGGCCGACGAGGCTGGCAAGGCGGGCAAGCCCACGGCGGCGCCTGCCGCCAGGCCCATGGCGCCCGAGAGAAAATGTCGTCGTTGCATGCTGTTCTCCTGTGATGCGCGTTTATGCCGGTTCCTGCTGCGTGGTGCAATGGATGCCGCCGCCGCCGGCCGCGATGGGATCGATATTGATCTGCACCACGGCGCGCCCAGGATACAGCTGCGCATACTGCGCCCTGGCGCTGGCGTCCGCCTGCGCATCGCCGAATTCCGGCAGGAAAATGGCGCTGCTGGTGGCATAGTAATTGATATAGCCGGCGGCGAAGGTGTTCGGGTTGTTTCCAGGCCGAATTTTCTCGGGGCCGTCGATGACGACGATCTGCAGCGGCTGATTATCGGCATCGGTGGCGCCGCGCAATATCTCCAGGTGGCGGCGGGTCACCGCGTAGTCGTACGATTCCGTGTCCATCTCGCGGTGCGCCACCACGACGCCGGGGCGCACGAAGCGGGCGTAAAAGTCCGTATGGGCATCCGTGATATCCTTGTTCTTGATGCCTGGCAACCAGATCACCTTGCGGATGCCCAGCAGGCGCTGCAGTTCCGCTTCGCAGTCGGCCTTGCTCCAGCCCGGATTGCGGTTACTATTCAGCACACAACTTTCCGTGATGATGGCCGTGCCCTTGCCATCGACTTCCAGCGCCCCGCCTTCCAGCACCAGGCGCGTGGCCAGCAGCGGTACCCGGGCCTGGGCGGCGACCGTGTCCGCCACCTGCCCATCCTTGCCGAACTGCTGCTTGTTGCCCCAGCCATTGAAGTTGAACTTCACGCCGGCCCGCTCGCCGTTCGGCTTGCGCACGAAGACGGGGCCCGTGTCGCGCATCCATAAATCGTCCATCTCGGCGGCAACCAGATTCACGCGCGCGTCGAGCAATTGCCGCGCGCCGGCCAGTTCCGCCGGGCGCACCAGCATGTTGACGGGTTCGTAGGCGGCTATCGCATTGGCGATGCGCACCAGGGCCAGCTGCACCTGCGGCACTTGCGCGCGCGTCCACACGGCGCTCGAGGCGCCATACGCCATCCACGTGGCCTTGTGGGCTTCGGCCTCGTCGGGCATGCGCCAGCCGTCCGCCTGATTGACGCCACCGCCGCTGATGCTGGGCGGCGTGGGCGTCACGGGGCCCGCTTCCGCAGCACCGCCGCCACACGCGGCCAGCATGCCGCCCAAGGCCAGCGCGCTGCCACCCACCATGCAATGACGCAAGAAATATCGACGTGTATTCATATCCATCCTTGATTAATTAGTCAGAGTGCCGCGCACCGTTTGCCGATGCGTTGGCATGCACGGCATTGTGGCGGGATCAAGATATGAAAACAAATGATATGATTTGCTTTAATTCATTAAGTTTTCTCATATGTCAGAACATCGCATTCCTTCGCTGAAATTATTGATGGGCTTTGAAGCGGCCGCCCGCCACGGCAATTTCTCGCGCGCGGCCGACGAACTGCACGTGACGCAGTCGGCCATCAGCCATCAGGTGCAGCTGCTGGAAGAACAGGTCAAGCAGCCGCTGTTTCGCCGCGCGGGACGGGGCGTGGAGCTGACGGTGGCGGGCGAAGTGCTGCTGCGCAGCGTGCAGCGCTCGATGACCGTGCTGCGCAGCGGCCTGGGGCGCATCGCCACCTATCTCGATCCCGGTCTCGTGGTGCTGGTGTGTCCGGCGCCCGTGCTGCACGGCTGGCTGCAGCCGCGGCTGCGGGCGCTGGAAGCGCAGCTGCCCGAACTGTGCCTGCTGCTGTCGGTGGACGAGAGCGCCCGCTTCGTCGATGAAATCGACGTCGATATCGCCATCGGCGACCGTCCCCTGCTGCAGCCGGACCTGCAGGAAATCCCCCTGCTGCACGATGAATGGGTGATGGTGGCCAACAGCGAGCTGGCGGCGCGGCTGGCCCGCGTGCCGCAGGAGGCGCATCACCTGCACGCGGATCTGGTGTGCCTGGAAGAAAGCTTGACGGGCGACGCGACGGCGCCCCTGTTCCTGGGTCCGCTGGCGCGCTTTCGCAAGCGGGCCATCTACGACGACGCGCGCCTCTTGCTCGACGCCACGCTCGACGGGCGCGGCATCGCCTGCCTGCCGCGCCTGCTGGTCGATGCCAGCCTGGCGCGCGGCCTGCTGCACGTGCTGCCCGCTTACCCCAGGGTGCCGGGCGCCACCTGGTGGCTGTCGGGCGTGGCGGAACATCCCCGTTCGCCCATCGTCGGGCAAGTATTCGACTGGCTGCGCGCGCAAGGCGCGGCGCAGGAGCAATGATCAGGGCGCCGGCACGCGCGCATAGTCGACGCCGCTGGCCCAGCGGTTTTCCCAGTGCGCCAGGTACGATTGCGCCAGGCGCGCGCTGTGCCACACGACGATCACATTTTCGCTGTTGGCGGTAGCGGCATCGGCCGTGTAATTGAAGCTGCCGTTCTGCACGGTCACGCCATCGGCAACGATGTACTTGTCGTGATGCAGCGCGTAGCGGGAAATGATACGGGTGGGGATAGCCGCGTCGACGAGCCGGTTCAAGGCGGCCCGGCTGTTCTTGCGCACGTTGCGCCGCGCATCGACGAGCACCCTGACGTCCACGCCCCGCTGGCGCGCCCGCTGCAAGGCCTCGACCACATGGGGCGAGCTGAACGAATAGGCGGCCAGCCGGATGCTCGACGCCGCGCTATCGATGACCTTGAGCACCAGCGCCTCCGCCCCGCCATCGGGCGAAAACGCGTTCTCGATGGTGACCGTGGGCGCGGCGTCGGCGGCAAGCGATACTGGCGATGCTGGCGACACACCCGCGGCCAGGCACAGCGCAAGGGCAAGCAGGAGATTCTTCATCGGTGGCATTTCCTTGTTTCAATAATCGGGTGTGGATGAACAAAAAATCAGCCTGCAAGCAGACCCGGAGCCTGCGTGACCGTCCGCTTTCACCCTTTGAAAAAGTCGAACGGCAACAATTTCAGGAGAACTCAGACTTCCAATCAGTCGGTGATCATTCAATAGCGGTGGTACTGGCCAGTCTAGGCTGGCAGGATTCCTATCTAAATGTCAACGTACCTGCGTTTTTCTACACAATAGGCCGATTGCAGGCCCTCGCAGTAAGACCAAGTGCCGAACAAGTTTCAGATATCGTTCGAAAAAACGAATTCGAAATGAGTCACTGAAGCAGGCGATTCAAGAACATCCTTTAGCATCTCAGCAAAAGACGGCAGATGCTCCCATGACCAACTTGCACTCCATTCCATATGCGGTTGAAGCTGACCATCGCTATGTAACGTAAATCCATCATACCCATGCAGACGGCACTTCTGCTCAAGAATCATCCGCAAGCATTTCTCTGCGTCTGTTCGTGCAACTAGCGTTATTCCTCCATGGTCGAGATGAGGGAATTCCCATTGTCGCAACAGTTGTTGTCGGTTCATATTGGAGCTAACTCACTTTAGAGCGTACGCCGGGGATACGGGCTTCTGGCCGTCCATGGAAAAGCCAAGACAAGTCTATGCACTTGTCCAGTTGAAATAACCGGTTAGGTCTCCAAAGCACTGTGGACATACCCAGTCGTCCCCAAGCGTATAACCTTCCTGAACTGAATCCGGAATATGCTGTTCGGCGATTGCAAGAGCGCGGCACTCTACATCGCCAAGCATTTTGGGCTCCTTGCGACTGTTCTCGCAAGTGTCTATGACCGCGTCTGGCCGGACCCGGCCGTTCTCTAGCGAGCGCCATGGGCACGGAGCGCCTGAGCGACCTCGAACAGGCCAAAATCCTCCTCCGCATGCCAAAGCGGCGTGGCGGCAGGAGCATCACGGTGGGGCTTGTGAGGGTTTGCACCTTGTTGTAGCAATTCTTGTACTTTAGCAAGGTCGCCTATGAACACGGCGTAAAGAAGCTCGGTCATTCCAAGGTCGTCATACGCATCAATCAGCTCGCATTTGCTCATTTATCACCAGCCTCTGACTGTACTGTTTGTCCACCTCGGGCCAGGCATGCCGCGCCTACGGCAGCCGGTGCCGGAACGTGGGTTCGATGTTGCGCGCGTGCAGCCAGCGCACGATGTCTTCCAGGGTGGCGTCCTGCAACAGCAAGCCTGGCTGGCTAGCGGGCGTGACCGCGGGTGATGGGACGGCGGGAGCGGCGGCAGGCACTGCCTCGGCCAGCCCAGCATGGCCCTGCAATTGCGCCAGCGCCTGCGCGAACTGGGCCGGGTTGATGCTGCGCAAGTTTTCCAGGAAGCCCAGCTGCGCGGCGGGCGGCGGCGGCATGTCCAGGCCAGGCTCGTCGACAAAGGCGGCGCCCATGCTGGGGTGGATGAAGGCGGCCCACTTGCCGGACGGCTGCAGGCAAGGCGGCAGCGCCACCTGCTCCACGAAGGCGGGCGGCGCGACGGCGAGGATGTCGGTCGAGGCAGGTAAAAAGGTCGAGCGCAGCAGTTGCGCGAACTGGCGCGCCTGGGCGACGGGCACGGGCGTGGCCAGCGACAGCCATAACTGGAATGCCGTGCCCGAGATGCTGACGGCGGGCGCCGGCAAGTCCAGCTCATGCTGCACGGCATTGGCAATCGTGCACAGCGCGCTCCAGTGCGCTTCGCCGCCGCCCTTGCCGCCAAACTCCAGCACCAGCGCGCGCGCCAGGCCGCTCCCGGTCACGAGTTGCACCGCTACCGTCTGTTCGCCCGCCAGGTGGCGCGCCAGCACGGCCGGCGTCAGCGCCTGTGCGCCGCCGTCCGCATCGACGTATTGCTGCTGTTCCTCGAACAGGTACAGGCGGGTGAGTTCGGAAATCAGTTTATGCATGGCAGCCTCTTAATGACGTTGAGCAACACTTGTCAACGTGCCCAGATTATAGCCTCCCCGAGCCACGGATCTCAGCCCGCCGGCAAGCAGGCCGCCTGCCCCGCCCGCCCGACCTTGCAACGATAACCATGCGGCGCCTTGGACAGCGCGATGAAATTGCCGCCACAGTTGCTTTCCGGCTACCGGCGCTAGCCAGTTATATCAGGCCAGGGAGTCGCAGTCGCTGGCCGAGGCAGCCTCGGCGGCCGAGCCTGAGGCGGGCAGTGGCCGCCTGGCCTCAAGCCAGCTCGCCTTCCGTCCTGGCGGACAGCACCAGCAGCATGGCGCTGGCGCCGCCCAGGGCCACCGTGACGCGGTGCGCCAGCAGCGGCAGGCCCGCCAGTTGGCCTGCGCCCAGGCCGGCCACGGCCACCAGCACCGCCAGGCCCAGCGCATTGCCCATCTGGTGCGCCACGTTGACGAGACCCGAGGCGGCGCCCGCATCCTGCGCGGGCACGCCGGCCACCCCGGCCGCCGTCAGCGGACTCAAGGCCATGCCCTGGCCCGCGCCGATCAGCACCATGGGCAAGGCCACGCCCTGCCAGTAAGCCGTGCCCGCATCCACGCGGCTCAGCCATGCCATGCCCAGCGCCGTTGCCGCCAATCCCAAGGCCAGCAGGCGCGCATTGCCCAGGCGGCGCGTCAGGCGCGGCACGCACAGGGCCACGCCGAAGTTCACCAGGGTCATGGGCAGGAAGGCCAGGCCCGTCAACGATGGCGGATAGCCGAGCACCACTTGCAGGAATTGCGTGGTGAAAAAGAAGAAACCGATCATGGCCCCCAGGAACAGCACGCGGGCTCCGTACGCGGCATTGCGCTGGCGGCTGGCAAACAGGCGCAGCGGCAGGATCGCGTGCGCGGCGCGCCGTTCAATGGCGATGAAAGCGGCCAGCAACAGCACGCCCGCCGCCGATGCGCCCTGCGTCAGGCCGTCTCCCCAGCCGGCGCCGGCCGAGCGGATCAAGCCGTACACGAGGACCGCCATGCCCAGGGTGGAGCTGGCCGCGCCGGCCACGTCGAAGCGGCCATGCGTCACTTCACTCTCGGCGAGGTAGCGGCGGGTTGCCGCCAGCATGGCGGCGCCGATGGGCAGGTTGATGAAAAATCCCACGCGCCACGACAGCCATTCGGCCAGCACGCCGCCCAGCACCAGGCCCACGCTGGCGGCAATGCCCGCCACGGCGCTGTACAGGGCGATGGCGCGCGTGCGTTCGCGCCCTGCCGTAAACGTGGTTTGCAGCAAGGCCAGGGTCGACGGCGCCACAATGGCCGCGCCCGCGCCCTGGATGGCGCGCGCGGCGACCAGCATGGCCGGCGACTGCGCCAGGCCGATGGCCAGCGACGCCACGGTAAACAGTGCCAGGCCCAGCTGCAGCAGGCGCCGCCGGCCATGGATGTCGCCGGCGCGCGCGGCCAGCAGCAGCAAGCCGCCAAAGGTCAGGGTGTAGGCGCTTTGCACCCAGGCCAGGCCGGTATCCGTAAAGCCCAGTTCCTGATGGATTTTCGGCAAGCCCGTCAGCACGATGGACGTGTCGAGCACGATCATCACGTAGCTGACGAGGATGATGGCGAGGATGGCCGCCTTGTGCGGCGCGGCGGAGGCAGTAGCAGCTGGCTGATTGTTCATGCCATCACTGTAAGCCGTATGCATTACCATGAATAGATGGTAAAGTCTGCATGAACTTATTAGCGCAACTAATGAATTGGAAAGGCATCCGCCATGGCACAAACCAACTTCAACGACATCCTCGCCTTCGTGGCCGTGGCCCGCGAAGGCAGTTTTACCCGGGCGGCGGGCAAGCTGGGCGTGTCGCAGTCGGCGCTGAGCCAGACGGTGCGCGCACTGGAGGCACGGCTCGATCTGCGCCTGCTGGTGCGCACCACGCGCAGCGTCTCGCCCACGGAAGCGGGCGAACAACTGCTGCGCACGGTGGCGCCCCGCTTCGACGAGATCGAGGCGGAACTGGCCCTGCTCAGCGCGCGGCGCGACAAGCCGGCCGGCAACATCCGCATCAGCGCGGGCGAGCACTCGGCGCTGACGGTATTGCAGCCGGCCATCGCCCGCTTGCTGCCCCAGTATCCGGACATCAACATCGAAATCGTCGTCGACAACGGCATGACCGATATCGTGGCCGCGCGCTGCGACGCGGGCGTGCGCCTGGGCGAGCAAGTGGCCAAGGACATGATCGCCATGCCCATCGGCCCGGATTTCCGCATGGCCATCGTCGCCTCGCCCGCATATTTCAGCCGCCATCCGGCGCCCGTCACGCCGCAGGACTTGATGGCGCACAACTGCATCAACATGCGTTTGCCCACGCTGGGCGGCCTGTTTGCCTGGGAATTTGCGAAGGACGGGCAGGAACTGAAAGTGCGGGTGGAGGGGCAGATGATCGTCAACAACCTGGCCCTGCGCCTGCATTCGGCCCTCGATGGCCTGGGCCTGGCCTGCATGCCGGAAGATGCGGTGCTGCCCTGCCTGGCCGATGGCCGCCTGGTCCGCGTGCTGGACGACTGGTGCCCCGCCTATGCGGGCTACAAGCTGTACTACCCGAGCCGGCGCCACCCGTCGCCCGCGTTTACCGTGCTGCTCGACACCTTGCGCTACCGCGGGGTTTGAGCCAGCGCAATCCTTTACCCGCAGTGAACAGTGAATTGCACGAACACGCGTTTACCGTGCGCCGAGGCAGGACTATAGTGGCTTCTTTCCCACCTGTTCAAGGATCGTCATGAAACTCTTCTACTCGCCGGGCGCCTGCTCGCAGGCACCGCACATCATCCTGCGCGAAACGGGCACGCCGTTCACCCTGGTCAAGGTCGACCTGGGCCAGCACCGCACGCAGGACGGCGGCAATTACTACGAACAGAACCCGAAAGGCCAGGTGCCGCTGCTGGCGCTCGACGATGGCACGGCCTTGAGCGAAGGCCCCGTCATCGCCCAGTACGTCGCCGAACAGGCCGGCAGGCAGGATCTGCTGCCGCCCGGGGGCAGCCTTGCCCGCTACAAGGTGCTGGAATGGCAGAACTACATCACGTCCGAGCTGCACAAGTCGTTCAGCCCCCTGTTCGATCCCCGCATCGACGCGGCCACCAAGGCCTTGTTCATCGAGCAGCTGGGCAAGAAATACAAATGGGTGGACAGCCGTCTGGAAGGCCGCGCCTACCTGACGGGCGACACGTTCACGGTCGCCGACGCCTATCTGTTCGTCATCACGGGCTGGGCCCCAGGCCTGGGCGTGGATCTGTCCGCGCTCACGCATCTGCAAGCCTTCCTGGGCAAAGTGGCCCAGCGCGACAGCGTCAGGGCGGCCAGGGAAGCAGAAGGGCTGGCCAAGGCCGCTTGAGCGCCGTGGTCCCGGGCTCGGGTCACGCCTTTGCAGGCTGGCCCTGCACCGCCAGGCTGGTCAGCCGCACCGGCGCGTACAAGGTTTCCTTGTCATCGGTCAAGGAGGAGCGGGCACGCCGTACGGCAGCCGCTCCTGCCCGGTCGCGTCCTGTGGCGGCGCCCGCCGGCTTGTACGGCAGATGCGGTAGTATCGTCATGTCGGCGCCAGTGCGCTGCCAGTTCGTTCCCTCCCACCTGCCCCCTCGAAAGGTCCGTCATGGAAGAAGAATATGAAGTACCGAGCCCCCATGAACACGCCGTGGAAGAGGCAACGGAGAAGGAACGCGATGGCCTGACGCAGAAAATCGCCCTGATGACGGCCATTCTCGCCACCATCGGCGCCCTGATCAGCTACCAGAGCGGCAATGCGCAGAACGAGGCCATGTTCCTGAAGAACGAGAGCATCCTCAAGCAGGCGCAGGCCAGCGACCAGTGGGCCCTGTACCAGGCGAAGTCGACGAAAGGCCATATCGCCGAAGCGACGGCCGCGCTGGCCGGCGTGCCCGAGGTGCGGGCCCGCTTCCTGGCGGAACAGGCCAGGCAGGAGCGGGAAAAGGCGCTGGTGCAGGCGCAGGCGCGCCAGCTGGAAGAGCAGTCGAGAAAGCTGGGCGAGGCATCGGAAGCCAAGCTGCGCCCGCACGAACGGCTGGCCATGGCCCTGACCTTCATCCAGATCGCCGTGGCGCTGGCCGCCATCACCGTGCTGACGCGGCGCCGCTGGCTGCTGTGGGGTTCCGTGGGCGCGGCGGCGGCCGGCATCCTGACGGCCGGCAGCGCCTTCCTGCTGTAGCGGCCCGTTGTTCAGGCGGACGTTCAGGCGGGCGGCACGACGCCGCTCCAGCCGGGCAAATAGCGCGCCTGCTGGCTGCGCGCCAGTTTCATCGCTTGCGCCAGGGCCTTGGGGAAGTTTTTCTTCAGGCTGGCAGGCGCGATGCGGCTGCGGAAGAAATCGGCCCACAGGAATTCGCTGAACGGCGTCACGTCCTTGGCGTAGCCGCCCGCGCTGCGCAATTCGCCGGCCAGGCTGCGGTAGGGATCGTCGTGCAAGCCGCTCAGGTGCCGGGGGATGGCGGAGAAATCGCGGCGCAAGCCTTCGCTGTCGTACGGGTGCACCCACTGGTGGTGGTCCATCACATGCCAGAAGTGCAGCGGCTCCAGCCAGGACAAATCCTTCAATATCATCAGGCTGACGGTCTTCACGCCTTCCTGGTGCAGCGCCAGGCCGAAATGGTGGTGGTCGACGATGTAGTGGCGCCCTTCCGGACCTATGATGCTGGGAAACCAGTGATCGGCCAGCGCCGCCGCCCGCGCCTTCCTGCCCAGGCTGGCCCAGTGCGCGCGCTTGAGCGCCACCTCGGCCATGCCGACCGTGATCTGCGTGGGCAGCAGCTTGTTCAGCCTACCCTTGACCAGTTGCGGTTTCGCGCTTGTCATACCGTCTCCCAGATGCGTGGCCCGGCCGCCAGCGTAGCATAGTCGCCGCTACTTTTCAGGCGTGGCGGCGGCCAGCAGGCGCACGGCTTCGGCCACGCTCAATTCGCTGAGCAGCAGCGCCGGCTCCCCTTCGGCGGCCAGCATGTCGCCCAGCGCCAGCTGCAGCACCGTGCATGCGGGCTCCTTCAGCCGCGCCAAGGCCAGGCCCAGGCCCCGTCCACGCACGAACGCGGCAAAGTCGCGCAAGGCTTCGACGCTGCTGCCATCGAGGTCCGGCGACTCTTCCAGGCTGAGGATCACCTGGCGCAGCGGACCGGACCGCTCTTCCACCAGGGCGCGCGCCAGATGCAGGCTGCGCTCGGCATTGACGAAGAACAGGGGCTCGTCGAGGCGCAGTATCAGCAGCTCCGGCTGCGCGCGGGCATCGCGGTGCAGCGCCAGCTTGACGTAATCATGGCTGTCGCCCAGCCGCCCCAGCACGGACATGCCGGGCCGCGACAGGCGCCGCAGCATCAGCAGCAGGCTGATGGCGATGGCCACCAGCAAGCCGTCGAGCACGCCGAACAGCAGCACGCCGGCGATCGCCGCCAGCACCAGCAGGCGGTCGCGGCGCCAGGCGAAATACGGCCGCAGCGCCATGGGATTGAGGGTATGGCTGACGGCGTGGATGACCACGGCGGCCAGCACGGGCACGGGTGTGAGCGCCACCAGCGGCAGCAGGGTCAGCACGATCAGGCCCACCACGGCGGCCGCCACCAGTCCTGCCAGGCGCGAGGTGGCGCCCGCCGCCTCGTTGGCCGACGTGGCCGAATAGCCGGCGCCCACCGGCATGGCTTGCAGCAATCCCGCCACCACGTTTGCCGCGCCCAGCGCCAGCAAGTCGCGCTCGGGCGCCACGGGGTCGCCATGTTTCAAGGCAAAACTGCGGATGGCGCCATACGATTCCGCATACAGGATCAGCGCCAGCGCAAACGCCAGCTCGGCCAGGCGCGTCCATTCCTCCTGCGTCAGGCGCGGCAGTACCGGCATGGCCAGGCTGACATCGATGGCGCCCACCAGGGCCACGCCGTGGCCCGGCAAATCGAGCCACTGTCCGGCGGCCATGCCCAGCGCGATGACGATCAGGCCGGCGGGCCAGCGCTGCCTGCCCCGCAGCAGGAACAGCAACAGCAGCGCCGCCCCGCACAGGGCCGCGCCGCGCCCGTTCCACTGCCCTGCCCGCGCCAGCAGGCCGGGCACGAGATGCAGCATGTCGCCCTGCGGCGGCTGCACGCCCAGCACGCCGGGCAGCTGTTTCACGATGATCACGATGGCCAGTCCGAAGGAAAAGCCCCGCAGCACGGGCTTGGCGACGAATTGCGTGACACTGCCCAGCCTGGCCACCCAGGCCAGCAGGAAAAATCCGCCCGTCAGTATCACCAGGCCCGCCATCAGCATCAGGCGGTGCCCCGCCGTGCCGCCCGGCAGGGAAGCCATGGCCGCGGCCAGCACGGCGGCCGACGACGACGTGGCCGAAACGATGGCAAAGCGGCTCGTGCCCAGCACGCCATAGCACAGCAGGCCCGCAAACAGGGCCAGGATGCCCGCCTGCGGCGCCAGGTTGCCGATGCTGGCATACGCCACCGCTTCCGGCAGCAGCAGGCCGGCGATCGACAGGCCGGCGCTGACATCCTGCCAGCGGTTCGTTTGCGTCGCAGCCGGTGCGCTCATGGCGATGCTCCTGGTGGGTGATGCTCATCCGCTCCATGATGCGGCAAAAACAGTGTTTCCGGCCACATTTGCTTACATTTTATACATAAAAACTGTCTACCGGCGGCCCCGGCAGCGCGTTCAGGCTGTGTGACATCCCTGATCGACCACCTGGAGACTGCAATGAAAACCACCGTCCTGTCCGCCATCACCGTAATCGTGCTCGCCTCGGCTGCCGCCAGCAGCTTTGCCGCAGAAACCACCTGGCAGAAAAACCATCCCCGCCGCGAACAGGTGAACAACCGCCTCGCGCATCAGAACGCGCGCATCCACAAGGAAGTCAAGGAAGGCGAGATCAGCAAGGGACAGGCGGCTGCCCTGCACCGCGAGGACCGCAGCATCCGCCGCGAAGAGCGCAGCATGGCCAAGCTCGACAACGGGCATATCACCAAGGCGGACCAGCGCGCGCTGAACCAGCAGGAAAATGTGGTCAGCAAACAGATCGGAAAGTGATTTGACGCAAGGGGCGGCGTTGCAGTGCAGCAACGGTACACTGCAACGGCCGCCCCATGGCAACGCGTTCCCGCCGCCCGCGGCATGCAGCTCTGTGCGAAAATGCCCGCCTTCGCCATTGCCCGATACCGCCCATGCCGCACCTTGCCATTGCTCCCCTCATCCCCGCCCTTTCCGCGCGCGACGCGCACCGCATCGCGCGCCATGCGCCGGCGGCCGACGCCGCCCGCTTCCTGCATCCGGCCCAGCAGGCGCTGCTGCACCGGCGCGGCTGGCTGACGATGCTGGCGCCGCGCAGCGCGGGCGGCGCCGAGCTGCCCTTGCCGCAGGTGGTGCGCCTGGAAGAAGCCGTGGCCGCCGTCGACGGCAGCATGGGCTGGGTGCTGACCCTGTGCGCGGGCGCGGGCTGGTTCGCGGGCTTCCTGGCGCCCGCCATGGCGCGGGCAATCATCGGCACGCCCCGCGTCTGCCTGGGCGGCAGCGGCGCCGCCACGGGATACGCGGAACAGGAAGGCGACGGCTACCGCATCACGGGCAGCTGGGACTACGCCAGCGGCGCGCCCATGGCCACCCACTTCACGCTGAACGCCCGGCTGCAGCGCGATGGCCAAGCCCTGCTCGATGACGAAGGCAAGCCGCGCATCCGCGCCTTCCTCGTGCCCGCCGCGCTGGTGCAGCTGGTGCCGTCGTGGAACAGCCTGGGCATGCGCGCCAGCGCCTCGCACAGCTACCGCATCGATGGCGGATGGATAAGCCAGGAACACGGCTTCGCCATCGATGCCAGCGCCGCGACGGCCGACGGGCCCCTGTACCGCTATCCGTTCTATTCCCTGGCCTACGCGACCCTGGCGGCCAACGTGGCCGGCATGGCCAGCCACTTCATGGCGCTGGCCGAGGAATGCATGCGCCACCGGCGCCATGCGCGTGCCGGCTTGCCGCTGCTGGAGGTACCTCAGGTGGCCGCCATGCTGCACGACAGGAAGCAGGCGTTCGCGGCCGCCCGCGCGCATTTCTATGCCGTGCTGGACGACAGCTGGGCGCAGGTGGCGGGCGGCGCGGCGCTAGACGGGGACGCCATGCTAGCCGTGCAGGCAAGCTCGCTGGCCCTGGTGGCGCTGTGCCGCGCGGCCGTCGACGGCCTGTATCCGTACTGCGGCCTGTACGCGGCCCGCGAGGACAGCACCATCAACCGCGTGTGGCGCGATTTCCATACGGCCAGCCAGCATGCGCTGCTGCTGCCCTAGGGTGCGCGCCCTCGGCGCCGCCAGCCAGCGCCTTAGCGGGGATAGTGCTCGTCCGCCACCTGTTCCAGCCAGCTGACGGCCGTCCCGTCCTGCGCCTCCGCAATGGCGACATGCTGCATGGCGGACGTGGCCGTCGCGCCATGCCAGTGCTTGACGCCGGGCGGTATCCACGCCACGTCGCCCACGGCCAGCGCCTGCAGCGGTCCCTGCCAGTGCTGTACCCAGCCCTGGCCTTGCGTGACGATCAGGGTCTGGCCCAGCGGATGCGTATGCCACGCCGTGCGGGCGCCCGGCGCAAAGCTGACGATGGCGCCGCCCGCGCGGGCCGGAGCCGGCTGCTGGAACCTGGCGTCGACTGCGACCGTCCCCGTGAAATAGGCGGCGTCGCCCATGCTGGTGGGCAAGGCGGCCGCGCGCGTGACGGTGACGGCCGCCGGCGCGGCCGCAGCCTCAACAGAGGCAGCCCCGGCGGGCAGGCAAAGCGGCAAGAGTGCCGCAGCATATCGGTGCATGGGTATTTCCTTTCTTGCCGCGCGCGGCGGCGGTCATTGTTTGCGAAAAACTTCTTTTGCCACGGCCAGCGCCGAGACGGCGTTCGGCCAGCCCGTATAAAAGGCCAGGTGCGTGAGCGCCTCGACCAGTTCCTCTTCGCTCACGCCGTTCTGGCGCGCCAGCAGCAGATGCGATTTCAGCTGCTCGGGGCGGTGCATGGCCACCAGCGCGCTGACGGTCACCAGGCTGCGGTCGCGTTTGGACAGCTGGGGACGCTCCCAGATGTCGCCATACAGCACCTTGTCGGTGAGCTCGGCCATCTTCGGAGCGATATCGCCCATCAATTGCTGCGCGCGCGAGGGCGGCCTGGCCTCCCCGTCCAGCTGTTGCGCGGGCGCCAGGGCCGGCAGCGCCAGGCAGGCCGCCAGCAAGCCCGTTTTGATGCCGTCCGAGACGCTGCCCATCATGCCCCCAGG
This sequence comes from Janthinobacterium sp. FT14W, assembly GCF_009208755.1. NCBI lineage: Bacteria > Pseudomonadati > Pseudomonadota > Betaproteobacteria > Burkholderiales > Oxalobacteraceae > Janthinobacterium > Janthinobacterium sp. FT14W. The sequence goes on along the minus strand of NZ_WFLL01000040.1, from coordinate 29,545 downwards.
TGCTGGCGGAAGAACGCGTCCAGCCTGGCCAGCGACTGCGCGATGTAAGGCGGCCGGTCGTACAGGTCCACGTGCGAGGCGCCCGGCACGACGAACAGTTCCTTCGGCTGCGCCGCCTTGCCGTAGGCATCTTCGCTGAAGTAGGCCGACGGGGCGCGCTCGCCCACGATCATCAGCAAGGGGCGCGGCGCAATCGTCTCGATCTGCGCGAACGGGAAGAAATTCATCATCGGCGCCAGGCTCGTCAAGGCGTACAGGCTGGTCGAGTGCGGGTGGCTGCCGCGGGGCGTGGCGTAGTAGTCGAGGAATTCGCGCACGATTTCCGGCGCGTCCGGCCCGGCCGACTCGGGCAGCGCGCGGATGTCGCGCCGTGCCTCGCCGCGCGCTTCGCGCGTGCGCTGCTCGCCGATCTCGTCCAAGGTCCGCATGCGCTGCTCGTAGGTCAGCGTGTCGCCCAGCCCCTGGCGGCGCGCGCGGCCCATGTCGTACATGCTGACGGTGGCGACGGCCTTGATGCGGTGGTCGATCTGCGCCGCGCTGACGGCATAGCCGCCACCGCCGCAAATACCGAGCACGCCGATGCGCGCCGGGTCCACGCCAGCATGGTTGGCGAGGAAATCCACGCAGGCGCTGTAGTCGCCCACGCGCGTGCCCGGCACTTCCGTGTAGCGGGGCAAGCCGCTGCTGTCGCCGTAATGGGAAGCGTCGAAGGCCAGGGTCACGTAGCCCAGTTCCGCCAGTTTTTGCGCATGCAAGCCCGCCGTCTGCTCCTTCACGCCGCCGAACGGGTGGCCGATGACGATGGCCCGATATTGTTTGGACGCGTCGAAGCGGGCCGGCTTGAACAGGTTGGCCGCAATCACCGTCTGCGCGCTGGTGTTGGGGAATGTGACGCGCTCGACAGCGACGCCGTTGCGCTGGGGGTGGCCCACGACCATGGGCCGGGTGGGTGCGGAGGCCTGCGCCTGGGCGGCACCTGCCAGCGCCATGCCGGCGCCGCCGGCCACCACGGCCAGCGAGGTATTGAGGAACGTGCGCCGTTGCGGCTGGAGGACTTCATCACGCATATGCATTCCTTGTAAACATTGATAAGGGACAAGCCGCACGCCCGACAAGGTTGCGGCAGGTCAAGCGTAACCGCCCTCGTCCACCGTGAATAGACAGCTAAATCCGCTAGGGTCTATAAGCGCAGCTCATGAATCGAGGCCTTGCTCCCCGTGCGCCCCGCCACGGGTGCGCCACGCATGGATGGAAAGGCTGGCGGGCGCCGTGCGGCCTCGATTGCCTGCTAATATGGGACATTGCTACTTCCCGCCCCTATCCATGCACGTCAACACCCTCAGCAGTCTGGCGCAGCTTCTGGCCAGCGCCGAAACGGAAACGCTGGCGTTTCCTACCAGCATCAACACGGCCCTGCTCCTGCAAAAGGAACTGGCCAACCCGGATTGCCACTCGGCCGACATCAGCCGCCTGCTGCTGTGCGAACCCACCCTGTCGGCGCGCGCCGTGGCGCTGGCCAATTCGGCCCTGTTCGCGCCCGGCCAGGCGCCCGCCATCACCAGCGTGCGCGCCGCCGTCGAGCGCCTGGGACACCGCAACCTGTATGCGCTGGCGACGGCGGCCGTGATCCGCCAGCTGAACGCGGGCATCCGCGACGACGCCTTGCGCGCCCGCGCCACCCAGCTGTGGGCGCACACCGTGCATGTGGCGGCGCTCGCGCACGGGCTGGCCGCCACCGTCACGCACACGGATGCCGATACGGCGCTGTTCGCCGGCATCGTGCATGAAGTGGCGGGCTTTTATCTGCTGGCCCAGGCCGACAAGACCCCGGGCCTGTACGCCCAGCTGGAAACGCAGATGGCGCCCACCCTGGAAGTGATCGGCCGCGCGCTGATGCGCCAGCTGGGCGTGCCGCTGCCCGTGGCCGATGCCGTCAATGCCTTGCCCGGCTCGACCATCATGCTGCCGCCCGAAGGCTTGCGCGACACCCTGCTGCTGGCCAAGGCGCTGGCGCCCGTGACCTCGCCGCTGCCGCAGGCGGGCATCACCGTCAGCGAAGCGCTGCAAGCCTACCTGGAACACGATCCCGTGCTGCAGGCGCTGCGCACGCAGCCGTCGGCCGAAGCGAAGGGACTGATCGAGGTACTGCTCAGCTGATGGCCGATCTGCTATGATGGCGCGGGCCGGGATGGACCCGGTCCGCTTTCATTGATGTTCACTGGAAAACTGCCTTGACTACCTCCTTACGCATGCTCGGCCTGGCCGCAGCACTGACCGTGGCGTGCAACGCCAACGCCGACAGCTTCGTTTCCTCGGCCTCCAGCGCCGGTTCCCAGTCGAGCGGCAGCATTTCCGATTCGCTCAAGGGCTCGAGCAACAGCTCTTCGCGCGACAACAAGGTGGCCAATGGCCCCTACCGCATCATCGACGTGGCCGCCGTGCCGGGCCGTAAGGGCATGACGCGCCTGACGATGCAGGCCGATGCCACAGCCACGCCGCTGGTGCTGGACTTGCCGCAGGCGGCGCTCGACAAGCAGCGGCTGGCGCAGGGCGACATGGTGCATGCGCAAAACCGCGCCTACGGCATCGAATTCTCGCGCAACGACACGCGCGCCGCCTTCTTCCTCGTGCTGGCCGACGACTGGTACGGCGAACTGGCCACGCGTCCCGTCAGCCTTTGATACGACGTATGACCCTGCGGCTGCTGGCCGGCTGCGCCGCACTGGCGCTGGCTGGCGCCGCCCAGGCAGGCACTGCGCTCGCCTCGTCGCGCTTTTGCGACCGCGCGCAGGAACTCACGGCTGCCGAACAGGACCGCCTGTTGCGCTTTGCCGCCGTCGTGCGCGAGGAACTGGCCGCCACCGAAGGCAGCGTGGCCCTGATCAGCCGTTCCGGCCTGGACCTGGCCCGCTTCGGCATCCGCTATTCGCACGCGGCGCTGGCCTGGCGCCACGACGACGACAGCGGCTGGTCCGCGCGCCAGCTGTACTACGCCTGCGATGAAGGCCGCCCGCGCATCTTCGACCAAGGCACGGCCGGTTTCGCCATGGGCACGGACAATCCCTCGCTCGGCTACATCTCGCTGCTCAAGCTGCCGGCGGAAACCGTGCCGCCCCTGCGCCGCGCCCTGCTCGACCCCGTGCGCGTGCAGCAGTTGCTGGCGGGACGCTACAGCGCCAACGCCTATGCGTTCAGCCTGAAATACCAGAATTGCAATCAGTGGGTGGTGGAATTGCTGGCCGCCGCCTGGGGCGAGCTGGCCGCGGGCAGCGACTTGCGCGGGCGCGCCCAGGACTGGCTGCGCGCCGCCCAATATGCGCCCGCCCCCGTCGACGTGGGTGCGCGCTGGCTGATGCTGGGCTCCATCTTCGTGCCCCTCGTGCACATGGACGACCATCCGCCCGTAGCCATCGGCACGATGCAGCTGGCAGTGAGCCTGCCGGCCAGCCTGGAAGCGTTCGCGCGCCAGCGCCTGCCCGCCAGCGAGCGCGTGGAAATCTGCCACGACGGCAGGCAGGTGGTGGTGCACCGGGGCTGGGAAGCCATCGCCGACGGCTGCGTGCCGGGCCCGGGCGACCGGGTCATCGCCCTCGACTGATCACTGCTGCGCGTCGAGCGCCTCGCCGATCGCATAAAAACGCCCGCCCGCGATGTAGTGCAGGCTGCGCCAGGACGGATCGGCCTCCTCGAAATGCCAGTGCCCGTCGCGGAACACGCGCGTGTCGGCCCAGGCGCCCACCACTTCGCCGATGAACAGGTCGTAGGCGGCCTGGTTGTGCGGCTCGGGCAGCAGCCGGCAGGCCAGCCAGGCGGAGCATCCGGCCACGCACGGCGCTTCAACACCTTCCATCTGGAACAGCCGCACGCCCGCGCGCGCCAGCTTGTCCGGCTGCGCGTCGAGGCTGTGCGTGCCCACGGCGTGCGTCAGCTGCAATTGCGCGGCCGTCGGCACCTGGATGACGAACCTGCCGCTGCCCTCGACCAGCGCGCGCGTGCGCGTGGCCTTGTCCAGCACCACGGTCAGTTTCGGCGGCGCGAAATCGAGGGCGCAGGCCCAGGCGGCGGCCATCACATTGTCGATACCGCCATGGCGCGCCGAGACGAGGATGGACGGGCCGTGATTGAGCAGGCGGTAGGCCTTTTCCAGCGGCACGGCGGCGATATGGCTGTCGATGGCTGTCACGATGCGTCCTTTGCAGAGAGTGTCAACAGCATGTCCCACTGGTCGATGCCGGGCCCGAAACCATCCGGCGTCACCTTCACCGGCACGAAGCCATAGCCCGCATAGAAGCCCTGCGTGTGCTGGCTGGTATTCATCCTCACGCTGGCGACTCCCGGCACGGCGCGGATGGCGTCCAGGCGCGCCTGCGTCAGCGCGCGGCCCAGTCCCTGTCCATGCGCGTCCTGCGCCACCATGCCCCAGCACAGGGCGGCGGTTGCCCCGTCCGCCTCGATGGCGTGGCCGCCGCAGGCGACGAGGCGGCCGCCGCGCAGGATGACCAGGTAGGGATGCGGCGAGGTATCGAGCCAGGCGGCAAAGTCCGCGCGTTCGGACGGGTCGAAAAAGCGCGGCGTATTGCCGTCGAACAGGGCCAGGCAGGCATCGCGGTCGCCGGCCTGGTAAGGACGTACAGTCTGCATGTGTTGTACTTTCAGGGACAGGAGCACAAATTATACGGGCATGCGCTCACAGCAGCCGCTCCGACGCCACCACGTGCACGCCCGGTGCGGCGGCGATGGCCGCTTCCAGCAAGGCGCCGGCGATGCGGTGCGCGGGATTGATGCGCCAGCGGCGCGGCAGCACGGGAGCGAGCACGCGCAGCAGGCCCAGCGCCAAGCCCTCGCCCGTGCGCACTTCATCGCGCTGGCCGCCGATCAGTCCCGGGCGCACGTGGGTGAGCGAGTCAAACCCCAGCCCTTCCAGGTCGCGTTCCAGCTCGCCCTTGACGCGGTTATAGAAGATGCGCGAAGCGGCGTTGGCGCCCGCGGCGGAATTGAGCGCATACGTGCGCGTGCCGGCCGCCAGCGCCAGGCGCGCCACGGCCAGCGGATAGTCGTGGTCGACCCTGCGGAACAGCTGCCGCGTGCCGGCCGCCTGCATGGTCGTGCCCAGGGTGCAGATGACGGCGTCCGCCTGCCACCACGATGCATCGGGCGGCAAGCGGTCGAAGTCGACGAGGGGCGCGTCCAGTTTCGGGTGCGGCGGCAAGGCCTTGCGCACGGGCGCGGCGACATGGCTGACGCGCGCATCCATCAGCGCCAGCCGCAGCACTTCGCGGCCTACCAGGCCCGTGGCCCCCACAAGTAGTAATTTCATGGCTTTCCCGTCAAAATTGCTGTCAGCCTCAACCATACACGCAACTCAGCCCAGGCGCAGCGCCAGTGCCGCCAGGGTCACCAGCAGCACGGGCACGGTCAGCACGATGCCGACGCGGAAATAGTAGCCCCAGGAAATGTGGATATTCTTGCTGTCAAGCACATGCAGCCACAGCAAGGTGGCCAGGCTGCCGATGGGCGTGATCTTCGGCCCCAGGTCGCTGCCGATGACGTTGGCGTAGATCATCGCTTCGCGCACGGCGCCCTGCGCCGTCGTCGGGTCGATGGCCAGCGCCCCCACCAGCACCGTCGGCAGGTTGTTCATCACGGAAGACAGCAACGCCGTCAGCACGCCCGTGCCCATGGCCGCGCCCCACACGCCGTACTGGGCGAAGTGGTTCAGCATGCCCGTCAGGTAGGCCGTCAAGCCCGCATTGCGCAAGCCGTACACGACCAGGTACATGCCCAGCGAAAAGACGACGATATGCCACGGCGCATGGCGGATCACGTGGCGCGTGGAAATCACATGCCCCCTGGCGGCCACGCCCAGCAGCAGCGCGGCGCCCACGGCGGCGATCAGGCTGATGGGCACGCCCAGGCTTTCTTGCGAGAAAAATCCCACCAGCAGCAGCGCCAGCACCAGCCAGCCCGCGCGGAAGGTGGCCAGGTCGCGGATGGCGGCGTCCGGGCGTTTTAATTGTGCCACGTCATAGTCGCGGGGAATATCCTGGCGGAAAAAGAGCAGCAAGGCCGCCAGGGTGGCAAGCACGGCTACCACGTTGACGGGCACCATCACGGACGCGTATTCGGCAAAGCCGATCCTGAAGAAATCGGCCGAGACGATATTCACCAGGTTCGACACCACCAGCGGCAGGCTGGCCGTGTCGGCGATGAAACCGGCCGCCATCACGTAGGCCAGCGTGGCCTTGGCGGAAAACTTCAGCGCCCGCAGCATGGCGATGACGATGGGCGTCAGGATCAGCGCGGCGCCGTCGTTGGCGAACACGGCGGACACCAGGGCGCCCAGCAAGACCAGCAGCACGAACAGTTTGCTGCCGCTGCCGCCACCCCAGCGCGCCACGTGCAAGGCGGCCCATTCGAAGAAGCCGGCCGCGTCCAGCAGCAGGCTGATGATGATCACGGCAATGAAGGTGCCGGTGGCATTCCACACGATATGCCAGACGACGGGAATGTCGCCCCAGTGGATCACGCCGGCCAGCAAGGCGACGCCGGCGCCGATGACGGCGCTCCAGCCGATGCCCAGGCCGCGCGGTTGCCAGATAACCAGAGTCAAAGTGGCCAGGAAGATCAGGAAAGCGGTCAGCATGCGGTCATGGTCCCGTGCAATGCGGCGTCGCGGGCACCATGCGCCGCAGCCTGTGAATTTGAACAATAATTCAATGATACTGGAATTATTGAATGAATGCAAAACTGCGGCACTTGCGCCTCACTGCGGCACGCTGCCAGCCAGGCTGGCCGGCGGCGCAAAAAAAATGCATGCGCCTGCGATTATGATTGTCTTTAAGCAACTTAATCGGTGTATAGTCGCAGCACCGTTGAAACCAGGATTGAACAAGGAAACATACATGGCGCGCATTTATCAGAGCAACAATATGGGTGATGCCGACGTGCGGGTGGCCATCGTGCAGCGCGGCAAGGCCGACTTGCTGGTGCACCGCGCGACCAGCTGGGGCCTGGCGCACGGCGACGCGCAGTGGTTCATCACCCGTGAGCGCCAGGATGCGACGGCCAGCGTGTATTTCACCTCGCCAGGCTTCGCGCAGCTGACCATCTGTTTTGTCGACCAGGCGGGCGAGGCAGGCTGGGTCCGGCCACACCGCTTCAAGGGCTGCCTGTCGCACGGCGGCAGCTGACATCAAGCGGAGGAGTTCGTCATGGAGTTGATCTTGCTGGAACCCGGCAACGGGGAATTGGTATTCGGCAAGGCGCCGGACGGAGAAAGCAAGGGCGGCGGTATCGACGCCATCTGGCGCGACGCCGCTGCGCTGCGGGGCATGGGCCAGTGCATCGAGCTGGTGTCATTACATCAAGGCATGAAGCAGCAAGTGACGGCGGACGTCAGCAACTCTGCGCGCACGTCCGGCCGGCCCGTCATCACGGAGTTTACCTGTGTCAAATATGTCGACCAGACGTCCGTCAAACTGTATGAACTGTGCCTGCGCGCCGAGCCGCTGGGCAGGGGCGCGGCCCAGCCGACCAGGCTGTACATCGCCCGCCATGCGGGCAGCAAGACGGCCAACATCATCACCATCGCCCTGCGCGACGCCCTGATCAGCGAAATCCAGCTGCAAACCCATCCCGACGACATGCCCACCGAACAGTTCAAGCTGAGCTTTACGGAAATCCTCTGGAGCCACAGCGTGCAGCAGGCCGACGGCCAGCCCGGCGCCCAGCACACGACGGGCTGGAGCCTGACGCGCAACCGCCCGATCGGGGCGTTTACGGGATAAGCACATGAACGACGCGGCACATTCTCCTGACATCGTTTGCATCGGCAATACCGATACTTTTACGAGGAAACCCGCATGAGCAACTACATCCGCATCGCCGGCAACCCCGCAACCGGCATCGTGCTGCTGGGCGACGATGGCACGGTGCGCAGCCAGGGCCAGGTCGAAACATGGTCGGCATGGCTGGATTCCCCGCGGGCCGCCGGCTTCGTGCCCGGCGAAGCTGCGTTTGCCTGCCTGCACGGCGACGGCGCGGGCTTCGTCACGGTGGCCCATGGCACGGCCATCCGCTATCTCTCCGTCCTGGGCCAGCCGAATGCGCGCTGGAAGGACGTCGCCCCGCCGCCCGCCGGCACCGGCATCGCCGGCCTGGCGGGCGGTCCCCTGGAGGGCTACCTGCTGCTGGCCGCCGATGGCCGCCTGTACCGGCTGGACGGCGGTGCCGCTGGCGGCGGGAACGCATGGCAAGCCTGCGCCGCCCCGCCGTTCAGTGGCAAGGCCGCGCTGATCGCCGGCGACTGGCAGCATGGCGTGCTGGCGCTGGCCGACGGCGCCGCAGCAAAGCTGCAGAGCGGCAGCACCGGCGACGCCTGGACGGCGCTGCCGGCGCCACCGCTCGCCTTCGAGATGGTGACGGGGAATTGTCAGGATGGCTTCATCGCCTACGGCGAGGGACGCATGTTCATGCTGGACATGGGCGCCCAGCCGAGGTGGAGCCGCCTGGCCATGCCAGGCTTCGACATGCGCGCCCTGTCCGGCGATCCCGTTCACGGCGTGGCGGCCGTGCTGGCCGACTCCAGCGGCGACGGCACCCTGGTCGTCTATGCCCTGCGTCCGGGCAGGGAATCGTGGTCGCTGGTCCTTGCGCCGTCGGCAAGGCGCGCATAGTCCCTACTCTTCCAGCCCGCCCCCCAGCGCCTTGTACAGGGCCACGGCCGACTTGAACTGGTCGCGCCGCGCGTCCAGCAAGGCTTGCTGCGCCGCATACGACTGGCGCTGCGCGTCGAGCAATTCCAGCCGGCTGTCCTGGCCCGCGTCGTAGCGCAGCTGCGACAGGCGCTGGCGCTGCTGCGCCGCGGCCACCACGCGCTGCTGCGCGGCGATCTGCTGCGCATACGTGGCGCTGCCGGCCAGGCCGTCGCGCACCTCGCGAAACGCCGCCTGGATCGCCTGCTCGTATTGCAGCACGGCGACGTCCTTGCGCAGGCGCGACAGCTGCAATTCCGCGCGCAGCTGGCCGCCCTGGAACAGCGGCTGCGTCACTTGCGGCGCGAACGACCAGCTGCGCGCGCTGCCGCGGAACAGGTCGCCCAGCTCCGGACTGGCAAAACCCAGCGACGCCGTCAGCGACAGACGGGGGAAGAAGGCGGCGCGGGCGGCGCCGATTTCCGCATTCGCCGCCACCAGCGCGTATTCGGCTTGCACGATGTCGGGTCGCCGCGCCAGCAGGTCCGATGGCAAGCCGGGCGGCAGCTGCGTCAGCACGGGCTGGCCGTCGAGCGCGCGGCCGGCGGGCAAGTCGGCGGGCAATGGCGCGCCCAGCAGCAGTTCCAGGTTGTTGCGCGCCAGGGCACTGGCCCGCTCGCGGGCCTGCACGTCAGCCTCCGCCGTGGCCGCCTGCCCTTGCGCTTGCGCCACGTCCAGGCCGCTGCCCTGCTGCGCGCCATGCAGGCGCTGCGTCAGGACCAGGGCCTGGCGCCAGTCGGCCAGGGTCTGCCGCGCCAGCGCCAGCTGTTCCTCGGCCAGGCGCTGCTCCAGGTAGGCATCGGCCACGCCGCCGATCAAGGCCATGTGGGCGGCGCGCTGGCCCTGCTCCGTGGCCAGGTAGCGGGCAAACGCCGCGTCCGACAGGGAAGCCAGGCGGCCGAACAGGTCGATCTCGAACGCGCTCATGGCGATGCCGGCCGTGAACTGTTTTTGCGTGACGCCATCGGCAGCGCGCTGGCGCACGCCGCCCGCATTCGCGCCGATGGCCGGATAGCGGGCCGCATCCTGGATCTGGTACTGGGCCCGCACGGCTTCCACGTTGAGCGAAGCCACGCGCAAGTCGCGGTTGTTTTCCAGCGCCAGGCTGACCAGGCGCTGCAGGCGCGCATCGAGCAGCATCTGGCGCCAGCCCAGGTCGGCGGCAGTGCCGGCCATGCCTGCCGGCGCGGCCGCCTCGCCCGCATGGTAGCTGGCGGGGATGGGCGGCGCCGGCTTGACCAGCGGCGGCGTCAGCGAACAGGCCGACAAGGCCAGCGCGGCCAGGGGCATGATGAATATGGAACGCATTACGACTCTCCTTCCACCGCTTTGACCGCGGTGCGATTGCGCTTACTGTCTTTTAAGAAATAATTTGCCAGCTTGTCGACGGCGCCCAGCACCACGACAAAGAACACGGGCACGAAAAACACGGCCAGCACGGTGGCCGTGATCATGCCGCCGAACACGCCCGTGCCGATCGCGTGCTGCGTCTCGGCGCTGGCGCCCGTGGCCAGCATCAGCGGCACCACGCCCAGCGCGAACGCCAGCGACGTCATCAGGATCGGGCGCAGGCGCAGGCGGGCCGCTTCCACCGTCGCCTCGACCAGTCCCTTGCCCTGCGCCTGCAGCTGGCGCGCATATTCGACGATCAGGATGGCATTCTTCGCCGACAGGCCGATGATGGTGATCATGCCCACCTTGAAGAACACGTCGTTCGGCATGCCGCGCAACATCACGGCCAGCACGGCGCCCAGCAAGCCCAGCGGCACCACCAGCATCACGGACACGGGAATGCTCCAGCTTTCATACAGGGCCGCCAGCACGAGGAAGACCACCAGCATCGACAGCGCCATCAGCATGGGCGCTTGCGAGGCCGATTCCTTCTCCTGCAGCGATTGTCCTGTCCAGGCCAGCGCGAAGCCGGGCGGCAGCTGTTTTACCAGGCGTTCCATTTCCAGCATGGCGTCGCCGCTCGAGACGCCGGGCGCGGCGCTGCCCGAAATGCGCGCGGCAGGATACCCCTGGTAGCGCACCAGTTGCAGCGGCGATTCGCTCCACACGGGGCGCACCAGTTCGCCCAGGGCCACCATGCCGCCCGCGTTATTGCGGATGCGCAAGGCCAGCACGTCGTTCAACTGCATGCGCGACGGCGCATCGGCCTGGATGATCACTTGCTGCATGCGGCCCGCGTTGGGAAAATCGTTGACATAGGTCGAGCCCATGGCCGCCGTCAGCATGTCGGCAATGGCCGTAAACGACACGCCCAGCGCTTCCGCCTTGGTGCGGTCGATATCGAGGCGCACGCTGGCGCCGGGCGGCAAGCCGTCCGGATACACGCCCGCCACCTTGCTGCTTTGCGCGGCCAGGCCCAGCAGCTGGTTCTGCGCCGCCTGCAGGGCAGCGATGCCCTGGCCGGCGCGGTCTTGCAGGCGCAGGGAAAAACCGGACGAATTGCCCAGCTCATCGATGGCGGGCGGCATCAGGCTCATGATCACGCCCTCCTTCGCCTGCGACATGGCGGCCTGCGCCAGCGCCACTTCTTCCTGCGCCGTGGCGCCGTTGCGCTGCTTCCAGTCCTTCAGCATGGTGAAGGCCAGGCCCGCATTCGGTCCCGCGCCGGAAAAGCTGAAGCCCAGAATGGACTGGTTCACCTCGATGCCGGGCCGCGTGGCCACGTGCTGCTCGTACAGCTTGACGACATCGAGCGTGCGCTCCATGGTGGCGTCGGACGGCAGCTGGATCGAGGTAATGAAATAACCCTGGTCTTCTTCCGGCAGGAAGGCCGACGGCAGCTGCACGAAAGCCACGCCCAATGCGGCGACGATGGCGCCGTAGACCACCATCGAGCGGCCCGCGCGTTTCAGCATGGCCACCACGCCCTTTTCATAGCGGGCCGTCATGCGCTCAAACTGGCGGTCGAACCACAGGAAGAAGCCCTTCTTGTCATGGTCGTGCGGACCGATGGGTTTCAACATGGTGGCGCACAGGGCCGGCGTCAGGGTCAGCGCCAAAAAGGCCGAGAACAGGATCGACACGGCCATGGCCAGGGTGAACTGGCGGTAGATGGCGCCCACGGAGCCGCTGGCCAGGGCCATGGGGATGAACACGGCCGTCAGCACCAGCGTGATGCCCACCACGGCGCCCGTGATTTCGCGCATGGCCTTCGACGTCGCTTCCTTCGGCGACAGGCCTTCCGTGGCCATCAGGCGTTCCACCGCCTCCACCACGACGATGGCGTCATCGACGATGATGCCGATGGCCAGCACCATGCCGAACATGGTCAGCACGTTGACGGAATAACCGGCCAGCAGCATCACCGTAAACGTCCCCATCAGGGCGATCGGCGCGACGATGGCGGGAATCAGGGTGTAGCGTATCTTTTGCAGGAACATGTACATGACGAGGAAGACCAGCACCATCGCCTCCAGCAGGGTGACGACGACCTTCTCGATCGAGATCTTCACGAACGGCGCCGTATCGAACGGCACCGAGTACTTGATCCCGGCCGGCATGGTGTGCGCCAGTTCAGCCATGCGCGCACGCACAGCGCTGGCCGTCTGCACGGCGTTGGCGCCGGGCGACAGCATGATGGCGGCGCCCGAGGCGGCTTGCCCGTTTTCGCGGATGCTGAAATTGAAGCTCTGCGCGCCCAGCGACACGCGCGCCACGTCGCCGATGGTCACTTTCGAGCCGTCCGCATTCGCGCGCAGCACGATGGCGGCAAATTCGGCCGGCGTTTGCAGCTGGCCCTGCACCGTCAGCGGAATGGTGACGCGCTGGCCGTGCACGGCGGGCGAATCGCCCAGGCGGCCCGGGGCGATCTGCGCATTTTGCTGCGCCACGGCGGCCGTGATATCGCCCATGGCGATGTTGTACGACACCAGCTTGGCCGGGTCGACCCAGATGCGCATGGCCCGCTCGGAGCCGAACAGCTGCACCTTGCCCACGCCGGGAATGCGGCGCAATTCCTCCGTCACGTTGCGCGCCAGGTAGTCGCCCAGCGCCACTTCGTCGTGCTGGCCAGTCTCGGAAATCAGGCTGACGATCATCAGGAAGCCGGACGATGCCGACTCCACCGTCAGGCCGTTTTGCCGCACGGCTTGCGGCAGGCGCGGCTCAATGGCTTTCAGGCGGTTTTGCACGTCCACCTGGGCCATTTCCGGATTCGTGCCGGGCTGGAAGGTGACGGTGATCGAGGCCGAGCCCGAGGTATCGGTGGACGACTCGAAATACAGCAGGTGCTTGACGCCCGACAGTTCGCGCTCGATCAGGCCCACCACGGAATCGTTCATGGTTTGCGGCGTGGCGCCAGGGTAGCTGGCGCTGATGCTGACGCTGGGCGGCGCCACCGAAGGGAAGCGCGCAATCGGCAATTGCGGTATGGCGATCAGTCCGAACAGGACGATGAAGACCGCCACCACCCACGCAAAGACGGGGCGGTTGATGAAGAATTGAGGCATGTCATTAAGCTTTCAACAAGTACTGGTCAGCGCACGGCGCTGGCGGGAGCTGCGGTGGCAACGGCGGCGGCCCGCTTCCACGGCTGGGGCGCGGCGGTGGCGCCCGGCTGCAAACGTTCCTGGCCTTCGATGACGACCGTGTCGCCCGCCTTCAGGCCGCCGTTGACGACGTACTGGTGCTCGACCACGTCGCCCACGGTTACCGGTTTCAGGCTGGCCTTGTGCGCGCCGTCGAGTACCCAGGCCTGCGCCTGGCCGTCGCTGCCGCGCAAGACGGCTTGCTGCGGCACCAGCACGCCGTCGGCCTGCACGGCGCGAGCGATGCGGGCCCGCACGAACATGCCCGGCAACAGCTGGCGCTGCGGATTGTCGACCAGCACGCGGATGACGGCGTCGCCCGTGCCCGCATCGACGCTGATGCCGGAGAACAGGATGCGCCCCATGACGGGATGCGGCTGGCCATCGGCGCCCAGGATGGTGACGGGCAGCTTGTCTGCGCCGCCCTTGCCGTCCGCGCTCGCGGCCCGCAGCGCGGCCAGCGCAGCGGCCGGCTGGCGCACGTCGACATACACCTTGTCGATCTGCTGGATGCGCGCCATCGGCGCAGCATCGGCCAGGCCCACCAGCGCGCCTTCCGTCACCAGTTCGGAGCCGATGCGCCCCGCGATGGGCGCCTCGATGCTGGCAAAGGCCAGGTCCAGGCGGCGGCGCGCCAGGCTGGCCCGCGCCTGCGCCACGGTGGCCACGGCTTGCTCGCGCTGGGCCACGGCATCGTCGTACGCCTGGCGGCTGATGGCGTCCGCCTCGACCAGCGGTTTCAGACGCTCGGCCTGGCTGCTGGCGCGGTTGGCCGTGGCCACCGCATGCTGCAGGGCGGCGGCGGCCGAATCGACGTCCGCCTGGAACGGTGCGGGGTTCAGCTGGAACAGCTTCTGCCCCGCCTGCACTTCGGCGCCCTGCTCGAACTGGCGGCGCAGCACGATGCCGCCCACCTGCGGGCGGATGTCGGCTGTGCGGAAGGCTGCTACCCTGCCCGGCAATTCGTCGCTGAGGAGCACGGGCGCCGCCTGCAGCTTGAGCACCGTCACGGCGGCGGGCGGTGCGGCGCCTTCTTCCGGCGCGGGTTTGGAACAGGCGGCAAGGCTGAGCAGTGCCGCGGCGATCAACATGTTTTTCTTGGTGAGGTGGCTCGGATGCATGGTCTTTCTCTATGGCAGATCCCAACCGGCGGTCCGGTCGACAGATAAGCGCAGCATAAAAGGCTTGCGTGGATGTTCCGTCAAAGAAATGTGGAGATTCGATGGAGAGAGCGAAGAATGCTAGACTATTTGCATGAACTATCTCCACAGCTCCACGCAACCCTCCTTCCTTGCCACCACGCCGCCTTCCGCCCTCATCCTGATCGCCGAAGACGAACCGCAAATCGCCCGCATCCTGTCCGGCTACCTGGAGCGCGACGGCTACCGCACGGCGTTCGCGCCCGATGGCCAGGAAGCGCTGAACCAGCACCTGGCGCTGGCGCCGGACCTGCTGCTGCTCGACGTGCAAATGCCCCGTGTCGATGGCTGGGGTGTGCTGACGGAAGTGCGCCGGCGCGGCGAAACGCCCGTCATCATGCTGACGGCGCGCGACCAGGATGCGGACAAGCTGGCCGCCCTGCGCGTGGGCGCGGACGACTACATCATCAAGCCCTTCAATCCGGCCGAAGTGGTGGCCCGCGTGGCGGCCGTGCTGCGCCGCTCGCGCGTGCGCCACCACCCGGTGGGCGGCCAGCGCCTGCGCTGCGGCCCCATCGAAATCGACCAGGAAACGTATGTGGCCAGCGTGCTGCGCGACGGCGTGCCCGTGCCCCTCAGCCTGACCCTGACGGAATTCCGCCTGCTGGCCCACCTGGCGCGCACGCCGCGCCGCGTGTGCAGCCGCCTGGAACTGCTGGAGTCCTGCATGCCCGAGAGTAATTCGCTGGAGCGCACGGTGGACAGCCATGTCAGCAAGCTGCGCAAGAAACTGGAGGAAGCGGGCGTGATGAACATGCCGGCCAGCC
This sequence comes from Janthinobacterium sp. FT14W, assembly GCF_009208755.1. NCBI lineage: Bacteria > Pseudomonadati > Pseudomonadota > Betaproteobacteria > Burkholderiales > Oxalobacteraceae > Janthinobacterium > Janthinobacterium sp. FT14W. Next base: position 14,288 of record NZ_WFLL01000040.1, on the reverse strand, counting down.
TGCGCGGCGTGGGCTACCGGCTGGAAAGCGAGCTCTGATGCGCTTCACAGGCTTGAACCGGCAGATCGTGCTGTCGATGTCCGTGCTGATGGTCAGCGGCATCCTGCTCATCTGGATCGGTTCCTGGACCTTCTTTGCCATCGCCTTCAAGATCGACCCCGGCATGCTGTCCGAGCCGGACGACTGGTCGCCCACGACGGCCGAATGGCTGTGGATCTTCGCCATCACCATCTTCGGCCTGGGGCTGGCGGCGTTTTTCGCCATCAAGCTCGCTTCGCGCATTCTCAAACCGATCAATTCCGTGATGGACAGCGTGCGCCGCGTGGCGCATGGCGACCTGTCCGCGCGCGCGTTCGCGGGCGACCGCAGCCTGGGCGAGACGGCCATGCTGGTCGACGACTTCAACAGCATGGCCGAACGCTTGCAGCGGGCGGCCAAGGAGAGCGAAACGTGGAATGCGGCCATCGCGCACGAGCTGCGCACGCCCGTGACCATCCTGCGCGGCACCCTGCAAGGCGTCGTCGACGGCGTCTTCAAGCCCGAGGAAGTGCCGTTTTCCAGCCTGCTGGCGCAAGTGGAAGACCTGGGCCGCCTGATCGAGGACCTGCGCACCCTGAGCCTGGCCGACAGCGGCCACATGCAGCTGCGCATGGCGTGGACGGACCTGACCCTGGAAATCGGGGAAGTGGGCCGCCTGCTGGCGCCGGAGATGGAAGCGGCCGGCTTTACCCTGCAATTGCACCTGTCCGACCATCCCGTCTGCTGCGACGCGGCACGCATCCGGCAAATCGTGCTGGCCCTGCTCGACAACGCCCGCCGCTATGCGCATCCGGGCCTGCTGCGCGTGCGCACCCGCGTGCAGGCGGGCCAGTATTACCTCAGCGTCGAGGATGCGGGCCCCGGCATTCCGGAGGAACTGGCGCCGCACGTGTTCGAAGCGTTCCGCCGCGGCGACAGCGCCAGGGTCGACCTGAATGCGGGCAGCGGCCTGGGACTGGCCGTGGTCGAGGCCATCGCCCGCGCCCACGGCGGCAGCGCCGCCTGCACGCGCGGCAAGGCGGGCGGCGGCCTCGGGGGAAGCGTGTTCACCGTCAAATGGCCCGTCGAGCATGGCGCGCCGCCGGCCGCAGGCTGACTACGCGGGTGCCTGCGGCGGCATGGCCGCATCGGCGCGCAGCATGTCGACAAAGGCGCGCAAGACGGCCGGCATCTGCCGCCGGCCCGGGTAGTACAGGAAGTAACGGGGCGGCGGCGGCAGGCAGCGCTCCAGCACGCAGACCAGCCGCCCCGCCGCGATATCGGCGCGCGCATCGGCTTCGTACACATACGCCAGTCCCGCGCCGTCGCGGGCCGCGCGCAGCATCAGCTCGTCATCGTCGAACACCAGCGGGCCGCCGACGGCGATGCTGACGCCCTCGCCCGCCTGGCAGAACTCCCACGCATACTGGCGCCCGCTGGGAAAACGCCGGCCGATGCAGGCATGTTCGAGCAGCGCGCGCGGCGTGCTTGGTGCGCCATGCGCCGCCAAGTAGGCGGGCGACGCCACCACCACGAACGGCTGCGGCGCGCCCACGGGCACGGCGATCATGTCGGCCGCCACGTGCTCGCCGAAGCGGATGCCCGCGTCAAAACCGTCGCGCACGATGTCGATCATGCCGTCATCGGTGACGAGTTCCACTTGCACGCGCGGATAGCGGGCGACAAAACGGGCCAGCATGGGCGCCAGCAGCAGCCGGGCAGCGGGACGGGGCACGTTCAGGCGCAACTTGCCTGCGGGCACATCCTGCAAGGTGCTCAGGTCCAGCAGGGCATCCGTGATTTCGCGCATGGCCGGCGCCAGCCGCGCCAGCAGCTGCTGCCCCGCCTCGGTGGGCGTGACGCTGCGCGTGGTGCGGTTCAGCAGGCGCACGCCCAGGCGCTCTTCCAGCGCGCGCAGCGCATGGCTGAGGGCCGAGGCGGACACGCCCCGTTCCAGCGCCGCCTTGCGAAAGCTGCGCAGGCGGGCGACGGCGGCAAAGGCCGTCAATTCATTCAGGTCAGCCATTATTCATGAACCATATTCAGTAATACATGCAGGATAAGCGATCTTATCGCATGGTGTTCCTTCCAGCATACTGATTGCCTCTTTTTGGAAAAGGAATGGCAATGGAATACAGAACACTGGGCACCTCCGGCCTGCAGGTCGCCCCCATCGGCCTGGGCTGCATGGGCATGAGCTTTGCGTACGGCGGCGCGGACGAGGCAACCTCGCTGCGCGTGCTGCACCGCGCCGTGGAACTGGGTGTGACCCTGATCGACACGGCGGAAGTCTACGGCCCCTACGCCAACGAGGAATTGGTGGGGCGCGCCCTGAAGCAGCTGCGCGGCAAAGTGAGCATCGCCACCAAGTTCGGCTTCAGGATATTGCCGCACGGCCAGGGCGTGGAACGCATGGCGGGCGTGGACAGCCGGCCCGAACACATCGTGCGGGCCGTGGAGGCATCGCTGTCCCGGCTGGGCATCGACAGCATCGACCTGCTGTACCAGCACCGCGTGGACCCCGCCGTGCCCATCGAAGACGTGGTGGGCGCCATGGCCGGGCTGGTCCGGGCGGGCAAGGTACGCCACCTGGGGCTGTCGGAAGTGTCGGCCGCCACCCTGCGCCGCGCCCACGCCGTCCACCCGATTGCGGCCGTGCAATCCGAATACTCGCTGTGGAGCCGCGACGTGGAAGCGCAGGTGCTGCCCGCCTGCCGCGAACTGGGCATAGGCTTCGTGCCCTACAGCCCGCTGGGCCGGGGCTTCCTCACGGGCCAGCTTCCTTCCAGCGCCACGCTGGCGCCCGACGACTACCGCCACAGCCTGCCCCGCTTCCAGGCGCCGGCGATGGCGGCCAACGGGCGCCTGGTGGCTGCGCTGCAAGGCCTGGCGGCGGCGCGCGGCGTCACGGCGGCCCAGCTGGCCCTGGCCTGGCTGCTGGCGCAAGGCAGCGACATCGTGCCCATTCCCGGCGCCCGCAGCCTGGCGCACCTGGAAGAGAATGTGGCCGCCGCGCAGGTCGCGCTGAACGCAGGCGAGCTGGCCGCCATCGGCGCCGCCATCGCGCCCGCCGCCGTGCAGGGCGCGCGCTACCCCGCGGTGGAACTTGCCATGGTTGGCCTGTAGACAACATTGCCCGAGTGCGCTAATTTGGGCACGAACGACAAGTTCTTTTAGCCGCCGCACTTGAAATGGCCGAATCCGCTATCATTTCCAATCTGAACTATTCATTATGAAAGGGATTTACATGTCCGATTTGCTCGAAACATTGCAATGGCGCTACGCCACCAAGAAGATGGACCCGGCGAAAACGGTGCCGCAAGACAAAGTCGAGCGCATCCTGGAAGCCGTGCGCCTGACGGCCAGCTCCAGCGGCCTGCACCCGTATGAAGTGTTCGTGGTGACGAATCCGGCCCTGCGCGAGCAGATCAAGCCGCATGCATGGAACCAGGCCCAGGTGACGGATTCCTCGCACCTGCTGGTGTTTGCCGCCTGGGACAATTACACGGTGGAACGTATCAACCAGCGCTTCGACCTCGTCAACGAGGTGCGCGGCTTCAGGAATGAAGGCTGGGAAGCGTACCGCCAGCAGATCCTGGCCTCGTATCCGCAGCGCGACGCGGAAACCAACTACCAGCACGCGGCGCGCCAGGCATATATCGGCGTGGGCACGGCCCTGATCGCCGCGGCGCAGGAAAAAGTCGATTCGACGCCGATGGAAGGTTTTGATCCGGCCAAGGTCGACGAAATCCTGAACCTGCGCGAAAAAGGCTTGCGCTCCGTCGTCATGTTGCCGCTGGGCTACCGCGCCGGCGAAGGCGACTGGCTGGTGGACCTGAAAAAAGTGCGCCCCGCGCGCGCGCAATTCATCACCGAGCTGGCGTAAGCGCTTCGCCTGCGACTGAAAAGCGGATGCCCTCGCCGGCATCCGCTTTTTTTTTTGTCCGTTCAGGCCGCCTGCGGAAAGCGCACCGTCACCTGCAAGCCCCGCCCCGCCTCCCCGTCGGCCAGCGCGATGTCGGCCTGGTGGTGCTCGGCGATGTGGCGCACGATGGACAGTCCCAGGCCGCAGCCCCAGGCGTCGTTGCCGTCGGGGCGGAAGAAGCGGTCGAACAGGCGCGCATGGTGCTGGCGCGGCACGCCGGGGCCGTTGTCGGAGACGCGCAGCAGGGGCCGGCCCTCTTCCAGCGCCGCCTGCAGATCGACCCGGCCGCCCTGCTGCGTGTAGCGCAAGGCGTTGTCGATCAGGTTATTCAGCAGCACTTGCAAGCCGTCCGGGTCCGCCTGCACCAGCACCGTGGCCGGCAGCGTTTCCACCACGCCCAGGTCGATCTCGCGGCTGTCTGCCAGCGCGCTGTGGTCGGCCACGGCCGCTTCCAGCAGCTGCCCCAGGTCCACCGTGTGCAGCTGGCTGGCCGCCAGTGCCGTCTCATGGCGTGCCAGGCTGAGCAGCTGGCGCACCAGATGCGTGCTGCGGTCCAGCCGTTCATGCAGGCGCGCCAGGGCCACGCGGCGTTCTTCTTCGCTGGCGGCGCGCTCGGCCACCTGCAGCTGCAGTTTCAATGCCGTCAGCGGCGAACGCAATTCATGCGCGGCATCGGCGACAAAGGTGCGCTGCGCCGTCAGCGCCGCCTCGAACTGCCCCATCAGGCTGTTGAGCGCCAGCGCCACGGGCCGCAGTTCGGGCGGCATGTCGTCGGCTGCCAGCGGCGTGAGCGCATCGGGCGAACGGCCCGCCACCGATGCGGCCAGTCGCTGCAGGGGCGCCAGCGCGCGTCCCACCACGACGACGATAAGCAGCCCCAGGAGCAGCGCAAACGCCAGCAGCGGCGCACCCGCCCGCACGGTCATTTGCCAGGCCAGCTGGTCGCGCACGGCCTGCGCCTGCGCCACCTGCACGTAGCGGCCGCGCCGCGTCACGCCGTACAGGCGCCAGTCCTCGCCCTGCACCAGGACGTCGGCAAAGCCGGCCAGCGCATAGCGCGGCAATTGCGGCTGGTCCGGCAAGACGGGCAATGGCTGCCCGTCCTCGTCCCACGCCTGCAGCACGAACGCTTCTTCCGGGTCCTGCGCGGCGGGCAAGCCCGTCTGCGGTTCGAATTCGTCGGGCAAGGCCACGGCCAGCTGGCGCAGCTGCAGATCGGCCAGTTCATTGGTTTCTTCCAGCAGCGAGCGGAACAGTGAAATGCCCGCCCCCAGCACGCACAGCAAGGTGGCGGCAAGCAAGCCCAGCTGCAATTGGCGGCGGAGGGTCAGCAAGATGCTACCCGCATCTTGTAGCCCACGCCGCGCACGGTCTGGATGCAGTCCGCGCCGAACTTCTTGCGCAGCTGGTACACGTACACGTCGACGGTATTGCTTTCCACTTCGCTATCCCAGCCATACAGCTTTTCGCCCAGCTGGCGCTTCGACACCACCTTGCCCGGATGGTCGAGCAAGGCGCGCAGCACGGAAAACTCGCGCGGCGGCAACTTGATCTGTTCTCCCTCGAACGTGACATCGTGGCTGGCCAGGTCCAGGGTCAGCGCGCCATGCTCGATGACGGAGCGCGAACGGCTGACGCGGCGCCGCAGCAGCGCGCGGATGCGCGCCAGCAGCTCGTCGAGGTCGAACGGCTTGACCAGGTAGTCGTCGGCGCCGCTGTCGAGCCCTGCCACGCGCGCGGGCGTGCCGTCGCGCGCCGTGATGATCAGCACGGGCAGCCCGGCGCCCCGCGCCCGCGCGCCGCGCAGCACATCCATGCCTTCTTTGCCGGGCAAGCCCAGGTCCAGCAGCATCAGATCGTAGTCAAAGCCGGCCAGCGCCAGCTCCGCATCGTGGCCATCGCGCACCCAGTCCACGGCATAGCACTCGCCGCGCAAGCCCTCGACCAGGCTTTCCCCGATCATCGGATCGTCTTCCACCAGCAGCACGCGCACCCGGGCCTCTCACAGTCTTGAAAATACCGTCATCTTACCTTGGCTGGCGGCAAGCCATCGGATGGCCGGCTAGATCGGGTCATAGAACAGCTGGTCCACATAGCACCAGCCCCAGGTTTCGCCCGGCTCCTTCGAGCGGATGATGGGGTGGCCCGTGGCGTGGAAGTGCCGGCCCGCATGCCGGTTTTTCGAGTCGTCGCAACAGCCCACATGGCCGCACACCATGCAGACGCGCAAGTGTACCCAGCTGTCGCCCGTTTTCAGGCATTCCTCGCAGCCATCGCCATTCGCGCCACGGGTATGGATATCCTGCAGATGCCGGCAAGCCTCGCTCATGCTGTTCTCCTTCGACGATGCAGGCATGGTAGCGCAAATGCGCTCAGCCCTGCGCCCACATGCGCAGCAGGTTGTGATACGCGCCCGTCAGGCCCAGCACGGCCGTGGACGTCGCGTGCTGCTCTTCGACGCGCAGCAGCATCAGGTCGCGGTCCATCTGGAACAGCAGCCGGCGCTGGGCTTCGTCACGCACCATGCTTTCCAGCCAAAAGAAGCTGGCATAGCGGCAACCTTTGCTGACGGGATTGACCCGGTGGATCTTGTCGGCCGGATACAGCAGCATGTCGCCAGCCGCCAGCTTGACGTGCTCGTCGCGCCAGCTGTCGGCCAGCACCAGCTCGCCGCCCTCGTACTCCTCGGGATGGCTGAGGAATAAAGTACAGGACAGGTCCGTGCGCACCCGCCCGCCATCGGGCAGGTAGCGCATGGCCACGTCCACGTGCTCGTCCAGGTAGTCCCGGCGTTCGCCGTCGTAGCGGCTGAACATGGGCGGCGCGATGTGGCGCGGCAAGGCGGCCGAAAAGAACAGCTGGTTGCGGCGCAAGGCTTGCAGCACCAGCTGCTGCAAGTGCTGCGCCAGCGGTCCCTGCTGGGGCAATTGCCCATTGCGCTTGATACTCTCCGGCAAACTGCCCGAGGTGACCCTGCCATCTTCCCAATCGGCGCCTTCCAGCGCCGTGCGCGCGTGCGCCAGTTCGGCTGCGTTCAGCACGGCTTTCAAATGCAGCATGATGTTGCTCTCTTATTCAATAAATAATGGTTCGGCCGCCAGCGCGCGTACGGCGGGCACATCCGATTGCGCCAGCCACGGGTGCAGATTGGCCATGAACGCGGGCGTGGCCGTGACGGGAATGCGACGCAGCCAGGCCACGGCCTGCTGTGGCTTGCCCCGCAGCAACAGCAAACGCGCATGGTTGAACTGGCCGCGAAAGTCGCCGCCGATAGCCGCCTGGCAATACAGCACGGCCGCCTGCGCCGGGTCGGGCAGCATTTCCCAGCCTTCTTCATAAAAACGGCCCAGGATATTGATGGACTTGGCGTGGCCCAGGCGGGCGGCCTGGCGGTACAGCGCCAGCGCGGCAGGCCGGTCGGCGGCAAGGCCCTTGCCGCTCATCAGCAGATTCGCCAGGTTGTACATGCCCCAGTCCAGCCCGCCTGCGGCCGCCTGCCGGTACCAGTACACGGCCAGCTGCGCATCCTCCGCCACGCCCCAGCCGTTTTCCAGGCAGCGGCCCAGCATGTTGACGGCTTCCACATCGTCGCGCGCGGCCGCCTGGCGGAACCAGTGCACGGCTTGCGCAGGGTCGGGCGGCACGCCCTGCCCCACCAGCAGGCGCTGCGCCAGGATCGCCTGGGCGCGCGGCACGCCCTGGCGGGCGGCGGCCTGCAGCCACGCCAGCGCCTGCTGTCCATCGCCATCGGCGCCGGACAGCATGGCGGACCAGTGCGCCGCCGGCAGCTGGCCCAGCGCCTTGACACTGGCCGGCATCAGAAGCTCAGGTCCGCGCTCAGGCTGACGCTGCGGCTGGCGCCGGGCACGCCGTACAGCTGGAAACCATCCAGCGAGGAACCGATGCGCGCCCAGTAAAACTTGTTGGCCAGGTTTTGCACGTTCAGGTTGAGCGCCAGGCGCGGGTTGACCCGGTAGCGGGCGGCAAGGCTTTGCACCCAGTACGACGGCGCCTTTTCCGTGTCGAACACATAGGTGGGCGCCTTGCCCGCGGGGCCGGCAACGGTGCTGCTGTTATTGTTCAAGCCGCCCACATAGGCATTGTCCGAATAGCGGCGCTCGCCCACGTACTGTGCGCCATAGCTGAGCACCAGGCCCGCCGTCGGCGTGTACGAGGTCCACAGATTGAAGGTCCAGTCCGGCACATTCTTCGCTTCGCTGCCGCGGTTGGCGCCCTTGGTCTGCATGCTCATCAGACGCGACATGCCGCCATACACGGACCATTGCTCCGTGACATTGCCCTGCACGCCCAGTTCCGCCCCCTGGACCCGCTTGGCCGGCAAGGCGCGCACGGGCGAGACTTCGTCGTCGCCGTACTCCCAGGAATCGCTCACTTGCGTGCGGAAAATGGCGCCCGTCAACGCCAGGCGGTGGCGCAGCACATCCCACTTGCCGCCCAGCTCCATGGTCTTCGACGTGGCCGGCGCATACGCGGATGCCGCCGCCGAGCCGTAGATGGCATTGTTCGTCGAGGCGCCCAGGGCCGACGGCTGGGCCGCCTGCGCGTACGCCAGGTACAGGCTGGCCTCGTCGACGGGCTTGTACAGGACGGCGAGGCGGCCGCTGGCGGCGCCATCGCTGCTGTGCGAGGTATGCACGCCCTTCAGCGACGTGTCCGCCTTCCAGTGGTCGTAGCGCAGGGACGCCACCATGCGCCATTGCGGCGTCAAACGGATGGCGTCCGTCACGTACAGGCCCGCATTGCTGATGACCGATTCCAGGCCGCCATTGCCCTTGACGGTGGCCACGCTGCCCTGCGCCACTTGCGGATGGGCCATGTCGAACCACAGGGTACCCGCGGGGGCATTCACCGTGCGCTGGTAGTCGCCATAGGTTTCGCGGTACAGGTCCAGGCCCGCCACCACTTCGTGCCGCACGGGTCCCGTGTCAAAGGCGACGCTGGCATCGGTCTGGTTCGCCAGTATCCTGTAGCGCTTCGAGGTGCCGAAATCGCTGCCGCGCAGCACGCCATACGCATCCGTCTTGTTGCTGGCATCCGCGTACGCGGCAATGCCATTGATTTTCGTCAAGCCGCCCACGCCCGTGTAGCCCAGCGACGTGCCCAGGGTGGCGCCATTGGCGCTGGCTGCATTGAAACGGGCCGGCGACAGCACGGACAGATTGTCCGTCAGCGCCCAGCGCGTCTGGTTGCGCAGCTTCACGCCCGGCGCGAAATCGTGCTCGACCTTGATGCTGGCCGCATCCGACGTGGTGCGCTGGGTGTAGCTATCGGCGCCGAACCAGGCGCTGTGCGGCACGTTGGCCATGGGCTGGCCGCCCGTGCCCCGCTGGATCGGCAAGCCGCCGTCGGGCACGTTGTCATCTTCCTGGTGGAACAGGTCGACCCACACGCGCGTGGCGCTGTCCAGGCCCGTGCCCGCCGACAAGGCCAGGCCCTGGCGCTCGTTGTTCGTCACGTCGCGCCCCGCCGCGTCGTTCTTTTGCTTCATGACATTCAGCCGCAGGGCGCTGCCCGTGCCCAGCTGCCGGTTCACATCGGCCGTCACGCGGCGGTAGGCCGCGCTGCCCACGCCAAAGGACGCCGTATTCGCATTGCCCAGTCTGGCTTCCTTGCTGACCAGGTTGACGGTACCGCCCACGGCCGACGTGCCCGATTCGATGGAACCGGTGCCCTTGAACACTTCTACCTGGTCCAGGTTGAACGTGTCGTTGCGGCTGGACATGCCCGCGTCGCGCATGCCGTCCACCGTCAGACTTTGCTCGGAAGAAAAACCGCGGATGGTAAACAAATCGCCCCAGCCCAGGTTGCCCTCGCCCGACGTAAACGTGATGCCGGGCACGTTCTTCAGGATGTCCTGCAGGTTTTGCGCATTTTGCTCCGTCAGCACTTCGCGCGGCACGATGGTGATGCTTTGCGGCGTGTCGCGCAGGGGCTGGGCGAATTTCGCCGAACTCAGGTGTTCCGGCTTGTAGGCGGGCGCTTCGCGCTCGGCCTTGACGACCACCTCGTTCAATTGCTGCGGCTGCGTGGCGGCCGAAGTGGCCGCATCGGCCGCATCGGCGGCCAGGGCCGCGCCCGTGGCGCCCAGCGACGTCAACGCCACCCCGGCGGTGGCCGACAGCTTGCCGTACTGGCCGAACAACGATTCGATGGTCCTGGCCGTGCTATTGCTGCGGCTGAATTGTTTCTCCTGATGCATGTCGCTTCCCTTTGCGGATTGTAATGATTCTCACTACAGGTACTATAATGGCCGGCTGGCAGGGCCAGAACAGGCCCGCGGGCGGGAATGTAATGAAATGTGTTGGCGCAGCATGGCCGTCACATGCCATTACAAAAATGCGCAACACATCACCTTTGACAGCAGGAACATGGCTACAGGAACGAAACGGGCGGACCAGGTATTGATCGTCGACGACGATGGGGAAATCCGGCAATTGCTGTCGGCATATCTGGACGGTGCAGGCTACCAGGCGCACGCGGCGTCCGGTGGCGATGAAATGTGGCAAGTGCTGGCCAGCACGCCCATCGACATGATCATCCTCGACCTGATGCTGCCCGGCGACGACGGCCTGGAACTGTGCCGCCAGTTGCGCGCGCGGCGCAACATTCCCGTCATCATGCTGACGGCGCGCGGCACCCTGGTCGACCGCATCGTGGGCCTGGAAGTGGGCGCCGACGATTACCTGCCGAAACCCTTCGATCCCCGCGAATTGCTGGCACGCATCAAGGTCATCATCCGCCGCGCCCGCAGCTTCCCGGAAAAGCACGAAGCGGACCGCATCGCCACGCTGCGTTTCGAAGGCTGGCAGCTCGACACGCGGGCGCGCCAGATGCGCTCGCCGCAAGGCGTGACCTTGTCGCTGGGCAGTTCCGACTACCTGGTGCTGCGGGCCTTGCTCGACCATCCGAAACGCACCCTGAGCCGCGACTTCCTGCTGGCCGCCGTGTATGGCAAGGAAAGCCTGCCCTTCGACCGTTCGATCGACGTGTGCGTCAGCCGGTTGCGCCAGCAGCTGGGCGACAATCCGCGCCTGCCGGCCCTGATCAAGACCATCCGCAATGGCGGCTACATGCTCAACGCCGACGTGGCGTACGAAGAATGAGGCGCCTGGCCGCCGTGCTGCAACGGCTGTGGCCGCGCAGCCTGTCGGGCCGCCTGGCCCTGGTGCTGGTGCTCGGCATGCTGGCCGCGCAGGCCTTGACGGGCACCATCTGGTATGACATGCGCTACGGCAAGGCGATGGAAATTCCCACGCGCCTGGCCGCCACCCGCCTGGCCGACGCCGTGCGCATGCTCGACGCCGTGCCGGCCGCCAGCCGCCCCGCCATGCTGGCCGCCATCAGCAGCGCCGATTTTAACGTGCGGGCCGTCGACGGCCCCGCCGCGACGCCGCCGCCCCTGGACCGCAACGACGTCTTCAGCAGCGAACTGTTCCTCGACGTGCTGCGCCAGCGCCTGGGCGGCCAGGCCGATGAACTGGCGCATCATGGCGTGCGCGTGCTGGCCAGCGAACTGGCGCACGCGGCGCCCCGCGAAGGCAACTGGCTGACCCTGCTGCGCGATCCCTTCCCCACGGGCCACTTCGTCGTCCAGCTGCGCCTGCACGACGGCACCTGGCTGCAGGCACAAGCGCGCGAAGGCCAGGCGGGCATGAGCACGGCGCCGCGCGCGGCCGCCATCGACTATCTGCTGCGCATCTACGTGCTGCGCATCGCCGCCATCCTGCTGCTGGCCTGGCTGGCCGTGCGCCTCGTGATGCAGCCGCTGGGCAAGCTGGCCAGCGCGGCCGACAAGCTGGGCGAAAACATCTTCAGCCCGCCCTTGGGCACGCATGGTCCCACGGAAGTGCGCAAGGCATCGCAGGCGTTCAACGCCATGCAGCGCCGCCTGATCGACAATATCGCCGAGCGCACGCGCTTCCTGGCTGCCGTCTCGCACGACCTGCGCTCGCCCATCACGCGCATGAAACTGCGCACGGAGCTGCTGCCCGGCGAGGGGGAGCGCGTGAAATTTCGCCGCGACCTCGATGAAATGGATGCACTGGTGGGTGCCACCCTGACCATGGTGCAGGACAGCGGCTTGCACGAACAGCGGCAGATGGTCGATATCGACAGCCTGCTGGCCAGCCTGCGCAGCGATTGCGCGGAAACGGGCGGCCAGGTCAGCATTACGGGCCAGGCGGCGCCCCTGCCCGCCCACCCGCGCAGCCTGAAGCGCTGCCTGCAAAACATCGTCGACAATGCCATCCGCTATGGCGGCGCGGCCCGCGTGCTGGTACAAGACGACGCAAGCGAGGTGACGATCGAGGTGCGCGACGACGGTCCCGGCATTCCCGAAGCGCTGCTGCAGCGGGCGCTGGAACCGTTTTATCGGCTGGAAACATCACGCAACGCCGCCACGGGCGGCTTCGGCCTGGGCCTGTCCATCGCCCAGACGGTGGCGCTGGCGCACCATGGTGAATTATCCTTGCGCAATGGCGAGGAACGGGGCCTGGTGGTGACCCTGGTGCTGCCGCGCGCCAGCGGGCAATGGCGGCCGGAGCACGCGCAGGCGTAGCCAGGGGGCGGCATCACTGCGCTGGCATGGCCAGCGCCCCGGTCACCAGCGCGCGCATGCCCAGGTCGAACTCGGCCTCGATGGCCCTGTCGCTATCGTTAGCGTCCTCGTCATCCCATGCATCGCCGGCCGGCGCATACGCGGTGTCGGCCAGCGCCACGCAATGCAAGGCCACGGTCGACAGCAGCCAGCGGGCGCGCTGCTTCGGCAACTGGTAGGCGTGCGCCACCTGCGCCTGGTGGGCGTCGATGCGGGCCAGCATGGCCGGTGTCGTCGCTTTCCTGCGCAGCAGGTAGGGCGCCAGCCCCGGGTGCGACTTGACCAGTGCGCGCAGCGAAGCGCTGAAACGCAGCAGGTAGTTCTCCAGGCCATCCTCGCCGGGCGCCGGCAATTGCCAGCGCGAAAAAATCTCCTCGGCCACCAGCAGCTTGAGCGCGGCCAGGTGCGCCACGTGCTTGTACAGCGCCACGTGGCTGACGCCCAGCAAGGCGGCCACGCCCGTGAAGGTCATGGCGGGCAAGCCCAGCGCGATGCCCGCGTCCGCGATGCGCTCGCGCGTGATGCTGGCGGGACGCCCGGGACGGGGCGAAGTTGTGGCAATAGTCATCGTGATTGTCCGTGGCGGCAGCTGCGTTGTCGGTTTCAGATAATTAGTTTAGCATGATGAAACTAATTACCCAATACCAAGGAGTACTTACCATGGCAACACCCCCAGAACAGCAATCCGGCGGCCCCCTGCGCAACGCCGAGCATGACCGCAGCCTGCATGAAGTGACGGCCGCCGTCGTCGCCATCGCGCACCCCGTTCCCAGCGTGCTGCGCGTCACGGCCCGCCTGGCGCGTTCCGGCGACGATCCCCACTGGGCCCTGCCCAACGTGGCTTTCCGCATCCATCTCGACGGACCCGCGTACGGCGGCGCCTCGCGCATCTACACCGTGCGCAGCTTTGACGCGCAGGCAGGAACGTTTGCCTTCGATATCGTGCGGCATGCACACGCGAGTCCGATGATGCGCTGGGGTAATAAGCTGCGCGCGGGCGATGTCTTCCGCCTGACGGGACCGCGCCCGCAATTCGTCATTCCTGCCGGTGCCGAAAAGAAAATCGCCCTCTTCCTCGACGAAACGGGCATTCCCGCCCTGTACGCCATGTTGCGGCAATGGCCCGCCGGCGCCGCCGGCATCGGCTGGGTCGTGACCGATGATGCCGCCGCGTTCGAAGAATTACCCGCCGTGCCGGGCCTGGCATTGCAGCGCCTGGGCACGGACCACGTGGCGCCGGACGGACCGCTGGCAGCCCAGGCCCGGGCCTTGCCGGACCCGCACGGTTACGTCATCTGGGGCGCCGGCGAGCGCGATGAAATGCGCGCCATCCGCCAGTATTTGCGCATGGATGCGGGCCTGGCGAAAGAGCAGGTGCTGGTGGCGGGCTACTGGAAACGGGGCGTCAGCAACACGGACATCGATCTGCGCCGCCGGCAAAGTTTCGAGCAGTTGATCGCCAATGGCGGCACCCTGGCCGACTTCGACGACCTGGCCGTCGAGGTGTGAGCAGCGCCGGTCGCGGCGCGCGCTAGGGTCTATCTGACTGATTTCAGAGGAGCCATAGAATCATTGTTGCGATAATCACGACTGCCAGATAGTTGTGTCCGCGTTTATCGTAGCGAGTTGCGACGGCACGGAAATCTTTCAGGCGGTTGATTGCGCGCTCGACGACATTGCGGCCTTTGTAAGCTTGTGCGTCAAAGCGCGGCGGCGCTCCACCTCGAC